>NZ_JBFUEH010000003.1:0-404985 GCF_056404295.1 Pedococcus sp. P2_D7
CCGATGAACACCCTCGCCACACCCAACACCTCGCTTCGTCGCAACAACGGAGGAACGCGAGGTGGGCATTGCTATTACGAGCAGGGCAGTCCCTTCTTGAGCCACGCCTCGCCACGGTGGACGGTGGGCACGCAAACCGAAAGAGAGCCACACCGATTCGGTGGGCAGCCGCGATGGCGAGCATTCCCACCGACCACCTGGACCGAGTCTGGCCGGACACCGGTCCTAAGGGAATCGTCTAACAGCCGCGTGGGGTGCGGCCCGGATCGCCCACCAACTCTCCATTGGGCAGGCCGCGGCATCAAACTCCAACCCCCCGAACACGGGGGATGACCGCAGACCCAGCACTGGATGCGTGAGTCATCGCGGGCGACACCATCCACATCGACCGTCCCCGCGAATGCGTAGAAATCCCTGGGCTCAGTAGACCCGGACCGAGGCCGTGGCAGACACACCTGACGTGTGGTCCGTGTGGGCCGGCAGCAACCACCGGTACTTGTTGGTGCCGCGCGCCGGCGGCTTGACGTAGGCGGTGGTCGAGCTGGTGCTCGAAAGCTTCCTGGTCGTCACCGTTGCCCAGGCGGTGCCGTTCCACCGCTGCAGTGTCACGGTTGAGCCTGCGTGCCCCGGCCTGATCGTGGTCGAGAGGGTGACGGATCCGCCGTAATTGAGGCTCGTGCGGCTTGCCCCCATGGTGGCCGTGGGTGCCACCGACACGGCGGCCACCGGGCTGTAGGCGCCGCCCACAGCGGCTGCCCCGACGTAGCCGATCCGGTAGCGCGTGCTGTACGAGGGCTTGACCGTGAACGCGTAGGCGCCGGTGCTCGTCGTCGTGGCGCTGGTCAGGGCGGCCCACGTCGTCGTGCCGTACTTCTGGACGAACAGCGTCACCTTCCGCGCAGCCAGCGGCGCGCCGTCGAACCGCAGGACGCCGGAGACCCGTGTGCTCGAGCCGTACTTGATGGTCGTGGAACCGGCGAGGGTGGGAGCGGACCTTCGGTTGTCCAGGCGGACGAAACTCGACCAGGTCTGGCCGAACGCGTCATAGGTGCGCAGCTCGTAGGTGTACGACCGCCCGGCGACCAGGCCAGTGGACCGGAAGGTCGTTCCCTTGCCTCGGTACACGAGCTTGGTCTCCGCCGCGGTGGCCCCGCGCCTGATGACGTCGACGTGGTCGAGGTCGAAGTCGGCGGGGTTGGTCCACGTCAGCGTGTCGGTGTCGTACGACGGCACGGCCTTTGCGGCCGTCACCGGTTGCGGAGCAGTCGTGTCGCCCACGGTGACCGGCGATGCGGTGGTGTTCGGCCCCGCCCCCCAGGTGCCGAGGCCGAGGACCTTGACCTGCCACGTGGTCCGGCCGACCAGGCCCCCGAGCTGCACGGCGGTGCGAGACCCCTCGACCTCCACCGTGCGAGTCAGGCTGCCGGACGTCGCCGTGACCTTCCACGTGCTGACCGGGACGCTGAAGGCATTCCTCCCCCACGTCACGTCCAGGGTGTTGTCCCGCGGCGAGCTCACCAGCAGGTTGACCGGGGCCAAGGGCAGTTCCGAGGCATTCGGGGCGCCGACCACGGACGGGATGACGGTGCGGGCCCTGTTGCCGTTGAGGTCCCACACGTGGATGACCAGCTGGTATGCCGTCATGGCCTCGGGCAAGGTCACCTTCCCGTTGACCGTGGCCGAGTTGAGCGGCAGTGCGTAGACGGAACCTACGGGGTCGAGGCCTGCGCCGAGCGGTCGCACCTCGTACCCCACGGTCTTGAGGTCGGGCAGGACCGGCCGCGGGAAGCTGACGGCCACGCTGCGCGTCGACGCCGGCGTGACGGAGATCGAGGACAGGGGGATGGCAGGTGGAGGGCCGTTCGTGTCCGGGGCCGTCGTCACCTCCGCGCTGACCGTCGTGGAGGTAAGGCCCTGCCGGTCGGTGGCGAAGACCTCCACCGTGAAGGTGCGGCCACCCGCCAGGCGCGGCCACGTGTAGGTGCCGGCCGTCTTCGCGAGCGGCGAGGCCTGCGTCCGCGCGCCCGTGACGGTGTCCGTCAGAACGGCCGTCTGCGAGGCCAGGTCCGCGTCCGTCGGAGCCGTCCAGGTCGCGGTGACTTCGTAGTCCCCGCCGATGGCCGCCAACCCGCCCGGCGCCGCGGGTGGCGTCGTGTCCAGCAGCGTGTGGAAGGGCACGAGGACCGGCTCGCCCAGGTTGCCCGACACGTCCATCGTCCACAGCGCCAACGTGTAGTCGGTGTCCATGGCGAGCTCGGTCGGCGTGAACACGGGGGTGCCGCCAGCCCAGCGCATCGTCGAGGTGCTCGGCGTCGCACCCGCGGCACCGATCGCATAGAAGGTCCCGGAGTAGTCGGCGTCCGTGGGCGCGGTGTAGGCGAAACGCAGGCTCTGGTACGAGGGCTCGACGCTCACCTGCATGACCTGCGCGGGTGGCTCGAAGTCCAGCCGGGTGAGGCCGGTCCAGGTCGAGACGTTGCCCTGATGGTCCATGAGGAAGATCGAGACCGCGTAGTCCTGACCCCTCACCGGGTTGGGCAACGTTCCCCACCACCACCCGGCCCCGTCCACGTCCTCGGGGAACGGCAGGCCGTCGGTGACACTGGCAGGCGGCGTCGAGCCGGCGGCATACCGGACGAGCACCTTGGCAAGGTCGTCCACTCGGGGGTCGTTGAACCCCAAGCTGATCTCGGTGTGCGTCGCGTTGAGGACCACGTCCGTGGGCTGCCCCGGCGGCGTGGTGTCGGGCAAGGCGGCGGTGGTCACGCCCACCGGCGGGCCCATGGCCATCGCCGAACCGGCCTGGTTGGTGGTGTACCCGCGCTCGAAGAACGCGAACGACCACTCCTCGCCGGGCACGAGCGGCTCACCTGCGATCGTCATGACGGTCATAGGGTTACTGGTGGGCCAGGGCAGCTGGACGCCGTCCCAGTGGTCGTGCGGGGGGGTCGAACCCCGCTTTGCGACGATCATCCCGTCCGCGAACGGCTTGTCCCAGCCGATGGAGACCCTCCCCTCACCCGGTGTCGCCGTGACGCCCAGTGGTGGCACCGATGCGCCGAGGCCCGGAGTGAGGATGCGGCTGACCGTCCGTCCACCGGCGCGAAGGACGCTGCCATCGCCCACGGCCTGGAGCTGGGCGACGACGCCGCCGACCGCAGCCACCGGCTGCATCGACCCGTCCGCGGCGATGACCGCGATTCCCCCGAGGTACTGGTAGTCAACGTTGGCCCACGGCCCTTCGACCGTCGCGGTCACGCTGGTGGGTGCGCCCCCGCTGAGGACCGTGCTGACCCCTCCGTCGGCGTCGACCCAGCGCAGGCCGCCTTCGGCGACGAGCAGCCGGTCACCGGAGCGGGCGAGGTCAACGGGGTCTCCGATGGCGGAGGTCAGGGTTGTCTGCGTGCCGGTGGCGGTCACCCGCAGGATCCGGTGCCCCGCCCGGTCCGCGACTGCGAGAGCACCGTCGGACAGCACCTCGACGTCGGCCACGTCGGCCGAGACCGCCACGTCGCTGACCGTGCCGTTGACACTCACCGCAGTGAGCGAGCCGGTGCCCGTCGTGACGTATGCCGTGCCGTCGTCGCCGAGCGCAACCTTGCCGCGGCCGGTGGTGAGTGGCGACAGCCGCGCGCGCGTCAACAGCGTGCCGTCGCTCCGGACCTCCCGCACGAGACCGTGCTCTGTCGTGAAGACCACGCGCCCGTCCGGTGTGCCGGCGGAGCCGCGGACCTCGTCGAGATAGGCGTCGGTGGCGAGGACGCCGTCAGGCGACCAGGGCTGCTCGGGGTCCATCCCCAGGATGCGGCCCCGGTCGACGCCAGCAACCGAGAACCGGTGCAGTGACCGCTCACCCGGGCCGGTGTTGCACCCGACGGCCAGGTCAGCCCCCAGCTGGCTCAACCGGCCGGTGCACGCGCCGCTGCTGACCTGCGTCAGCGGGCCGCCCGCCAGCGGGGCCTGTAGGACGGCGTTGTCGGGCGACGACATGGTCAGCGTCGTGGCGTCCGTGCTGATCGAGGTGACATCGACGGTCGAGACCTCACGCGACTGCCGCCCGGCCAGGAAGGCACCGACGTTGCCGCCGTTGCCGGCGACCCGCGTCCCGAGTCCGGCAGTGGTCACCTCGTAGACGCCGCGATGGCCGCTGCCCACGTCGAGGACGTAGGCCTTGGTGCCGTCGGGCGACACGGCGAGGTCGAGGCCCTCGACGATGGCACCGACCGGGGTGAGGGCGGTCCACACGCCACCAAGGGGCAGCCGCTGGACGCGGCCGCCGGCCAGGGCCCACACGGCGTGGTCGGCTCCGACATCGAGAGCCGTGGGTCCACCGCCTGACCAGAGAGTGGTAGCCGGCCCGCCGCCCGGGGTGAAGCGGATGATGCGGTTGTCGGCTCCCATGACCACCTCACCGCCGTCCACGGCCAGGTCCCCGCCGACCCAAAAGCCGGAGTCAGTCGGCCATGGAAGGACGGTCACTCGGTCCGTCGCGGGGTCGACCCGCATGAGCCGCTGGGAATCGTGGGCGAGCAGGGTGCCGTCGGCTCTGCCGTCGATGAAGACGTCTGACGGCAGCATGACGCGGGAGGCGGGTCCGGACGACCCGAGGCCGTCGCCCGCGAGGGTCAGGACCATGGGCGGTGCGCCGGCATCGTGCGGCTCGACAGCGGACGCAGGCGTCTGGGCAAGGACCGTGAAGCCGACCAGGGCAGCGAGGCCAGCGGCCAGCGTGCGGTGCAACGAATTTCCTCAGGGTCTGGGAAGGACGATGCACCAAGGTAACGTTCCGCGCCCCCGCCTCGAAGCAATATCGACCGGTTTGCTCCAAACCGGACCGAACGGGCGATCCCCGCCCAAGAGGCCCCTTGTCCACGCCGCAGAGCGGCGCCAGGGCACCTTCAACATCCGGGTTCGTCACCCCACGAGCTTCGTGCCCAAGTGACTCTGGCAGCCCGAACCGCGTCTTTCCGCCGGGAGATGACCACAGGCAGGAGCCGATCTATGAGCCGCCCGCGTGATTGGTCGAATGTGCCTCTCCTCTTGAGAGTTCGGCTCGCCACCAAGCGCCGCCCTCGATCCGCTCGACCCGGCGCAGGGTGAGGTCGCCGAGGGCAAAGTCCTCGAGCTCTACACGGGACAGCGGCCACGGCGGTCCCTTCACCTCGGCCCCTTCGTCCCGGGTGGTCGCAAGGACCAGCAGCGTGCCTTCTGGTGCCACTAGCGAGCCGATCTTCTGCGCAGCTTCCGTGTGCTGCTCTGGCGGCATCGACTGCACGGTGAGACTTTCTACGACCAGGTCGAACCGACGCTGCCACTCACCAGGAAGATCCAGGACATCGGCAACGAGGTACTTCACCTCGCTGGCGGGATACTTCCGCCGCGCTGCAGCGATCGCGGTCGGCGCGAAGTCGAACCCAGTGGTGCGATATCCCAGCGAGGCAAGGTATTCGGCGTCAGCTCCGTAGCCACACCCGACGACCAGCGCCTCGCGGCCACCCCCGGCCAGGTTCTGCGCCTCAGCCCACGCCACGAGCTGTGGACGAGGGGCGCCGTAGTCCCAGGGCGGCTTGACCCCGCCCGCCTCCGCGCCGGCGTACATCCCCTCGAACATGCCGAATGGCTCGCTCGTCACCGCTCGAGACTACCGACCACGTTGTTTCAAGGCACCAGTACAGACCAGAGAGGAGGCATGAGGGACTCATCCACCACATCGGTGTCGACTCGTGCCTGTCCCATTCCGCCGCGAGACGGAGCATCCGGTAACTGTCGCAGTTGCCCAGACTCGATGGTCCGACGGGTGGGCCCCGGGCAGCCAGGACGAATTGCATCGTCGAACCAACGAGAAGGAAGCACGGCTGAGACGAACGGCAAGTACGGATTCACTCCCTGGCTACCTGCGTGAAGTCTTGGCCGTGGCGATGTTGGAGTAGGCCGACGCCCCGGCGTCGTTCCATGCCACGACGCGGTAGCGATAGTTCGTGTTGGCCTTGAGCCCAGTGCTCGTGTATGCCGTGCTGCCCGCTGGGAGTGAGGCGACGACCGCGAATGCCGTGCAGCTCCCACCGGTACACCTCTCGACGCGGAATCCGTTCTCGTTGCTGGAGGTGTCGGTCCAGGCCAGCCGGACCTGCGTCGAGGACGCGGTCACGGCAGTCAGCCCTGTGGGCGCCGATGGCACAGCGGGCGGCGGTGGCGGCGGTGGCATCGACCCGGAAAGCCCGCCGAAGACGTCGGCGAGGTAGCTCCCAGCCCCGGAGAACGACTCCACGCGCAGCGTCCACGTGCCGGCTGCAGCGTTCGAGACGCCGAGGGTCTCGAAGCGTCCGGGCGCCGCGCAGTTCCCGTTCGTGGCCTCGAGCATGCAGCGACTGACTGCTACGACGCTGCCCGACGGGTTGATGAGGTACGCGTCGAGGTCCGGGGCCCACTCGTACCCGTAGAGGCAGGTGGTGCCGATCGGCAGCAGGCACGTCGCGGCGCCTGTGGTGGTCTGCAGTGTCACGCCCAGCGGCCGCCCCGCGGTGGAAACGCTGATCGCGGTGTCACGACTGGCGTTCGCACCGAGCGAGCCCGTCAGCACCTGGCGGCCCGGCCACGCGGCGGTGCCGGCCGGCTCGGCACCCAACCCCGCGATGAAGGCACGCGCATCCACCAGGCCGTACCCCCACTCGTTGTCCGCGCCGGTCGCACCGGCGTCCTGGGCGCTGGCCTGCAGCGCAGCCTTCACGGCCGCCGGCGTGCTGGCTGGAGCGGCTTCCAGCCCGAGGGCCACGACCCCGGCGACGAATGGCGTCGCCATCGAGGTGCCGGAGAAGGCGACATACGAGCTGGTCGTGTTGGCCTTCGCCGCCACGACGCTCAGACCCGGGGCGACCACATCCGGCTTGAGGGGCGCAGCCGGGTTGGCGGTGGGTCCACGCCCGGAGAACCCCGCGAGGTAGAGCCCGGTGTCGGTGTCGAGTCCGCCGGGCAGGGTCGTCTCGTCCGACGCCGCACCAACGGTGATGACGTTGGTCGCGACGCCGGGCGATGTGATCGTGGCGGGGGCGTCACCGGAGTTGCCTGCCGCCACGACAACGACCTTTCCCGCCGCGGCGGCGGCGTTGGCCATCTGGCTGCCGAGGTCGCTTCCGTCACCGCCGGGGCTCCCGAGCGACATCGAGATGACCCGCACATCACTGCGGGCGGCACACCAGTCGATCGCGGCGGCGACGTCGGCGTCCGAACCGGAGCCCGACGAGTTGAGTACCTTGGCGCCGACGAGCAGCGCGCCCCTGGCCACCCCGCCATAGCGGTCAGCATCCGCAGACCCCGTGCCGTCACCGGCGGCGATGCTCGCGACGTGCGTTCCGTGACCGTGGTCGTCGTAGGCGGTGGCACGGCCGTTCACCCAGTCCCGCCACCCCACGACCCGCCCGGAGAGCTGCTCATGGTTGGGATCGATCCCGGTGTCGATGACACAGATGCCCACCCCACTGCCGTCGAGGGCGTCCAGCGTTGGGCTGTATGCGGCGCGGGCGGCAGCCACGCCGTACCCGTCATCGCCCGCGGCGTCCATGGCCCGGACCACGCCGTCGAGCTCCACCCTCGTCACCGAAGGGATCGCTGCCAAGGCCGAGACCTGTCCCGCGGTGAGCGAACCAGCAAACGCGCGCACGAGTCGGTAGCTGTGGCTGACAGTGAGCGAGGGCGCAGCGCGGCGTCCCTCGCCGGGCAAGGCGCCCTGGACGATGACCCGCACGCGGTCACCTGCGCCGCGCCGGACGAGAGCTGCCTCGAGGTCGTCTGCCACCTTGTCGTGGTCGCGGTCGCCCTTCCCAGCGGAGACCGTGTCGGGACGAGCAGGTGATTCGTCCGGCGGCGCGGCGGCGGCAGACAGTGCGGGTGCGATGGCGGCGAGGGTTACCGCAGACGCGGTGACAATGTGACGAACCAACGTGGACATCGCAGCACCCTTCGACAGGCTCAGGACCCGCAGAACGCGGCCGCATGGCCGCACTCCCGAGCATCGACCCCAACTAGGGGGGTCGGCATCGCCTGTACGGAGTATGGGCCATCAGCCGCTCGGTCGAGGGCATATCGGGCTCTCCCGACATCCGGATACTGAAGTCACATGCGTTCGGCACTGTGCCTCATGGAATCACTCAAACGCGTGAGGTCAGCGAGTCGAGCGCGGAGCAGACTCGATGTCGTCAGGACGCCGTCGTTGGACCGCCGGCGCGAGAAGGCGACGGAGGTGGGCGCAGTGCCCCGAGTCATCATCACGCACGACATCCGCGAGGTCGACCGTTGGTTGGCCGGCAAGGACGAGCGGGCGGCAGCCATGCCGGGCGCCACCGGGGTGACCGACCTCGTCGCGCTCGACGGCAGTAACAAGGCAGCGGTGAGCGTCGACACCGATGATGTCGATGCGCTGATGGCGATGCTGGAGTCGATGCCGCCGGAGGTCGCAGCGCAGGCCGAGTCGCACGGTGTCATCCCACCGTTCACGGTCTACGTCGAGCGGTAGCCACCTCGCTGCCCCAGACTCATTCCCTACGCCCCCCGCCTGCCCGTGGATTCCGTGGGCACGACAGTGGAGATGGCCCACAACGTCAACGCAGGGCGTGAGGCGTTGCCGACGCCTGCAGGATTGCGTTCTCGATTGTCTGCATGGGGGTGTATGTGTGAAGCTCGGCACGCAGGGCTGCGACCTGCTTGGCGTAGCTGGGGTCCCCGAGGACGGTGCGGACGGCCCGGCGTATGGCCGCGGGCCTGGGGTGCTCGCCGCGCAGGTCGATCCCGAGCTTGTTGTGGCCGACCCGGGCGTTGATGTCGTTCTTCCCCTCTCGCTTGCCGGCCGCGACGACCGGGACCCCGCGGAGGAAGGCCGCGAGGTTGCTGCCGAAGCCGCCGCTGGTGACGAATACGTCGACGTGCGGAAAGAGGTCGTCGTAAGCGATGAAGTCCTCGATGACCACGTTCGGCTCGGGGAAGCGCTCACGGAGGGTCTCGGTGTGCGCGCCCCCGGTGGTGGCCACGACCACGTACGGCGAGTTCTTCAGTGCCTGGATGGTTGGGACGATCAGCTTGCCCGGGTCGGAGTTGTCGACGGTTCCCTGCGAGACCACCACCACCCTCAGCGAGGTCTCGACCACCAGGGCCGGCAGTGCCGTGTCCGGGCCGGAGGCGCGGCGAGCCGGGCTCAGCGGGCCGACGAACTCGGCGTTGGGGGCAGGTCGGTAGCCGGGAAACTCCAAGCCGGGAGAACCGTTGAGGAAGACACGGTTTGACTTGAGCATCGGACCATCTGGAAACCCATCGAGGCTGATCGGTGCGACGCCGTGCCGGGCGAGGATCTGGTTGTAGTGGGTGGTGCCGGCCTTCATCCCGCCGGCCAGCATCCGGCGCACCACTGCGTGGTGGATCCGTCCCACCGGGCTCCGTGCGGGGCGCAACCCGAAGAACGGTGGCGGGCCCTGGGCGTCCGGCAACACCATGCTCAGGCCGATGGCGAACACGGGGACCTGGAGTGCCTCGGCGACGAGCTGCTCGGCGTAGAAGGCGCCATCACACACCAAGGCGTCGAACGACCACTCCTGTCTGAGCTCCACGATGTCCTGGAAGCTCTCCTCGACCTGGCTCACGAAGAAGGTGTCAAGGTCGAAGCTGATCAACCGTGGTCCCTTGAGGGCGGCACGCTCGGGGAACAGCTCGTTGATGTTGCTCGCCATGATCTCCTTGGCCCGCCGATAGGGAAACCAACGCATCCCCAGACGGTCGAGCCTGGCGCCATACTCCGGTCCGGCATACCAGCGCACGTCGTGACCATGGTCGGCCAAGTGGGCGGCGATCCCCGTCAGGGGGTTGAAGTGTCCATCGGCGGGCATCGATGCGAACAGGATCTTCATCGCCCAACGCTCCTTCACTATAGTCTTACTATAGTGAACCGGTATGGAGCCGATGTCTACCACGACCACCCGCACAGACCGGGCGCTGGCCAACCGGCGACGGATGGTCCGGGCCGCCTACGACCTGTTCTCCGAGGGGGGATACCTCGGCACGACCATCGCCGAGGTGGCGCACCAGGCGGGTGTGGCGGTTCCGACGATCTACTACACGTTCGGGACGAAGGCCGCGCTCTTGGGCGAGTCCCTGGGGGCAGCCATCATCGGGTTCGACCACTGGCGCGAACCGCCACCAGACCCAGATCTCGCCGAGTTGATGCCCTGGCACCAGTGGTGGGCGGAGTTCGAAGCCGCCCCCACCGCAGAAGGCGCGTTCGCGGTGTTCTTCACCCATGGCGTTGCCATTCTCGAGCGGGTGGCGCCACTGGCCAACGCGATGCACGGCGCCGCCGGCGACGCCGAGGCGGCCGCCGTGGTGGAGGTCAGCGAGCGCCGCCGCGTCGAGTCCTATCGCGAGATCGCCCGCGCACTGCACCACAAACCCGGCGGTCTGCGAACCGGGCTCTCACCGGCGAGGGCCGCCGACATCCTGGTGGTGCTTTTCAGTGCCGACCTCTACCAGACGATCCGCGTCGGCCGACGATGGTCCAAGGCACGCACCACGACGTTCCTGCACGAACTGCTCCACGCCCAATTGCTAGGAGAGTGACTCCGTCGCCCTGCGATCGTGGGCTTCCTCTCCATGCTTTCCTCAAGGTCCCGCCAATGTCGATCCGCGCGAGGAGGTCGCGGATCGACTAGTCCTGCTTGACGAGGGCCCCCGCCTTCACAGCGGGGTCGTGTGCAGGTTCGGGGACGCGCTGTGGTTCTTTCAGTGGTCCGGGCGGGGCCTTTTCCATCGTGCTCGACCGCACGATCCGACGCGTCTCCATGGTCCAGAAGGCGATGAACAGCCCGATCTCCCACCACTCCACCAAGAGCACGAGGTGTTCCGGGGCCACCGCCCGCGAAATCAGCCAGGGCACCACCAGGCCGAATGTCATCAGCAGGAGGATCACCAGGTAGATGCCGCGACCGGACTTCCACAGCGCGCTACCAAACCCAAAGAACGGCCAGGTGTTGGTCAGGACGGCTACGCCCAGGGAAGCGATGAGAAAGACCGCCGCAAGGAAATGGACCGAGGCCTGCCGACCGGCCACGCTGATGCCCTCCATCGTGATCTGGTCGGCCGGGCCGCGCCAGAGCTGCCACATCGCCAACGCCAGGAAGCCCGCGAGGATCACCGACGTCAAGAGAACGAAGAACCGCGTAAGGAACTTCGACGCGGTGCCCACTTCGGCGCCGACGAGCTGCGTGACGTTACCCGTTCGCAGCTCTCGGACGAGCAGAACGAGGCACAGCAGCACGACCATGGAGAGGGCGATCCGCAAGAAGGAGCCGTAGTCCGCTGCGGTGACTCCGTCTGGCGCGGGGTTGTCCCGGAGGTCGGCCATGATCCCGGCGAAGCCATTCGGAAGCAGTGCGACGAAGACCGCATAGAAGCCTGCCCCATTGAGCGCGTAGTCCTCCAACAACCCCACGCCCTGGTACGCGACCAGGCAGGCAGCCGTCGCGACGAGGGTGCCGACCAGGACGTCGCGGACTGGACCGCCGTAGTAGGCGCTGATCGAGGTCTCGAACTCGCCCTTGTTGAGTCCTGTACCGACCGAGACGACCAGCAGGAGCAGTGGCAGCAGGATCATCAGCCAGCGCACATACCGGTGCGTGATCCCGGTGATTTTCGCCTGTTCGTTCTCACTCATCGCGATTCCTTCCGTCCAGCCCCGCCCACCCAACGTGTTCGGGCGGGGGTGGAGCGAACGCTGCCGATCGCGGCCGTCGTGCAGATGCCAGCGCAGCAACCGCTCCGGGCTTGGCTCAAGGCGACGTTCGTCCCTTCTCAGAGCAAACCGCGCGACAGTCGATCCAAACAGCAGCAAACGTACTAGTGCCGACGCCTTCTCATGGTGGGCCGCCGTTTGTCAGTGCCGAGCCTTCGCGAAGTGGTGAAGCGGGCTGGAATCCGGCTGCCCCCGGGTTTGGCCGGTCCAGTCGCCATCCCCTGCAGCAACCGGACCAGCCGTACCCTGCCCCCTCTTGCCTCGGAGCGACCTCCCCAAGGTCGTCCGTGGCCCCCGAATGGAAGGCTAGGGCCGAGTCAAGAAAGTGTCATCATTGGGTAAAGGCGAGGTAAAACGGGATCCGCTTTGCTGATGCTTTGTCCGAAATGAACCAGCCGAACGGTTGACCTCGCCTCATCCGTTCGGCCGAACCGTATCTAGGCGAGCGGCGCCCTCGTACACGACCGCGACCGCGACCGCGACGGGGACGCGCGGCCCGGCGGCGCCCCACCCCCGGGCCGCACGCGAGTGACGACTCGCGGGGCGAGGGACCCCTCGGTCAGCCACCATTCCACCGGGCGAGTCGGGTGTCGGCCGATGCTTGCGGTGAGGTTGGCGGCAGGGTCCACGCCACATAGTGTCCCGCCGCTTTCACCCGGCTGACGCCGAACGCCTCGCCCAGCTTCACCGGCGACGCGCTCTTGAGCGACCACAGGTACTGACCTGCGTCACCATTGCCGCTTCCGTTGCCCCAGGCGACGAAGTCGTCGCCGCAGACCAGTTCCGTTCCGCGAGCGCTGTCCCTCAGGCGGATCGTCTGGACGTCCCGAGTACTACGGTTCAGCATCTTGATCGTTCCGCCGTCGTCCGATTCAACCGGGATGGCCCAGGCCACCACGTCTGGGCCCACACACAGCTCGGAGATGAAGCCGACGTCTCCCACAGGCCCGTGGTAGACGATCTCGTCCCGAGTCCCGCGGAGCAGGTGTATGTCGTACCCGACACTGTGCGGCGCCGTGTACGGATCCCGCACGTACACCAGCCCCCCGCGCGGGTCGACGGTGGGCAGGTCGGCACCCTTGACGACGACGCGAGGCGCTGAGGTGCCAGCCAGGTCGGCGGTGGCGATGTTCGTGGCGATCGGCAGCTCGCTTCCGGCTTTGCGGAAGGACCACCAGACGCTCTTGCCGTCGCTGGCCATGAGGTGGTCGCCGCCGGCTGCCGGCGGAAGCGGGTGACCTTTGGCGAAGGTGTCCGAGTCGGCGAGCAGCCGGACCTGGCCGTGCGACCACCCGAACACCTTCCAGTCGACGTCGAAAAGGTCGGTGGACCTGGTCTCCAGCCATGCCGCCGTGGCGTCGTTCGGCATCGCGCCGTCAAAGGCCTGCCGCGGAAGAGCCTCCTTGGGCGTTGCGGGCAACCACGAGCGCTTGCCTCCACTCATCACCTGCATCCGAGCTTGCGCGATGAGGCCGCCCTGAAGGGGCGGGGGGTTCACACCCACTAGGGCGTGACCGTCCGGTGACAGGGCGAGGACGCCATTGCGAGTGGTTCCCGACATGCCCCGCAGGGTCGTCAGGACGGTGAGCTCGCCAGCCCGTGGCTTGCGGGCAAGGTCCGTGCTCAACTCCGCGGCACCCGCAAGGGAGCCCGTCGGCGTCGACGGTCCGCGCGAGGTGCTAAGTGGTGCAGGCTGAGCAGATTCACCCTGGCAGCCCGCGACGAGCAGGCCGGCCAGGACGAACGCAGCGGTGAGCGTGTGCCGCATCTCAGTACGCGATCCCGTTGCCCTGCAGGAAGGACGCAAACGACGAGGAACTGTACGAGAAGTACCGGGACGCCTTTGGAAAACTGGTTGTCGAGGAGTCGGCCCAGCTGATGGTCGACCCGCTGCCGGTGTACGCGTAGGCAGCGATCCAGTGACCGATGGTGTGATCCGGGTGCGCGTTGTAGTGCGTTCCACCTTGGTACTCAACGGTGTCGCCACTGAACGGCATGCCGTTGCCGCCGATGCTCTGCGCGGCCACGGACTTCAGCAAGGAGCTGCTCGGCGCGTGCACCTGCACGTACCAGTTGACCCCACGCCAGCGGTTGACGCCACGGGTCCAGTCGGCCCGGGCCCAGTCGGTCTTCAGGTACTTGTCGGTCTCCATGTGGTTGGCGTTGGCGAGCCCGGGCTGCCCCGCGGCCGTGCCATCGAATCGACTGCTGAAGCCGGCTCCGTGCAGGTAACGGATGATCTCGTAGCCGCTCGCCGGGCCGCAGTAGTACGTCTTGAGCTGCCCCACCTGGACGACGCCCAGGGACCGTGAGGTCGGGAAGGCCGCCGCCAGGTCCGTCGACGTCATGACTCGGGACACCACAGTGGACGACGCCTTGGACGAGCCCCCACCCGGTCCGCGAGTCCACAAACCATCAGAAGCCTTCTCATGGCGTCCCCTCCTGCTCCGTGGCCGTCTGCGTATCGATACGCGGTCCCATTCGGCCAGGCGAGCAGCAGGCAGTCTGCCGCTCGGCACAGTGCCCGTCAATGACTGGGTTTCTAGTCACTCGCAGTCATCACGAGTCGCCCTCAGTCACGCAGGAAGGAGGCCCAGGGTGGTTCGGTGGAACCTAGGCCTGCACGAGCGTGACGGGCATGGACGAGTCGGCGGGGAGCGCGAGGTTGGACGGCGCGCGTCCCTTGAGCACCATTTGCGCACCCAGTGACGCGACCATCGCACCGTTGTCGGTGCAGAGCCCCGGTCGCGGCACCCGCAGCGTGATGCCAGCGGCGTCGCAGCGCTCCTGGGCCATCGCCCGCAGCCGGCTGTTGGCGGCGACGCCACCGCCGATCTGCAGGTTCATCACGCCGTGCTCCTTGCAGGCCAGGACGGCCTTGCGGGTCAGGACGTCGGTGACCGCCTCCTGGAACGACGCGGCGACATCGGCGACCGGCACCGGCTCCCCTGCCGCCTCGCGAGCCTGCACCCACCGGGCCACCGAGGTCTTGAGCCCGGAGAACGAGAAGTCGAACCGGTAGCGCTCCATGTCGCGCCCGGTCGTCAGCCCTCGGGGGAAGTCGATGGCGACCCGGTCGCCCTCGCGAGCCATCCGGTCGATGTGCGGCCCCCCGGGGAACGGCAGCCCCAGCACGCGGGCGACCTTGTCGAAGGCCTCGCCCGCCGCGTCGTCGATCGTCGAACCGAGCGACTGGATGTCGTGGGTGACGTCGGGCACCAGCAGCAGCGACGAGTGGCCTCCGGAAACCAACATCGCGAGGGTCGGCTCGGGCAGCGGCCCGTGCTCCACGATGTCGACGGCGACGTGCGACGCGAGGTGGTTCACGCCATACAGGGGGATGCCGAGGGCGACAGCGAGCGACTTGGCCGCCGCCACGCCGACCATCAACGCGCCCGCCAGCCCCGGACCCGAGGTGACGGCGATCGCATCGAGGTCGGAGAGCCTGACCCCGGCCTCCCGCGTCGCGCGCTCGATGGTCGGCACCATGGCCTCGAGGTGGGCACGGCTGGCCACCTCGGGCACCACCCCGCCGAACCGCGCGTGCTCGTCGACGCTGCTCGCGATCGCGTCGACCAACAGGGTCTCGCCGCGCACGATGCCCACACCGGTCTCGTCGCAGGAGGTTTCGAGCCCGAGGACGAGGGGCTGGTCGGCACTCACGGCGCCACCTCCTGGAGGCTCAGCCGCATCACGTGGGCATCCACGCCCCCCGGCTGGTAGTAGCGTCGGCGGACCGTCAACGTCTCGAATCCCCTTGACTCATAGAGCTTTCGGGCCGCGTCGTTGTCAGCCCGCACCTCGAGCATGAGGTATGCCGCGTGGTCGGCGACCGCGCGGGCCACGAGCTCCTCGAGGAGCTGGCGACCGAGGCCCTGGCCCTGGGCGCTGGGCGCGACGGCCATGGTCATGATGTCGGCCACCTCGCCCCCGAGGTCGACTCCGCCATAGCCGGCGAGGCCGCCATCGGGGTCCCTCGCGACGACGTAGGAGCGTCGCGGGCGGGCCGCCAGCTCGGCCCACACCGACGCCGGAGTCCACGCGTCGTCGGGAAACAGCTCACCTTCGAGCGCGACGACGTCGTCGATGTCGGTCCAGTGCAGGTCTCGCATGGTCGCCGTCGAGGTCGTCACTTCGCGGCCCGTTCCGCAGTGGTCAGCGCGTCAGGCCGACGCAGGTAGAGCGGCTCCACCGGCAGCTCCACACCGGCGTCGAGGCGTTGCTCCGCAAGGTCGGTCAGCACCCCCGCCGAGACGTCGAGGACAGCGACGGGGTGGGGGAAGAGCTCGGGGTACAGCACCGGACCCCGGCCGGCGGTGGGCAGCGACCGGACGTCCTCCGGCAGCTCCGCGGGAAGCGCGACCGCCGGGTCGGTGAGCCGCACCGCCCGGTCGCGCTCCTCGCGGTCGGGGTCGACCCGGTAGCGCGCCCAGTAGACCTCCTTGCGCCGGGCATCGGTGGCGACGAGGAACTCGCCCTCCCCGACGTGCTCGACTGCTTGCTGCGCCAGCACGTCGAGGCTGCACACCCCGTGCACCGGGATCCCCCGGGCGTGGGCGAAGACCAGACCGCTCACGATGCCGACGCGCAGGCCGGTGAAGGGCCCTGGGCCGTTGCCCACGACCACGTCCGTCACGTCGGCCGCGGAGACCCCGGCCCTGGCCAGGAGGTCGCGCATGAGGGGGGCGACGCTCTCGGTGTGGCCGCGGGGGTCGTCCGACCCGCCCATGGCCCAGTCGGCACCAGCGGAGACGGCGACACTCACCGACGTCGACGTGTCGATGGCCAGGACGACGCGGCTCATGCCTTGGCTCCGAGCTCGGAGAGGTCGGCGTCGGCCCAGCGCGAGCCGTGGCTCTGGACGCGGGCGCGGCGGGTGTCCTCACCGGACAGGGTGACCTCGAGCCGGTCGTCGGCGAGGTCCTCCGCGAGCCCGTGGCCCCACTCGACCACGGTGACCGACTCCTCCAACGAGGTGTCGAGGTCGAGGTCGTCGAGCTCGGCGAAGCCCCCGAGCCGGTAGGCGTCGACGTGCACGAGGGCGGGACCGCCGACCAGGGACGGGTGCACCCGCGCGATCACGAAGGTGGGTGAGGTGATCGGCCCGCGCACCCCCACCCCCTCGGCCAGACCCTGCGTCAGGGTGGTCTTGCCGGCACCGAGCCCGCCGGTCAGCACGACGAGGTCGCCGGCCGACAGCAGGCGACCCAGCCGGGTGCCCCAGGCCCGGGTGTCCTCGGCGGTGGGCAGGTCCGGGCTGGTCAGCTCAGGCACGGCCTTCTCCGCGCCGCGCCCGGGCGACCTTGCGACGCTTGGCGAGATCGGTGACCGTGCGCCGGACCCGCGGCTTGCGCGCGACCTTCACGCCCTCGGCGGCGGCCCGCATGCCGCGGTCGATCAGCGCCTCGAGCTGCTCGTTGAGCACCTCGGGGTGCTCCAGCATGATGATGTGCCCGGCCTCCTCGATGACCACGTGTTCGGCGCCCGGCACCAGCCGGACGATCTCCTCGCTGTGGTCGGGAGGAGTGAGCACGTCGTGGACGCCGTTGAGCACCAACACCTCCACGCCGTGGAAGTACACCAGCGCATCGCGCTTGTCGTGGGCGTCGAAGGTCGGGAGGAAGTCGGCCATCACGTCGAGGGGGGTGCCGAAGATCATGTCGCCGGTGAGCCGGACCGCGGCCGGGGGCACGGGCGAGGCGAAGCTCCAGCGCTCGACCAGGAACTCCTCGATGTCGCGGCCGGCTCGCAGGGCGGTGCGGACCAGCCCGGGTCGCGCCGACAGCCGGTCGAGCACCGAGGGCCCGAACCGGCCGACGAGCTTGCCGAAGTACTGCCCAAAGCCGAGGGACACCAGCTGGGCACCCCCAGCGCTGGTGGCCACGAAGGCGGTGGCGACCACGCGGTCACGGATCAGGTCGGGGTGCTGGTCGGCCAGCGCCATCGTCGTCATGCCGCCCATCGAGTGGCCGACGAGGACCAGCTGGCCCTCGGGCGCCGCCTCCTCGATCACCCGGTGCAGGTCGCTGCCGAGCTGGTCGATGTCGCAGGACTCTTCGCTACCGCGCCCAGAGCGCCCGTGGCCCCGCTGGTCCCAGGTCACGACGCGGAAGCCGTCCCGCACCAGCGCCTTGCGTTGCAGGACCCAGCTCTCGAGGCTCAGGCAGAAACCGTGGGAGAAGACGACGGTGGGCTTGTCCTCGGAGGAGGAGTCGGCGGACGGCTCGTCGATCTCGACGTGCAGCGGCACGCCGTCGTCCGCGACGACGACGAACTCCTTGCTGGCCGTGTGGGCAAAGGCGCCGGCCGGCGCGAGCACCGAGAGCCGCGCGTGCCGCTCCTTGCTGACGCGCCCCGCCGCGATGCCGGCAGCGGTGGCCACGCCTGCGGCGGCGAGTCCGATGCCGAGGCCGGCGAGGCTGCGGTTGGTCGGGCTCACTGGTCGCCTCCGACGTGGATCCGCGGCACCCTGGCGCCGATCCGCGTCACGATCTCGTAGTTGATGGTGTCGATCGCCGCCGCCCAGTCCTGCGCCGTGGGCTCACCCGCGGCCCCGACTCCGAAGAGCACGACCTCGTCGCCCGCCGTGGCCGTCGAGTCCGCGCCGAGGTCGAGCACGAACTGGTCCATACAGACCCGGCCCGCCACGACATACCGACGTCCGCCCACCTGCACCGGCCCGACACTGGTGGCATGCCGCGGCACCCCGTCGCTGTAGCCCATCGGCACCAGGCCGAGCTTGGTCGGCTCGGTGGTGGTGTAGACGTGGCCGTACGAAATGCCTTGCCCCGCAGGCGAATCCTTGACGCTGGACAGTCGGGAGACCAGTCGCATCGCCTCACGCAGCCCGAACTCCTCGGGCGCACCGAGGTCGGGGACCGGCGAGAGCCCGTAGACGGAGACACCCGGTCGCACGAGGTCGTAGTGCGCCGAGGGGTTGGTGAGCGTGGCCGCCGAGTTGGCGAGGTGGCGCACCTGTGGCACGACGCCGGCCAGCGCCGCCTGCTCGAGGATGCCCTCGAAGCGCTCCTGCTGCGCGCGCACCGTGGGGTGCTGGGGCGCGTCGGCGTAGGCGAAGTGGCTGAACAGCCCGACGACCTCGACCGCGCCGTCGGCCTGCGAGGACGCCAAGGTGGCGAGCAGTGCGGCGAGGTCGGCGTCCCAGGCGCCGTTGCGCCCCAGGCCGGTGTCGACCTTGAGGTGGACCCTGGCCGTGCGGCCCGTCGTGGTGGCCGCCTCGAGCACCTGGTCGAGCGACCACGTCGTCGAGACCCCGAGGTCGATCCCGAGCTCGAGGGCCTCGGTGAAGTCCTGGCCCGGCACGTGCAGCCACGACAGCAGCGGCGCCAGCACGCCTGCCCGCCGCAGCTCGACGGCCTCGGGCAGCTGCGCGACGCCGAGCCAGGTGGCGCCCCCGCCCAGGGCGGCCCGCGCGCTCGGCACCAGGCCGTGGCCATAGGCGTCCGCCTTGACGACAGCCATCACCTCGGCGCTGCCGGCCCGCGCCTTGAGCGCGGCGACGTTGCTGCTGATGGCGGACAGGTCGACCTGGGCACACGCGGGCAGCCCCGGCGGGGCCGGGGCTGGGGTGGTGCTGGTCGTGGCAGTACTCATCGTCGTCCAGTCTTTCACGAGCGCGCAGCTCAGCGAGTGAGCAGGTGGGCCACCGCACTCGGTATGCCGTGCGCCACGGCCAGGGCCCGCACCGGTCCACCCGGGTTGGCCAGGTCGGCGGCGACCCCGTGCACGAGCGCGCCGAGGCTGCCGGCGTCCAGCGGACCGAGCCCGGAGGCGAGCAGCGCACCACAGACTCCGGCCAGCACGTCACCGGCGCCTGCCGTCGCGAGCCAGGGCGGGGCGTCGTTCTGCGAGCGCACCGGTCCGCCGTCCTCGGTCGGGGGGACGACGAGGGTGGTGGCGCCCTTGAGCAGGACGGTGGCGCCGGTGAGGTCCGCGGCTCGCCTCGCGTGGCCGACCGGGTCGCCCTGCACGGACTCGCGACTGGTCTCGTCGCCGGTCAACCTCGTCAGGAGGCGCGCCAGCTCGCCGGCGTGGGGGGTCAGCAGGGTCGGGCCGCCGCGCGGGCCGTCGACGAGGTCCAGGCCCCCCGCGTCGACCAGCACCGGTAGGTCGGACGCGAGCGCGGCGCGCGCGACGTCGAGCTGGGCCTTGGCGCCCCTGGCACGGGAGGCGAGGTCGAGGCCGGGTCCGACGACCCACGCCTGCACCCTCCCCTCACCGTGGACCGCCTCGGGGACCGCAGCACGCACCAATTCGGTCGGCGTGGGGGTGCCGACGTAGCGGAGCATGCCCACGCCGGCCCCGACCGCAGCGGTGCAGCACAGGAGGGCTGCGCCGGTGTAGTCCTCTCCCCCGGCCACGACGCCCAGCACCCCGCGCGAGTACTTGTCGTCACCGGCTCCCGGGACCGGCCACAGGGCCGGCACGTCGGCGAAGTCGAGGCGTTCCACGTCAGGGACCCCGTCGGGCTCGATCCCGATGTCGATGATCGTCAGTCGGCCGACCGCTGCCTCGCTCGCGGGCAGCAGGTGCACGGGCTTGGCCACCCCGAAGGTCACCGTCTCGTCGGCGAAGACCCCGTCCTCGGCGGCAGCACGGCCGGCAGGGTCCTGGCCCGAGGGCAGGTCCACCGCCACCACGTAGGCCCGTTCGGGAATCGTGTCCACCCAGGCCTTGGCCGCCGTCGGCAGACCCGGACGACCACCGATCCCGAGGACGCCGTCGACCACCAGGTCGGCTGCGGCCAGCGCGCTCGCCCAGTCCCCCTCGGGCGGCACCACGGTCACACCGTCAGCCGCCCACGAGGCTCCGTCGCCGATCGCGAGCGACCAATCTCCTTGCAACGCCACGCAGTCGAAGCCATCGGCGGCGAGCTGCACGGCGGCATACAACGCATCTGCGCCGTTGTTGCCCGCTCCGGCGAGCACGACGACGCGGCTGCCGCCGGACGCCTGGAGGCGCGCGCGACAGACCTCGGCGAGGCCCTCGGCCGCTCGGGCCATCAGCTCGCCCTCGTCGAGGCCGGCCATCAGCTCCTCCTCGGCGGCGCGCACCCGCTCGGCGGACCAGGCCCGGAGCACCGCTCAGCCCTCGGCGATGACGACGGCCGAGGCGATCCCGGCATCGTGTGACAGGGAGATGTGCATCGCGTGCACGCCGAGCGCCTCGGCCCTGGCCTCGACCGTGCCGGTGATCTGGAGGTGCGGGCGGCCGTCCTCACCGCGGCGCACCGTGGCGTCCTGCCAGTGCAGCCCGACCGGCGCCCCGAGCGCCTTGGCCAGGGCCTCCTTGGCGGCGAACCTGGCAGCGAGGGAGTTGAGCGGCAGCGACCGCTCCTCGTCGGTGAACAACCGCTCGAGGAGGCCGGGCGTGCGCTCCAGGGACTCCCCGAAACGCTCCACGTCGACCACGTCGATCCCGACCCCGACGATCACCGGATGTCCGCGATCACTCGACGGTGACGCTCTGAGCAGGGGGCCCAGCGCGTCCAGCCGGGCCGTGGTCACTCAACGGTGACGCTCTTCGCCAGGTTGCGCGGCTGGTCGACGTCGAGGCCCTTGGCGGTGGACAGGTGCAGCGCGAAGACCTGCAGCGGCACCACCGTCAGCAGCGGCGCGAGCAGTGGCGACGTCGCGGGCACGCGGATCACCTCGTCGGCGAAGGGCAGCACGTCCTCGTCGCCGTCCTCGGCCACCACGATCGTGCGGGCGCCGCGGGCCCGGATCTCCTGGATGTTGGAGACGACCTTCTTGTGCAGCTCGTGCGGGGTGCCCGGGCCGGGGACCACGATGAAGACCGGCTGGCCGGCGTCGATGAGCGCGATCGGCCCGTGCTTGAGCTCGCCCGCCGCGAACCCCTCGGCGTGGATGTAGGCGAGCTCCTTGAGCTTGAGCGCGCCCTCCATGGCGACGGGGTAGCCGACGTTGCGGCCGAGGAAGAGCACCGAGCGGGTGTCGGCCATGAACCGGGCGATCTCCTTGACCCGGTCCATCCGGCCGAGCAGCTCCTCGAGCTTCGCGGGGATCTCGTGGAGCTCCTTCATCACCGACTGCGCGTCGTCGGCGAAGGTGCCGCCGCGCAGCTGGGCGAGGTAGAGGCCGAGGATGTAGCAGGCCGTGATCTGGGCCAGGAACGCCTTGGTCGAGGCGACCGCGATCTCGGGGCCGGCGTGTGTGTAGAGCACGGCGTCGGACTCGCGCGGGATGGTCGAGCCGTGGGTGTTGCAGATGCTCAGCGTGAGCGCGCCCAGCTCGCGGGCGTGCTTGACGGCCATCAGCGTGTCCATCGTCTCGCCGGACTGGCTGATCGACACGACCAGCGTGCGCTCGGTGGCGATCGGGTCGCTGTACCGGAACTCGTGGGCCAGGGCCACCTCGACCGGGATGCGGGTCCAGTGCTCGATCGCGTACTTCGCGACCATGCCCGCGTAGGCGGCGGTGCCGCAGGCCACGATGATGATGCGGTCGACGTTGCGGAGCTGGTCCTCGGTGATCGACATGTCGTCGAGCACCAGCCGTCCGTCGACGTCGGTGCGACCGAGGAGGGTGTCGCCGACCGCGTGCGGCTGGTCGTAGATCTCCTTCTCCATGAAGGTCGCGTAGCCGCCCTTCTCGGCGGCCGCGGCGTCCCAGGTCACCTCGTAGTGCTTGCCGTCGGCGGGGCTGCCGTCGAAGTTGATGACCTGGTAGGAGTCCGGCGTGATCGTGACGATCTGGTCCTGGCCGAGCTCGAGCGCGTGGCGGGTGTGGCCGATGAAGGCCGCGACGTCGGAGCCGAGGAAGTTCTCGCCCTCGCCGAGGCCGACGACGAGCGGGCTGTTGCGACGGGCGCCGACGACGACCCCGGGGCTGTCGGCGTGCACGGCGAGCAGGGTGAAGGCGCCCTCGAGCCGGTTGACGACGTTCTGCATGGCCTTGGTGAGGTCGTTGGTCTTCGCGTACTCGCGGGCGACGAGGTGGGCCGCCACCTCGGTGTCGGTCTCGCTCGAGAAGGCGGCGCCGTCGGCGAGGAGGGCGTTCTTCAGCTGGTGGAAGTTCTCGATGATGCCGTTGTGGATGAGGGCGAGCTTGCCGTCCTCACCGGCCCGGTGCGGGTGGGCGTTCTGGTCGGTCGGACCGCCGTGGGTGGCCCACCGGGTGTGACCGATCCCGGTCGTCGCGCCCGGGAGGTGTTCGGCGTCGAGCGCCTCCTGCAGGTTGACCAGCTTGCCGGCGCGCTTCTCGCTCGCCACCCCGTCCTCGGTCACGAGCGCGACCCCCGCGGAGTCGTACCCGCGGTACTCGAGACGGGCCAGGCCCTCCATGACGACGTCCAGGGCTTTGCCGTCGGCGTTCGGGCCGACGTATCCGACGATTCCGCACATGGGAGGCAGCCTAACCGTCGACCGCTCCGAGGACGGCATCAGAGGGCGGGCGGCCCGTGAGCAAGAATGGCGCCCGTGAGCCATCCCGCGAACGGCACCGGCGCCCTTCCCTCGCCCTACGTCGAGCTGGACCGTGCCGCCTGGGCCCGGCTGCGGGAGAACCAGCCCCTCAGCCTCGACGCCGCCGACCTCGCCCGGCTCCAGGGCCTCGGCGAGCGGATCGACCTGACCGAGGTCGAGGAGGTCTACCTGCCGCTGTCCCGCCTCCTCAACTTCTACGTGGGTGCGACCGCCGGGCTGCACCGCATCACCGGCGACTTCCTGGGTGAGAGCCCGGCCAAGACCCCGTTCGTGATCGGTGTCGCCGGATCCGTGGCGGTGGGCAAGTCCACCACCGCACGCCTGCTCAAGGAGCTGCTGTCCCGCTGGCCCGGCACTCCCGAGGTCGAGCTCGTGACGACCGACGGCTTCCTCTACCCCAACGCCGAGCTCGAGCGCCGCAACCTGTTGCAGCGCAAGGGTTTTCCGGAGTCCTACAACCGGCGGGCGCTGTTGCGGTTCGTGGCCGAGGTGAAGTCCGGCAAGGCCGAGGTGAGTGCCCCGGTCTACTCGCACCTGACCTACGACATCGTCCCCGACGAGCGGATCGTGGTGCGCCAGCCCGACGTGCTCATCGTCGAGGGTCTCAACGTGCTCCAGGCCCCGCGGCTGCAGGAGGACGGCCGCTCCGGCCTGGCCGTCAGCGACTTCTTCGACTTCTCGGTCTACGTCGACGCCCACCTCGACGACATCCGCCAGTGGTACGTCGAGCGCTTCCTGCGCCTGCGCGAGACCGCGTTCGCCGACCCGCACTCCTACTTCCACCGCTACGCCGTCCTGTCTGACGGGGAAGCCCGCGAGACCGCTGCTCGCATCTGGCGTGAGATCAACGAGGTCAACCTGCGCGAGAACGTCCTCCCCACCCGCAGCAGGGCCACCCTGGTGCTGGCGAAGGGCAAGGACCACAGCGTCCGCCGGATCAGGCTCCGCAAGCTCTGAGGTGGGGTATGCCGCGTGGCTCGCCGCCGCGGCATACCCACCGGTCACCCGACAGCGCCATGATGGGGGCATGAGCGAGCAGACCCCTGCCACCCGCACCGAGCACGACTCGATGGGCGACGTGGAGGTGCCCGTCGACGCCCTCTGGGGCGCGCAGACCGCCCGAGCCGTGGAGAACTTCCCGATCTCCGGCCAGCCGGTGCCGGTCGGCGTGGTGCACGCCCTCGCCCTGCTCAAGGCGGCCGCGGCCGAGGTGAACGCCGAGCTCGGGGTGCTGCCGGAGCCGATGGCCGCCGCAGTGGCGGCTGCTGCGACCGAGGTCGCCGAGGGTCGGCACGACGACCAGTTCCCGATCGACGTGTTCCAGACCGGGTCGGGCACCTCGACGAACATGAACGTCAACGAGGTGGTGGCCCGGATCGCCCACCTCGCGACCGGCCAGGCGGTGCATCCCAACGACCACGTCAACGCCGGCCAGTCGAGCAACGACACCTTCCCCAGCGCCCTGCGGATCGCCGCCACCCTGACCGCGCACCGCGACCTCGCGCCGAGCCTGCTGCACCTGGCGAAGGCGTTGCGCGCCAAGGAGTCCGAGTTCGTCGACGTGGTCAAGGCGGGACGCACCCACCTGATGGACGCCGTGCCGGTCACGCTCGGCCAGGAGTTCGGCGGCTACGCCAGGCAGGTGGAGCTCGGGGCCGAGCGGGTGCTGGTGGCTGCCCAGGCCACGGCTGAGCTGCCCCTGGGCGGGACGGCGGCCGGCACCGGTCTCAACGCCGCCCCCGGCTTTGCTGCGGCGGTCATCGAGCGCGTCAGTGCTCGCACCGGGGTGGCCTTCCGCGAGGCGGCCGACCACTTCGAGGCCCAGTCCGCCCAGGACGCCGTCGTCGAGCTGAGCGGGGCGCTCAAGGTGGTCGCCGTCAGCCTCACCAAGATCTGCAACGACCTGCGGTGGATGTCGTCCGGTCCGCGCTCGGGGCTGGGCGAGATCCACCTGCCCGACCTCCAGCCCGGGTCGAGCATCATGCCGGGCAAGGTGAACCCGGTCCTGCCCGAGGCCACGCTGATGGTGTGCGCCCAGGTGATCGGCAACGACACGGCCATCACGGTGGCGGGGGCGTCAGGCGCGTTCGAGCTCAACGTGATGTTGCCGGTGATGGCCCGCAACATCCTCGAGTCGGCGACGCTGCTGTCGGCCGCCACCCGGCTGCTGGCCGACCGGTGCGTGGCTGGCATCGAGGCCGACGCCGAGCGCTCCCGGGAGCTGGCCGAGGGGTCGCCGTCGATCGTCACCCCGCTCAACCGCTACATCGGTTACGAGGCCGCGGCGGCCGTGGCGAAGCAGTCGATCAAGGAGCGTCGCCCGATCCGCGACGTCGTGATCGAACGCGGGCACGTCGCCAGCGGCGAGCTCACCGAGGAGCAGCTCGACGAGGCCCTCGACGTGCTGGCCATGACCCGTCCGCCCCGCTGAGGAGCGGTCCGGCTCAGTGCCGCTCAGCGCGGCTCAGTACCAGTGCGGGGAGCGGCTCTGCCAGGCGCTCCAGGCGCCGCAGGGGGTGCCGTAGGAGCTCCTGATGTACTGCAGGCCCCAGCGGATCTGGGTGACCGGGTTGGTCCGCCAGTCGGAGGCGACCGTGGCCATCTTGGAGCCGGGCAGGGACTGCGGGATGCCGTAGGCGCCGGAGGAGGAGTTCTCGGCGGTGTAGCGCCAGCCGCTCTCGCCCATCCAGAGGTTGTCGAGGCAGCTCCACTGGCCGTCGCCGAAGCCGAACTCGGGCAGCAGCGCCTGGGCCGCGGCGCGCGGGTCGGCCTGGGCGTTGGCGAGGATGGCCTGCTTCTTGGCGGCGAGCGCCTTGCGGGCCTTCTCGCGGGCGACCTTCTGGGCGGCCTCGCGGCGCGCCTTGGCGGCAGCCTCGCCCGCGGCGACCGCAGCGACGCGGTCCTTCTCCTGCGCGGCGGCCATGCTGGCGTTGGTGTCGTTGCGGTCGGCAGCCAGTCGAGCGGTGTCCTCGATCTGGGCGTCCGCGAGCTCGTTGGCCTGGGCGATCGCCTCGGTGCTCACGGTGAAGGCGGCGGCGCCGGTCTGGCGCTGGTCCGCGGCCTGGTAACCGGCGGCGGTGGTCGCGATGACCGCGAGAAGCATGCTGGAGGTGACGGCGGGGCGACGGATCGCCTTCGTCAGACCGGAGGAGCGAGAAGCTTTCCTGCCGTGGGACGACGCATGGCGGTGCCGTCCCTGGTAGGGCTGGCTCATACGGGTTCCTCCAAAGGAAAAGCCACCCTGTGGTGGCCTCAATCGGTGCCGGGGGATGTATTCGCCGAAGTCGCCCAACAGGCTGGCAGACAGCCCAACAGAACAGCGTCCCGGCACGTTATGAAACCGAGACCTTACCCGACGGGACGTCGCGAACTGAAATCGTCAACCACTTTCTGTGACTGGTGTGACAGATGTGATGACAGAGTCATCCTTTCGGTGGAGGCGCCGCCGTGGATCCGGGAGAATTCTGGCGAATTCCCGCGCTGGACCACGGCGGCGCGTCACCTGGACGAGAAGCCGGTCACCTCGTCGACGGGTCAGACCTCGAGCCCCTCCAGCAGGTCGGTCACCAGGGCGGCGATCGGGCTGCGCTCGCTCCGGGTGAGCGTGATGTGCGCGAACAGCGGGTGGCCCTTGAGCGCCTCGATCACCGCGGCCACGCCGTCGTGCCGCCCGACGCGGAGGTTGTCGCGCTGGGCGACGTCGTGGGTGAGCACGACGCGGGAGTTCTGGCCGATCCGCGAGAGCACGGTCAGCAGCACGTTGCGCTCGAGGCTCTGCGCCTCGTCGACGATGACGAACGCGTCGTGCAGCGAGCGCCCGCGGATGTGCGTGAGCGGCAGGACCTCGAGCATCCCGCGGTCCATGATCTCCTCGACCACCTCGTGCGACACCAGCGCTCCGAGCGTGTCGAAGACCGCCTGGGCCCACGGGCCCATCTTCTCCGACTCGCTACCCGGGAGGTAGCCGAGCTCCTGGCCGCCCACGGCATACAGGGGACGGAAGACCACCACCTTGCGGTGCTGCCGACGCTCCATCACCGCCTCGATGCCCGCGCAGAGCGCGAGTGCCGACTTGCCGGTGCCGGCCCGCCCGCCGAGCGAGACGATGCCCACGTCGGGGTCGAGGAGGATGTCGAGCGCGATCCGCTGCTCGGCGCTGCGGCCGTGGAGGCCGAACGCGTCACGGTCGCCGCGCACCTGGCGGATCTGCTTGTCGGCGCCGACCCGCCCCAGACCGCTTCCCCGCGGCGAGAGCAGGACCAGGCCGGTGTGGCACGGCATCTCGGCCGCCGTGGCGTTCTCGATCCGCCCGTGCTCGTAGAGGGCATCCATCTCCTCGACGGTGACGTCGAGCTCGACCATGCCGGTCCACCCGCTGTCGACCGCCAGCTCGGCGCGGTACTCCTCGGCCTCGAGCCCGACGGCGGAGGCCTTGACCCGCATCGGGAGGTCCTTGCTGACGATCGTGACGGCGAAGCCCTCGTCCGACAGGTTCTTGGCGACCGACAGGATCCGGGTGTCGTTGTCGCCGAGTCGGAAGCCGGCCGGCAGCGAGCTCGGGTCCGTGTGGTTGAGCTCCACCCTGAGCGTGCCACCGTCGGCGCCGACGGAAACCGGCGCGTCGAGCCGCCCCTCACTGATCCGCAGGTCGTCGAGCAGCCGAAGCGCCTGCCGGGCGAAGTAGCCCAGCTCGGGGTGGTGTCGCTTGGCCTCGAGCTCGGTGACGACGACCACCGGCAGCACGACCTCGTGCTCCTTGAACCGCAGCATGGCGCGCGGGTCGGACAGGAGGACGGACGTGTCGAGGACGAACGTCCGGAAGGCGGGAGCCGCGGCCTTGCCTGTGGCCTTCGGAACCGGCATGGCGCGGGGCGCAGCCGCAGCGCTGGAGGAGGTACGACGGGTGGTGTCGTGGTTCGAGGCCAATGTCTCTCCTTGGCACAGCGCGCGCTTCGGCGCGGTGCGCCTACTCGCGAACGAGGTGCCGGGACCAGGCTTTCCCACCGCGGTGGAGCCGGTTCCGGCCCTCCGCTCGGAGCTGGATCTGCTCCATAGGTTGGCCTCCCCGAACGCGGGACGGGTGCCCCGCGTCACTACGGACGGTACGACCGTGTCCGGCCCGTACCGTGCAACCACGCCGCAAGTCATCCAGAGTTAACCCGTTGGCCCGATGCGGCCCTCAGGCGTTGGTATGCCGCGGGGAGCTCGTTACCCCTGAGCCCTTGGTCGGCAACTAGTTGCCCCTGAGCCCTTGGTCGGCAACTAGTTGCCCCTGAGCCCTTGGTCGGCAACTAGTTGCCGAACCTGCGGTTCCGCTCCGCGTAGGCGCGCAGCGCGCGGAGGAAGTCGACGTGCCGGAAGTCGGGCCAGTAGGCCTCGCAGAAGTAGAACTCGCTGTGGGCGCTCTGCCAGAGCAGGAACCCGGAGAGGCGCTGCTCCCCCGACGTGCGGATGACGAGGTCGGGGTCCGGCTGGCCCTTCGTGTAGAGGTGCTCGGCGATGTGCTCGACCTGGAGCGTCTCGGCCAGCTCCTCGATGGTCGTGCCGTTGGCTGCGTGCGAGATGAGCATCGACCGGACGGCATCGGTGATCTCCTGGCGCCCGCCGTAGCCCACCGCGACGTTGACGGTCATCCCCTGCACGCCCTCGGTGAGGTCGGCGGCCTCCTTGAGCCGGCGGGCGGTCTCGGCAGGCAGCAGGTCGAGCGAGCCCACCGGGTTGATCACCCAGCGCTTGGTCTGGGCCAGGTCACTGACCGTGGTCTCGATGATCGACAGGAGGGGGACCACCTCGGCAGCCGGACGGTTGAGGTTGTCGGTGGAGAGCAGCCACAGCGTGACGACCTCGACCCGCGCCTCCTCGCACCAGTCCAGGAACCCCGCGATGTTGTCGGCCCCGGCCTGGTGGCCTTCCTTGGTGCCGTGACCCCGTGCCTTGGCCCAGCGGCGGTTGCCGTCCAGCATCACGCCCACGTGTCGGGGAAGGGTCTCCCGGGAGAGGCGGCGGCTCAGTCGCCGCTCGTACGCGGCATACAGGAGGTCGGACAGCGCCACGGCCACTCCTCACCTTCTCCCGGTGCTGCTCCCCGTCCCGACCCCGACGGGCCAGCGGGCTGCTCTCGGGGACCGAACCTGCGGTCCCGACCCACCACGCTACCCCCGTCGGCTGCGTGCAGTCCGGCAGGATGACGACCATGTCGCCCGCCCCCGACGCCTTCTACCTGCTCGACGACTCCGACGCCGGGGCGGGCAGCAGCACCACGTCGAGCACCGTCAGCTCGACCAGCCACACGGCCGGGCCGTGGTCTCCGCAGGCGCAGCACGGCGGTCCGCCGATGGCGCTCATGGCTAGGGAGGCGCAGCGGCTGGGCGACGGCAGCCGCGTGGTCGCTCGGCTGACCTGCGACCTGCTCGGCCCCGTGCCGGTCGGCCGGCTGCGGGTGCAGGCGGTGGTCGCGAGACCGGGGCGCAGCGTCGAACTGGTCGAGTGCGAGCTGGCCGACGCCGACTCGGGGCGCGTCGCCGCACGCGCCGCCGCCTGGCTGGTGCCTCGGGTCGACTCGGGCCCGGTGGCCGGCCTGCCGACCCCGCCGACCGGCCCCGCGACCGGTGGCGAACGGGCCGTCCCCCCGGGCTGGCACCCCGGCTACATCGACGCGATCGAGTGGTCGTGGGTGGAGGGCTCGCTCGGGGAGTCCGGGCCGGCGACGGTCTGGATGCGTCCGCGGGTGCCCCTGGTGGCCGGCGAGCCGATGGCACCGTTGCAGCGGCTGATGGTCTGCGTCGACTCCGCGTCGGGGGCGAGCGCGGCCCTGGACATCACCGCGTGGCAGTTCATGAACACCGAGCTGACCGCCCACCTCGTGCGTGAGCCGGCCGGCGAGTGGATCGGGCTGCGCGCCCTCACCACACTCGGCGGTGGGGCCGCCGGCCTGGCGCAGGCCGAGGTGTTCGACGACCAGGGCTTCGTGGGCCGGACCGCCCAGGCCCTGTTGGTCCGCCCGACGCCCCGCGCGTGACGGGCGATGACCGTGGTGCGGATGTCCGAGTTCCCGGTGGTCCTGAGTCGCGTCTCACAACCTACGCGCTAGTAACCTACGCGACCGTAGGTTACAGTGGGGCCATGACCTCAGCACCCGACCCCGGTCCCGCGCAGGGACACCTCGAGTCTGTCGTCGCCGCAGTGAAGCCCCACCTGCGCGGCTGGCTCCACGCGGGCATGGTCCCGCTGGCCCTGGCGGCGGGCATCGTCCTGATCGCGCTGGCCCCCACGACTCCGGCGCGGATCGCCGCCATCGTCTTCAGCATCACCGCCTGGTTGCTCTTCGGCACGTCCGCGGTCTACCACCGCGGCAACTGGTCGCCCAAGGTCGCCGGGGTGCTCAAGCGGATGGACCACTCCAACATCTTCCTCATCATCGCGGGCACCTACACGCCGTTCGCGTTGCTGCTGCCCCGCGACGACGCCCGCACGATGCTGCTCATCGTCTGGATCGGCGCCATCGCCGGCGTCCTGTTCCGCGTGTTCTGGGTGAGCGCACCCCGCTGGCTCTACACGCCGGTCTACGTCGCCCTCGGCTGGGTGGCCGTGTTCTACCTCGGCCCGTTGCTCGAGTTCGGCGGCCCCGCGATCGTCACCCTGATCGCCGTGGGTGGCCTGCTCTACACGGTGGGCGCGCTCGTCTACGGCATCAAGCGTCCGAACCCCTCCCCCCGCTGGTTCGGCTTCCACGAGATCTTCCACACCCTGACCGTCGCCGCGTTCACGGTGCACTACATCGCGGCGTCGATGTCGGTCTACGGAGCCGGCTCGGCCAGCTGACGCTCAGGCAGACGGCGGCGCGGTCTCCCAGAGACCCACGACGTTGCCCTCGGTGTCGGTGAAGTAGGCCGTGAAGCCCATCCCCCCGACGGGCTGCTTGGGCAGCGACACCGTCCCGCCCTTGGCCTCGATGGCCTGCAGCGTCGCGTCGATGTCCTCGACGTCGATGACGACGCGCGGCGCTTCGTCGGCGCTGGCGCGCGGCCCCATCCCGCCGTTGATGAAGCCCGGCTCGGTCGGCCCCTGGTCCCCGGTCGGTCCGGTCGAGATCATCGTGTAGTCCATCCCCGGGTAGGACTGCAGGTCCCACCCGAACAGGTCGCCGTAGAAGGCACGGGCCCGCTCCGCGTCGTCGTACGGGAGCTCGAAGTGGACGATACGACCGCTCATGACGGGGCCTCCTGGTCGGCACCCCGCCCGGGGGCGGAGCGTTAGGTTCTGGGCTCCCCAGTCTGCCCCTGGTCGCCCTCGGCGTCACCGGTGTCGGAAGGTCGTTCCGGCTGCTGCGCGCCCGACCCGCCCCGCTGTGGCTCCTTCGCGGCAGCGTCCGCCTCGACCTCGGCCTCCGCCTCCCGCTCGCGCTCCTGCGCGGCGTAGGACATCCGTCGCATCCGCGCGTTCATGTTCCGCATCAGCAGGTAGAGCGCGAGGGCCAGCACGAAGAACGCCAGGAAACCCCAGAGCCCGGGCGAGACCATCGCCGACGGTGCGCCGTTCACGGGGTCTTCTCCTTGCGGCCGTCGTACGCGATCTCGAGGTCACTGCTGGTGGCCAGGGCGTCACCGGTCGCCGCGTCGGGGATGCCCGCGAAGAGGTCGTCCTCCACGGGTACGACGGGCACGTACGACAGCGCCGCCTCGAAGTCCTCGGTCGGCCAGACGCTGACCTGCAGCTCGCGCGGCACCCGGAACCACGCGCCGTCCGGGTCGATCTGCGTGGCGTGCGCGAGCAGGGCCTGGTCGCGCTGGTCGAAGAAGTCGGAGCACTCCACCCGGGTGGTGATGGTGCGGGCCGTCTCGGGGTCCCAGTCCTTGAGCCAGTCGCCGTACGGGCTCTCGACACCCTGGGCGAGCAACGCGTCGTGGAACGCCGCGTACTTCGCCCGGTTGTGCGAGTTGTAGTAGATCTTCAGCGGCTGCCAGGGCTCACCCGCATGGGGGTATGCCGCGGCGTCACCGGCGGCTGCGAAGGCCGCCATCGAGACCGTGTGGGTCATGATGTGGTCGGGGTGGGGGTAGCCGCCGTTCTCGTCATAGGTCGTCATGACGTGCGGACGGAACCGCCGGATCTCGCGGACCAGCGCTTCGGCCGTGACCTCGATCGGCTCGAGCGCGAAGCACCCGTCGGGCAGCGGGGGCAGCGGGTCGCCCTCGGGCAGACCCGAGTCGACGAACCCGAGCCAGGTGTGGTCGACGCCGAGGATCTCCTGGGCCCGCTTCATCTCCTCGCGCCGGACCTGGGCCAGGTCGCGTTCGATGTGGGGGTCACCCTTGAGCCGGGGGTTGAGCACGTCACCGCGCTCCCCGCCGGTGCACGAGACGACGAGCACGTCGTAACCCGTGCCGGCGTACTTCGCCATCGTCGCCGCGCCCTTGCTCGACTCGTCGTCGGGGTGCGCGTGCACCGCCATGAGCCGCAACCGGTCAGCCACCTGCACAACCTCACTCGTCCATCGCCGACAATGGTGTCGTCCGGCGTCGTCGAGAACCGGACCGCCAGCCATCCTCTCACCCGCGGAAGGTCACCCATGCCGCTCCCCCGTCCCGCCCCCGGCACCGGCCGGTGGTGGGTCATCGGCACGATCGGCTGCACGATCGGGATCGCCCTCGCCGTCTGGCTCGGCCTGGCGAACAGCCTGGGCGCGATCACCTGGACGGACACCGACTACAAGGTCATCGACGACACGACCGTGCGGGTCGGGTTCGACGTGCACCGCTCCCCCGGCCAGGAGGTCGTCTGCACCGTGCAGGCGCAGGACACTGCGCACGGCGTCGTCGGGGTGCTCGAGGTGCCGGTCGACGCGTCCACGCAGCGCTCGAGCCACCTGCAGGTGCTCGTCCGCACCGCCTCCCGGGCGGTCGGCGGCAGCGTGCGCGGCTGCGTCCCCGCCGAGCAGCCGCGACCCGGCGACGGCTGAGCAGTCCCCCAGCGCCGCTGCTCCCCCCGGTTCGGGGTAATCCACAACCGGATTCCGGCAGCGGAATACCTCGAACCGAGGCACGATGGGCCGTTCGGTCAGCGCAGGGCGGCCACGGCGCGCCGAATCGCGAGCGCGCCCACTGCGGTCGTCACGGCCAGCAGGAAGTACTGGTAGCCGGCGAGCCCGGCAGTCAGCTCCTCGTTGCCGAGGCCACCGTCGAAGAACCCGGAGACGACGCTCACCAGGCAGGCGGTGGCCAGGAGGCCCGCGGCCACGGCGGCACCCCGGCCGAGGCGACGGGTGGCCAGCCAGACCAGCAGCAGCTGCGCCACGATCATCGGCACCGGGGCGGCCAGCAGGGCTTCGGGACCCCAGGCCTCGCCCCAGGTGTTCACCCCGGCACGCACGGCGAGCAGCCCGCCCACGAGGTCGGTCGCGAGCAGCACGGCCATCGCCAGCCGGAGGGTTCCACCGGTGCTGCGCGGGAGCGCCCGGAGGGCGCCGCCCGTGGAGGCGTCGGCCGGGCGGTCGGGGGTGGTGACGGACATGCTGGTTTGCTCCTCGGGTCGGGACGTCCGGTGTGGTCGTCTGCGGCAAGGGTGCCGCCCACCACTTGGGACTGACTTGGGGCGCGACCCGACCGGGCGCCTCGGGGCGCTCGAGCCCCCACCGAACGGGCCGCTGACCTGCGGCTATGCCGGGTGACGGCGCCAGCGGGAGCCGGCCACGCGGCATACCTCACGGGTTGTCCAGATGTTCAGTGCAGCGCTGTTGAAAGGCTCAGCGACGTGTTCGTGCGGCGCGAGGTAGTCTTGTCCTTTCACCGAGCGGTCTGGACCAGCCACTGCGACGTCACCAGCGAACGTGGTCGGGTCCGGGCCGCTGCGCGTAACACCCTCTCCGAGACGCAACCGCGTCCGACGGGGACCCGATCAAGGAGTATCACCGTGAGCGAGACCGCGACCCCCACCGCGAGCTACCTGACCCAGGAGGCCTTCGACCGTCTGAAGGCCGAGCTGGACCAGATGTCCGGAGAAGGCCGTACGGAGATCGCCAAGAAGATCGAGGCGGCCCGCGACGAGGGCGACCTCAAGGAGAACGGCGGCTACCACGCAGCCAAGGAGGAGCAGGGCAAGATGGAGGCCCGCATCCGCCAGCTGACCCAGCTGCTCGAGAACGCCGTCGTGGGCGCCAAGCCCGCTGACGACGGCATCGTCGAGCCCGGCATGGTCGTCACCGTGGAGATGTTCGGCGACGACGTGACCTTCCTACTCGGGTCGCGTGAGATCGCCGGCGACAGCGACCTCGAGGTCTACAGCGAGAAGTCCCCGCTCGGTGCCGCGATCAACGGCAAGAAGGTCGGCGACAAGGCCTCCTACAAGGCTCCGAACGGCAAGGTCATCCAGGTGTCCGTGAAGGGCGCCACGCCGCACGGCGGCTGAGCCACCCTCCACACCACGCACTGTCACACGGCAGACGAAGGGCCGCCCCTCGGGGTGGCCCTTCGCGGTGTGGCGTATGCCGGTCAGCCGAACTTGAGCTGGTAGCCCTTGCTGCGCAGCGTCCGCAGGACCTCTTCGCAGTGCTGCTTGCCCCGCGTCTCGAGCTGCAGGCCGATCTCGACCTCGTCGACGGTGATGGTCGTGCCGGTGCGGATGTGCTCGACCTCCAGCACGTTGGCGTCGACGGCCGCGCAGTCGGCGAGCAGCCGGGCCAGGTGGCCGGGCCGGTCCGAGATCCGCACCCGGAACTGCAGGTATCGACCGGCGGCGGCCATGCCGTGCCGGATGATCCGGAGCAGCAGGAGCGGGTCGATGTTGCCGCCGGACAGGACCGCCACGACGGGGCCGTCGAGGTGCTGCCGACCGGCCCGGTCGAGCAGGTGGGCTACGGCGGCTGCACCGGCGGGTTCGACCACGAGCTTGGCGCGCTCGAGGACGAAGAGCAGGGCCCGGGACAGCTCCTCCTCGCTGACCGTCTCGATCGAGTCGACCAGGTCGCGCACCAGGGCGTAGGGCACGTCTCCGGGCATGCCGACCGCGATGCCGTCGGCCATGGTCTGCATGTTCTCGAAGGCGACCGGCTTGCCCGCCGCCAGCGACAACGGGTAGGCCGCCGCCTGCTCGGCCTGCACGCCGATGATCCTCACGTCGGGCCGCGCGGCCCGGACGGCCACGGAGATGCCGGCGAGGAGCCCGCCGCCGCCGGTGCTCACCACGATGGTCCGGACGTCGGGGCACTGGTCGAGGATCTCGAGGCCTGCGGTGCCCTGGCCGGCGACGATGTCACGGTGGTCGAACGGGTGGATGAGGACGGCGCCGTTGCTCGACTCCCAGTCGCGGGCCTTGACCAGGCACTCGTCGATGGTGGTGCCGACCTGTTCGATGGTCGCGCCATAGGCCTGGGTCGCCAGCAGCTTGGGCATCGGGGCGCCGTAGGGCATGTAGACCTTGACGTCGATGCCCAGCAGCTGCCCGGCCAGCGCCACCCCCTGGGCGTGGTTGCCGGCGCTCGCCGCGACCACGCCGCGCGCCTTCTCCTCATCGGAGAGGCGAGCCATCCGCGTGTAGGCGCCACGGATCTTGAACGAGCCCGCCCGCTGGAGGTTCTCGCACTTGAGGAACACCTCGGCGCCGACCCGGTCGGACAGGGCCCGGCTGTACTCGAGCGGGGTGGGTCGGACGACGCCGCTGAGCAGGTCTTGCGCAGCGCGCACGTCGTCGATGGTGACTGACAGCGTCGGTGATGCCATGGCCGGAAGGCTAGTCCCTCCGGACCTGCCCCAACGACGCCCCTGCGCTAGCCCTGGGTGCGCTTGGCGAACGCCCGGATCGCGAGCGGCGCCACGATGAGGGTGAGCCCGACCGTCCAGATCAACGTGGTGATGATCGGGTGGTGGAGCGGAAGCGCAGCGTCGGCCGGCACGGGGAGGTCGTTGCCCCACAGCTGGCGGACCGACTGGACCAGCGCCGAGATGGGGTTCCACTCGGCGATGACCCGCAACACGTGGGGCATGTTGTCGGTCGGCGCGAAGGTGTTGGCCAGGAACGTGATCGGGAACATCGTCGTGAACATCAGCCCGTTCACGGCCTCGACCGAGCGCATCGCCGACCCGACGAGGATGCCGATCCAGATCATCGCGAAGCCCCAGAGCAGCAGCAGCGCGTAGGCCAGCACGGCTTCGGCGAAGCTGCCGCGGATCCGCCAGCCGACGAACAGCCCGGTCACCGACATCACGAGGATGCCGATGCTGGAGTGCAGGAGGCTGGAGATGCTGCGGCCCACGAGCACGGCCGAGGGGTTGATCGGCAGCGACCGCATGCGGTCGACGATGCCCTTGTCGATGTCGGCGGTGAGGCCGACGGCGACGATGAAGGACGCGAAGGCGATCGTCTGCCCCATGATCCCGCCCATCAGCCACTCGCGGTAGCCGGCCGGCGACCCCTTGACCGCGATCGACCCGCCGAAGACGTAGGCGAAGAGCAGCACGAACATGACCGGCTGGATGGTGACGTCCATCAGCATCTCGGGCATCCGCTTGATGTGGATGAGGTTGCGCCGGGTGATCGCCAGCGACTGTCGCAGCAGGCCGGTCGGCCTGATCTCGGGTCGGGCGATGCCGCTGGCCGACTGTCGCGTCGTCGTGTCGGTGGTCATGACGCCTGCTCCTGCTCGGTCTCGGTGTCGGCGTCCCTGGTGCCTGACGTGTCTTCGGCGCGGTGGCCGGTGAGGTGGAGGAACACGTCGTCGAGGCTCGGCCGCTTGAGCCCCAGGTCGTCGAGCTCGATGGAGCTGTCCTCGAAGATCGCCGCGATCCGCGTCATGTCGCGCAGCCCTTCGGCCGGCGCCGTCAGCTGGCGCGCGGCCTCGTCGACGTGCACCTCGGAGACCCGCTGGCGCAGCATGTCGGCGGCGGTCTGCAGGTCCTCGGCCCGCGACACGGTCAGCACCAGGCTGGCCTTGCCGCTGCGGTCCTTGAGCTCGAGCGGCGTGCCCTCGGCGATGATCTGGCCGCGGTCGATCACGACGATGCGGTCGGCGAGCTGGTCCGCCTCTTCGAGGTACTGGGTGGTCAGGAGCAGCGTGGTGCCGTCCTTGACCAGGCCGCGCAGGACCTCCCACAGCTCGACCCGGCTGCGCGGGTCGAGACCGGTCGTGGGCTCGTCGAGGAACAGCACGGGCGGGGTGGCGATGAGGCTGACCGCGAGGTCGAGGCGGCGGCGCATGCCGCCGGAGTAGGTCTTCACCGTGCGGTCGGCGGCCTCGGTCAGCGAGAACCGCTCCAGCAGGTCGGCACCCGCCGACTTCACGTAGCTGCTGGACAGGCCGTAGAGCGACCCGATCAGCCGCAGGTTCTCGCGCCCGGTGAGCAGCTCGTCCACCGTCGCCGCCTGGCCGGTCAGGCCCATCGAGCGACGCACCGCATCGGGCTCGCGCAGCACGTCGTGCCCGGCCACCCGCGCGGTGCCGCTGGTCGGCGTGGCCAGCGTCGTCATCATCCGCACCGTGGTCGTCTTGCCGGCGCCGTTGGGGCCCAGGAGCCCCAGCACGGACCCCTCCGGCACGGAGAAGCTGACGTCGTCGACGGCAGTCGTGTCACCGAACTTCTTGACGAGGTGCTCGGCCTCGATCGCCAGGGAGGTCATCGCTCGACCCTAGGCCGCGTGGCGGGTGGTCGACCATTCATTTTCGGCGCTCCATTCACGTTATATCGCGTTTGCACAAACACGTTGTATCGCGTTTCGACCGGGCAGCACAAGCCCCTGCGGCGTCAGGGCCGACCGACCAGGCAGAAGGGGTGGCCAGCACGGTCGAGGGAGACCTCGAACCCGCCGTCCTCTCCTCGCTCATGCCCCGACGTTAGGAGCGACCACCGACAGCGGAACCCATGACCGTCCGGGCCAGCGCGCGGGCCACGTCGGGATGCGCCGCGCGCAACAGCCCCACCGCGAAGAGCAGGTATGCCGTGTCCGTCACCAGGGCGGCGTCACGGGGGACCTTCCAGCCGCCCGCGTGGTCGCTCGCCACCGCCTGCAGCACCTCCTGCCGGCCCTCGTCGGTGGCGTGCCGCAGCACCCCGCCCGAGCCCACCACGACCCGCACGTCGGCCAGCGGTCGCGCCCCGGCCCCCGGGGCCGGCGGCCTCGCATGGCGGCGCACCGCGACCACGGCGGCCGCTCGGGCGAGTGACAGGTCGAAGGCCCACTCACGCTCGTCGGCTGGGAGGTGACCGGTGTTGCGGACCAGGCTCGCGGCGTACGCGGCAGCTCCCTCGGGCAGCGCCACGTGCTCACGGGACGCAGCCTCGACGATGCCCTCGGCGTTCCAGCGCATGCCGAGGTCGGCCTCGACGGTGCGCGCGTGCCACAGGGGGGCCACCACCTCCTTGGCCAGGCCCGAGTCCTCCCCCTGGGGGCGCAGCGCCGAGTAGACGTCGGTCGTCGCCCCACCGATGTCGACGACCATGACGTCGCCGTCGAGGTGTTCGGCCAGCACGGCGACCCCGTCGAGGACCGCGTCAGGGGTCGGCGCCTGCACCATCGCGCCGAACTCAGGACCTCGCGACAGACCCTTGCCGCCGATCACGTGCTCGAGGAAGACGCGCCGGATGGCGGCCCGCGCCGACTCGGGCGCGATCACCCCGATGGACGGGAGGACGTTGTCGGCCACGGTGAAGGAGCGGCCCGTGGCAGCCAGGGTCGCGGCGACATCCAGCTGCGCATCGGCGTTGCCGGCCACGACCACCGGCGCGCCGATCCGCGCCTTGGCGAGCCGAGATGCGTTGTGCAGCAACACTTCAGCGTTGCCGCCGTCGGTGCCCCCCACGAGCAGCACGAGGTCGGGGCGGCTGTCCCGCAGGGCCTTGACGTCGGCGCCGGAGAGCGGCCCCGACGTCACGTGGGCGACGCGCGCACCGGCGCTGAGGCCGACCCGGAACCCAGCCTGGGCCGTGACCTCGCGCTCGTACCCGACCACCGCGAGCCGCAGCCCACCTCCGGCGCTGGAGCAGGCCAGCACCTCGTCGACCGCACCGTGGCGAAGGAGCTCGTCGCGCAGCGTGCGGTAGCCGTCGAGGACGTCTGTGGCGACGGTGGTCGGCGTCGAGGCGGTCGCCACCACGACACCCTCGCCGTCGACGAGCACCGCCTTGGTGAAGGTCGACCCGAAGTCGACGCACAGCAGCTGCACGAGCGCGCCGTTCGGCTCAGCCGAGCCGGTCGAGGGCCTGCCCGAGGTCGGCGATGAGGTCCTCGACGTCCTCGATGCCGACCGACAGGCGGATCAGGTCGGCCGGCACCTCGAGCTCGGTGCCGGCGACCGACGCGTGGGTCATCCGCGCGGGGTGCTCGATGAGCGACTCCACCCCGCCGAGCGACTCACCGAGGGTCCACAGCTGGGTCTCGCCGCAGACCTTGACCGCCACGTCCTCCCCCGCCCTGACCTGGAACGAGATCATGCCGCCGAACCGCTTCATCTGGCGCTTGGCGACCTCGTGACCCGGGTGGCTCTCCAGGCCCGGGTAGTGCACCGCGCTGACGGCGGGATGGGCGGTGAGGAACTCGACCACCCGCTCGGCGTTGTCGCTGTGCTTCTCCATCCGCAGCGCCAGCGTCTTCAGCCCGCGCAGGACCAGCCAGGCGTCCATCGGTCCGGCGACCGCGCCCATCGAGTTCTGGTGGAAGGCAACGCGATCCACCGCGTCCTCGAAGCCCGGCACGCTGATGTCGTGGCCCACGACGACGGCGCCACCGACGACGTCGGAGTGGCCGCCGCAGTACTTGGTCGTCGAGTGCGTGACGATGTCGGCACCGAGGGCCAGCGGCTGCTGCAGGTAGGGCGAGGCGAACGTGTTGTCGACCACCAGCAGCGCACCGGCCGCGTGGGCGAGCTCGGCCAGGGCGGCGATGTCGGCGATGCCGAGCAACGGGTTGGTGGGCGTCTCGACCCACAGGATCTTGGTGCTGCCCGGGCGGATCGCGGCCCGCACTGCGTCGAGGTCGCCCATCGGCGCGATGGTGTGGTCGACACCCCACGTGGTCAGGACCTTGTTGAAGAGCCGGTACGTGCCGCCGTACGCGTCGCTCGGGACGACCACGTGGTCACCGGGCGTGAGGAGGGCCCGCAGCACGGTGTCCTGACCGGCCAGGCCCGACGAGAAGGCGAAGCCGCGGGCGCCCCCCTCGAGCGCCGCGAAGCACTCCTCCAGGGCGGTGCGGGTCGGGTTGGCCGAGCGGCTGTACTCGTAGCCACCGCGGAAACCACCGATCCCGTCCTGCTTGTAGGTGGACACCTGGAAGATGGGGGTGATCACCGCTCCGGTGCCTGCGTCAGGCTCCTGCCCCGCGTGGATCGCACGCGTGGAGAAGCCGTGGTCAGTGCTGTGCTGCTCCGTCATGGCGGCAAGGCTAGCCCCCGCTCAGGAGCCCTCTCGCACCACCGGGTCGCCCACCCGGATGACCCCTCCCTCGAGGATCCGGAACACCGTGCCGCCACGCGCGTGCAGCGCCTTCATGGCCCCGGGGGCGATGAGGTCGTCCATCAACCGGCACGGCGCGGCAGGGCGCACGACCTCCAGCAGGGCCTCGCCCATCCGCACCCGGGTGCCCGGCCGGCTGGGGACCGGACCGCCGGACAGGGTGACGTTGCGACGCGTCGCGCCCGGCTCGACCTCGGCCCCCAGCGCCTGGCTCGCCTCCGCCAGCGCCCCGGCCGACTGCACGGTCACGTGGCGGTGCCTGGAGCCGTGGTAGCGGTCGCCGACCAGTCCGACGCCGGCCTCGGCGACGACCGACTCCACCGGCCGCATGGGGAGCTTGGTCGCCTTGGCGACGTGGATCGAGACCACCGTGCCCAGGTCGACGTCGACCGGGTCGTCGATCACGACGTGACCACCTTCTGCCACTCGCGCATCATCGCGTCGTGGACGTAGCCGAGCGCGCGGTTGACCGCCAGCATCGGTGCGTTGTCGTCGGCGTTCCAGGTGCGCACCGACCTCGTGTCGGGCAGCTCCTGCATGAGGGCCAGCGTGCCGGCCGCCTTGAGCCGCAGCCCGAGCCGGTGGCCTCGGTGCTCGCGCGTCACCAGCGTGTCCTGCTGGAAGCCCACCACCGGGTTCGCGCGGGGCACCTGCACCTGGGTGTAGCCGACCAGCTCACCGGTGGCCTCGACCACGGCGAAGGTGTCCACCACGCGCCGGCCCATGGCCGCGATCCGCTGGTACTCCGTGCGCACCCGCTCCTCGTCCCAGCGCTCCTCCTCGAGCTGGAGGTCGCCCATCGGGATGTCGGTGCTCATCCGTCGGCTCAGCTCCGCCCGCCCCGCCAGCCAGGCCTCCGGTATGCCGTCCCAGCAGGTCTGCACGACGTACCCGTCCGCGTCGTCCCCCTCCAGGGCGGCTTCCAGCCGGTCCCGGTCCGCGGGCAGGAGAAGTGAGCTGCGCAGCACGGTCTGCGCGCCGGCATACCCACGACGTGCGGCGAACTCCTCGCCGCTCTCGTCGCGCGCACCCACCAGCCACTGGGTCTCGGTGAGGAGGACGGTGCGGTCGTGGTCGCGAGCCGTTGACTCGACCTGCTCGAGCAGCGCGGTGCCCACCCCGCCTCGGCGGTGGTCGGGGTGGACGATGACCATGACCAGGGCCTGCGAGAGGTTGTCGTGCTGCGGCATCGTCAGGGCCGCCGAGCCGACCACGGCGCCCGACCTGTCGACGGCCGCCCAGCAGATCCGTCGCCGGTCGGTGCTGCGCCCCATCTCGCGGAGCTCCTCGACCGAGTGGGCACTGTGGTCCGGCCCGAACTGGTGGCGGCCGTCCGCGACGAGCACCCCCGCCCAGTCGTCGAACAGCTGCCGTTGCGCGTCGTCGGGGTCCTCGACCAGGGTGATGGTGACCATGGGTCCACCTTCGCCGAGCGAACAGGGGGAAGCCAGCGAGTTTGGCGAAGCGGCCGGGGCGTCATCCCGCCGTAAGGTCCGGCCGGAACAGTCGTGCGACGGCCTGCGTTGGACCAGTCGTGATATTCGGATCGCGCGCCAAGACCACCCTGCCCACCGCCGAGAACGCCCTGCGCGGACGCGAGACGCGTCCGTTCCACATCGCCGACGAGCACGTCGTCCTGCACACGCCGCTCGAGGGCCCCTGGCCCGAGGACACCGAGGTGCTCTACCTCGCGATGGGTTGCTTCTGGGGCGCCGAACGCATCTTCTGGCGGCTCCCGGGGGTCGTCACGACGGCCGCGGGCTACATGGGCGGCCTCACCCCGAACCCCACCTACGAGGAGACCTGCACCGGCCTGACCGGTCACGCCGAGGCCGTGCTGGTCGCCTACGACCCGGAGCAGACCAGCCCCGAGCTGCTGCTCAAGGAGTTCTGGGAGAACCACGACCCGACGCAGGGCAACCGGCAGGGCAACGACATCGGCACGGCCTACCGGTCGGCGATCTACTGGACCACCCCCGACCAGGAGCGCGCCGCCGAGGCGACCCGTGAGGCGTTCCAGAAGGTGTTGACCGACAACGGTTTCGGCACGATCACGACCGAGCTGCGCTCAGCCGGGGATGCCGGCACGTTCTACTACGCCGAGGACTACCACCAGCAGTACCTCTACAAGAACCCCGGCGGCTACTGCAACCACGGGCCCAACGGCATGACCTGCCCGGTGGGGATCGTGAAGCAGGACCAGCTGCCGAGCCAGGAGAGCGTCCTGCGCGTCAACGACTCGAGCGACCTCGGCGGCTGAGACCGTCAGCGTCAGGTCATAGGGTCGTCGCGTGGTCATCCGCGAGGCAGTCGAGTCGGACCTGCCGGCCTTCGCAGTCATCTTCCGTGAGGTCGTCGATGCCGGCGAGACCTACGCCTACCCCGACGACCTGACCGACGCCCAGATCCACGACCTGTGGTTCGAGTCGCCCTCTGGGCGGACGGTCGTCGCCGTGGAGCAGGACGGCAGCCTGCTCGGCAGTGCGAAGATGGGCCCGAACCGCCCGGGGCGTGGCTCGCACGTCGGCACCGCGAGCTTCATGGTGGCATCGGCGGCCCGGGGCAAGGGGGTGGGCCGCACCCTCGCCGAGGACGTGGTGGCGTGGCACCGGGACCAGGGCTATGCGGCGATCCAGTTCAACGCCGTGGTGGCCGTGCGCCTCTGGCAGGACCTCGGCTTCAGGATCCTCACGACAGTCCCAGGAGCCTTCGAATCCAGGACGCACGGCCGGGTCGGCCTGCACGTGATGCTGCTGGAGCTGTGAGGTCGGCGGTCCCTCCGGAGGCGGAGGCTCTCGTGGCTTCGCGCAGCTCACGCCACTGCTCGACCAGGTCGTCGACGTCGACCAGCGGCGCCCAGATCGGGAAGCTCGCCCCGACGCCTGGACGCAGGCGGTCCGTCTTCACGCGGTGGTTGTAGTCCTCGAGCACGGCCCGGACGCTCGCCTCGGTGCGCAGGTCGAGCAGCGACCCCGGGAAGGTGGCCGCCTCCTTGCGCAGCGCGAACGGCGGGGACAGCGCTCCGGACAGGTCGAGGTGCTCCCGCTCGGCCAGCTGCTTGACCCACCAGTCCGGGTCGTCCCGCTCCGGGTCGCCGAGGCTGCGCAGCGGCTTCCCGGTCCCGGGCAGGTTGTCGAACTCCCCGCGTTCCTGCGCCTCACGGATGGCGCGTTCCACCGGAGATTCCCAGTTCTCCATGGTGTCAACCTAACCCGCGCACCCAAGGCTGCGGTATGCCGCGGGACGGGCCCCGCGTATGGTCGCGGCATGCGGATCGTGTCCCTGTTGCCCTCGACGACGGAGATCCTGTTCGCGCTCGGCGCCGGCGACCAGGTCGTGGGCGTCACCTTCGAGTGCGACACCCCGGCCGAGGCCCGTGAGCGCACCATCGTCTCCACGACCGCCATCCCCGAGGGCCTCTCGGCGAGCGACATCGACGCGTTCGTCAGCAAGGCCATGGCAGCGGGAGAAGACCTCTACCACCTCGACGCCGGAGCCCTCGGAGCTCTGGACGCCGACCTCGTGGTCACCCAGGACCTGTGCGCCGTCTGCGCCGTGGACGTCTCCGTCGTCGACGACGCGCTGGCCTACCTCGGCTGCCGCGCCGAGGTCCTCACCATCGACCCCCACACCCTCGACGAGGTGATCGGCTCGATCACCACGCTGGGGTGCGCGACCGGCACCGCCGAGCGCGCGGCTGCCGTCGTGGCCGAGCTCCACGACCGCCTGTATGCCGTGGAGTCGGCCGTGCGCGCCACCTCCCGCCCGCGCGCGCTGGTGCTGGAGTGGACCGACCCGGCCTTCGCGCCCGGCCACTGGGTGCCGGAGATGGTCACCCGGGCCGGGGGCACCAACGCGCTCGGGACCGCCGGCGAGAAGTCGGTGCGCGTCACCTGGGAAGCAGTGCGCGACAGCGCCCCCGAGGTGATCGTGTGTGCGCCGTGCGGCTACGACCTCGAGGGCTCGACGGCGTTGGCACGCAAGGCGATCGATGACGGGGAGCTGCCCGACGGCATACCCGTGTGGGCGGTCGACGCGAACGCCAGCTTCGCCCGCCCCGGACCTCGCCTCGTCGACGGGGTCGAGGCCTTGGCCGGCATCCTGCACCCGGACGCGGCGCAGCCGCCGCGCCCGGACATGGCGCGACGGCTGCGGTGACCGACGCGCTGCGCCGGTCGGTGTCTGGTCGACGAATCCCTTAGTCCACCAAGGCGATCAGCAGGTCGGCGCGGGTCAGCACCCCGACCGGCTTGCCGTCCTCGACCACCATGATCGCGTCGTGCTTCTCGAGCTCGTGGCGAGCCGCGGTGACAGCCTCACCGGCGCCGACCAGGGGCAGCGCCGGCTCCATGTGCTTGTCGACCGAGTCGGTGAGGTGCGCACTGCCGTTGAACAGCGCCTCGAGCAGGGCGCGCTCGCTGACCGAGCCGGCGACCTCGCCCGCCATCACGGGCGGCTCGGCCTTGACGACCGGCATCTGCGAGACGGAGTACTCGTGGAGGATCTCGATGGCGTCGCGGACCGTCTCGGTCGGGTGCGTGTGGACGAGCGCGGGGATGTCGCCGGCCTTGCGGTGCAACACCTCGCCGACCGTCGTCTCGGTGTGGGTGTGCATGAAGCCGTAGGAGTTCATCCAGTCGTCGTTGAAGATCTTCGACATGTAGCCACGACCGCTGTCGGGCAGCAGCACGACGACGACGGCATCGGCCGGCAGGTCCTTGGCCGCCCGCAGCGCGGCGACGACCGCCATGCCGCAGGAGCCGCCCACGAGCAGGCCCTCCTCCTTGGCGAGGCGGCGGGTCATCTCGAAGGAGTCTGCGTCGCTGACCGCGATGACCTCGTCGACCACGGCCGGGTCGTAGGCGGTCGGCCAGAAGTCTTCTCCGACGCCCTCGACGAGGTAGGGGCGACCGGTGCCACCGGAGTAGACCGAGCCCTCCGGGTCGGCGCCGATGATGCGCACGCGTCCACCGTCGCGCGCCTCCGAGACCTCGCGCAGGTAGCGGCCGGTGCCGGTGATGGTGCCTCCGGTGCCGACGCCCGCGACGAAGTGCGTGACCCTGCCGTCGGTGTCGTCCCACACCTCCGGGCCGGTCGACTCGTAGTGCGAGGCGGGACCGTTCTGGTTGGCGTACTGGTTGGGCTTCCACGCGCCGTCGATCTCACGGACCAGGCGGTCGGACGTCTCGTAGTAGGAGTCCGGGTGGTCGGGCGCCACGGCGGTCGGGCAGACCACGACCTCCGCGCCGTAGGCCTTGAGGACGTCGCGCTTGTCCTGGCTCACCTTGTCGGGGCAGACGAAGACGCACTTGTAGCCCTTGCGCTGGGCCACCAGGGCCAGTCCGACCCCGGTGTTGCCGGAGGTCGGCTCGACGATGGTGCCGCCCGGCTTGAGCTCGCCGGAGGCCTCGGCCGCCTCGATCATCTTCAGCGCGATGCGGTCCTTCACCGACCCGCCCGGGTTCATGTACTCCACCTTGGCGAGGATCGTGGCCGCGATCCCCTCGGTGACCGAGTTCAGCTTGACGAGGGGCGTGTTCCCGACGAGGTCGGCGATGTGCTCTGCGTACTTCACCCCGCCATCCTCTCAGATGCTGGACAGGCCCTCGGACCGCCCGGCGGGCCGGTCGGCGGGCTCTCCGCCAACTGGGGGATGCCAAGCACACGCCCCGGTCGCACCATCGAGGGGGAGGGGGATCACCATGTCAGCATCGAGCGTTACCGTCAGAGGGACCACGGACGAGAGGGGCTGGCCCATGAGCCGGGCACGACGGGCCCGCAAGATCGCCGCCACCGCCGCTTACGGTGGGGGCGGCCTCGCTGCGGGCATCGGTGCGCTCGGCGCGCTCGGCTACGGCGTGCTCAAGGCCGAGGCGAAGGTGGCCCGCCGCATCGTGGGCCAGCCGTTCGACGGCTCCCCCGACGACAACGGGATCTACGGTGCCGGCGTGGGCGACCCGGTCGAGCTCGTCGTCCTGGGCGACTCATCGGCCGCGGGGATGGGTGCCGACCACCGCTACCAGACAGTCGGCGCGATCATCGCCAACGGCGTCTCCGCCCTCACCGGTCGCCCGGTCCGCCTCACCAACACCGCCGTCGTCGGAGCCGAGTCCTCAGGGCTCGAGCTCCAGCTCGTCAACGCCCTCGACCAGGTGGCGCGACCGCACGTCGCGATCATCATGGTCGGGGCCAACGACGTGACCCATCGCATCAACAAGGCCATCGCCGTGCGCCACCTCGAGACCACGGTCCGGGCGCTGCGGGCCCTCGACACCGAGGTCGTCGTGGGCACCTGCCCCGACCTCGGCACGATCCAGCCGATCCCCCAGCCGCTGCGCCTCATTGGGCGTCGGTGGTCCCGCGACATGGCCGCGGCCCAGACCGTCGCCGTGGTCGAGGCGGGTGGCCGCACCGTGTCGCTCGGCGACCTGCTGGGCCCCGAGTTCGCGGAGCGGCCGCACGAGATGTTCAGCGCTGACCGGTTCCACCCCTCCCCTGCCGGCTACGCCCGGGCGGCCGCCGCGCTGCTGCCGAGCGTCTACGCCGCTCTCGGGGTCCGGATCGGCGAGCCGAGCGAGGAGCGCGCTCCCGACACCCGCCGTGGTGAGGGCGTGGGCCCGGTCGCCGTCGCCGCCCAGTACGCGGTCCGCGACCCCGGCACCGAGGTCTCCGCGACGAAGATCGCTGGCCAGGCCCGCGGCCCCCGCGGTCGCTGGGCAGTGCTGCTGCGCCGACCGCACGATGCCGTGCCCGACCGCCAGGCCGAGTCCCACCAGGCCGAGTCCCACCGGGTCGACGACAGTGGGCTGCCGCCTGGCCCCGACGGTGCCGCTGGTGCGGCAGGTGCGGCAGGTGCGGTCGGTCGAGCTGGGACCGGCCGAGCCGACGCCCGCGCCGACGAGAGCAACGCCACAGTCGCAGACCCAGCCGCACGGCATACCATCGAGGCTGACTAAGCGGCCGCTTATCTCGCGGCCCCTCGCAGCTGTTGCATGAGGAGGACCCCGTGACCGAAGCAGTCATCGTCTCGACCGCCCGCACGCCCATCGGGCGCGCGTTCAAGGGCTCGCTGAAGGAGATGCGTCCCGACGACCTGTCGGTGCAGGTGATCTCGGCGGCGCTGGCCAAGATCCCCGAGCTCGACCCCACGCTGGTCGAGGACCTCTACTGGGGCTGCGCCGAGCCGTCCGGCCGCCACGGGTCCAACATGGCCCGCGTCGTGGCCGTGCTCGCCGGGTTCGACGGGCTGCCCGGCTCGACCATCAACCGGTTCTGCGCCTCGTCCGTGCAGACCACGCGGATGGCCTACCACGCGATCAAGGCCGGCGAGGGCGACATCTTCGTCTCCGGCGGCGTCGAGTGCGTCTCGCAGTACACCAACTGGGCTGGTGCCGGTGGTTCCTCCGGTGACGACCAGAACCCCAAGTTCGCCGGCTCCGCAGCCCGCAGCGAGCAGATCGCCAAGAGCAACGAGACCTGGGCCGACCCGCGCCAGGAGGGCCTGCTGCCCGACGTCTACCTGTCGATGGGGCAGACCGCCGAGAACGTCGCCACCCTGCGGGGCATCTCCCGGGAGCGCCAGGACGAGTGGGGCGTCTCGTCGCAGAACCGCGCCGAGAAGGCGATCGCCGACGGCTTCTTCGAGCGCGAGATCGCCCCGGTCACGCTCGGCGACGGCACGGTCGTCAGCAAGGACGACGGCCCGCGAGCCGGCGTGACGCTGGAGGCACTCCAGGGCCTCAACCCGGTCTTCCGCGAGCAGGGCACGATCACCGCCGGCAACTGCTGCCCGCTCAACGACGGTGCTGCGGCCGTGGTGGTCATGAGCGACACCAGGGCCAAGGAGCTCGGGCTCACCCCGCTGGCGCGCGTGGTGTCCACCGGTGTCTCTGGTCTCTCCCCCGAGATCATGGGCCTCGGGCCGGTCGAGGCCTCGCGGCAGGCGCTGGCCCGGGCCGGCATGACGATCGGCGACCTGGACCTCTACGAGATCAACGAGGCCTTTGCCGCGCAGGTGCTGCCGTCCGCCGACGACCTCGGCATGGACTTCGACAAGCTCAACGTGCACGGTGGCGCCATCGCCCTCGGCCACCCCTTTGGCTCGACCGGGGCGCGGATCACGACGACCCTGCTCAACGGCCTCGCGGCCCGCGATGGGCAGTTCGGCCTGGAGACGATGTGTGTCGGTGGCGGCCAGGGCATGGCCATCATCTACGAGCGCCTGAGCTGAGCGGAGCGTCGAGAGGCCCGAAACCGACCCCGGCACCCCGCCGGATCCACGGTTTCGGGCCTCTCGTCTGCCTGCGCCCGCAAGACTGGCCCATGGGGATCTTCAGCCGCAGGAAGGGCCGTGACGACCGGGACGGGCACGGCTCGCAAGAGTCGGTGACCGGTTTCTGGGACTGGTGGGCCACCGAGGGCCGCGCCCTCGCCGATGCCAGCATCGCGGGCAGCCCCCATGACGACCTGGTCGCCGCGATGAGCCACCGCGTCTCAGCCGTGCACCCCGGGCTGGCGTGGGAGCTCAGCCCGGGTCGCGAGGCGGAGCACTGCCTGGTGGTCAGTCCTGAGGGAGATGCGGCGCTTCGCGGCGCGGCCCGTCGGTGGGTCAAGGGCGCCCCCGCTGCGGACGCCACGTGGGAGTTCGCGGACTCGCGCCAGGCCAACCGCGAGCCCGAGTCGATGACGCTCGAGGTGGGCGGCCAGACCATCTCGTTCGCAGACCTCGTGCTGGGCGCTCGACGGGAGGGATCCAGGGTCGACGTGTCCGTGCACCACCCCGCGTTCGCATCGCTCGATGAACGCGCACGGGTCACCATCACCTTCCTCGCCCTCGACACCGCATTGGGCGAGACCGGCGTCGAGCTCTGGGTCGGCGAGGTGACGCCCTCTGTCGTACCGCCTCTGGACGGGTTCGGGTTGGCCGGGCTGCGGGCGGTCGTCCGCGACCTCGAGGCCGAGTCCACCGACGAGGACGGCCAGCCACACTGGGCGATCCTCAACGGCGAGGGCGAGGGCGGTCCGGTGTTGGCGATGGCCCAGATCCCACTCCACTCCGCCACGGCGCCCGACCTCGACACCCACGCCGCGGTCGCCGTCCCCTACACCGACCAGACCGAGTCGGGCCTGCCCGGCCAGGACGCGTTGACCGAGCTCCGAACCCTCGAGGACGCGATCAACCAGGCGCTCGGCGACAGCGGCCGGGTGGTGGCCCACCAGTCCCACGCGGGGGTGCGGCTGCTGCACGTCTACGTCGACTCCACCGCTGACGACGCCGTACCGTCGCTCGCGGCGGTGTGCGACCCATGGCCGCAGGACGTCCGGATCAGGGTCACTCCGGACCCCGGGTGGACGAACGTGGCCCACCTGCGCACCTGAGCGTCAGCCGGGACGGCGCTGCGGCGACGCCCAGTCATGCAAAAGGCGAGTTAGCGCCGCCAGCCCTGGCGCTAACTCGCCTTTTGCATGGCTTGGCTCCGGGAGGGCGGTCAGGCCAGCTCGCGGCGCAGGTCTGCCAGGCGCGTGGTCAGGTCGTCCGACGCTGCGCCGCCCGCTGCGCAGACGTCGTAGACGAGGACGGTCAGCTGGTCCATGAGGACGGCCGGCCCCAGGTCCGGGACAGTGGCGGGCGACCCGTGCGCGGAGGTCACGGCAGCGCGCTCGGCCAGGTCGTCGAGCAGACCGCGGACGGTCGGCGCACATGACAGCGCGTGGTCCAGCGGCAGCTGTTGCCACCGCCGGACCACGCGTTGCAGTTCGGCCGAAACCTCCTGCGGAACAGGCGATCTCGGGGTCACGCTAGTTGCTGCGCAGACGCCCGAGCAGACGCAGGATCTCGAGGTAGAGCCACACGATGGTGACGATGAGGCCGTGGGCGAGCAGCCAGGAGTACTTCTCCGGGGCGCCTGCCGCGATGGCCCGGTCGATCGAGTCGAAGTCGACCGCGAGCATCGCAGCGGCCAGACCGATGGCGAAGAGCGAGATGCCGATGCCGAGGGCGCCGGTCCCGCCGATGCCGAAGGCGTGGTTGCCGATCCAGGCGTAGGCGAGGTTGATGAGCGAGAAGATGGTGTAGCCGATGACCGCCATGGTGACGATCCGACGGAACTTGGCCGTCACCTTGATGAGCCCGGTCTTGTAGGCCAACAGCGTGCCTGCGAACACCGAAAGCGTAGCGATCACGGCCTGCGCGACGATGCCACGGAAGACGTCGGTCTGCTCCGGCGGGTCGAACGCGAGGCTGTAGTAGTTGCTGATGGCGCCGACGAACAGCCCCTCGACGACCGCATACGTGACGATGAGCGGCACGCTGATGGTCTTCTTGAACGCAATGACCAGACCGAGCACCAGGGTGACCGCGATGCCGCCGAGGATGAGGCCGATGCCGTAGCTCGGGGTGAGCCGCCACCCCACCACGGCCATGACCAGCACGATGGCGAACAGGCCAGTCGTCTTCATCACGACGTCGTCGATGGTGAGGCGCTTGGTCTGGACCGGCCCGGCGGAGGGCTGGTTGTAGAGGTCCTGGAGCTGCTGGCTGGTCATGCCGTCGGTGGACGCCATGCCGGCCGTCGGCTGCTGGGCGGGCGCACCGCTGCGACCGAACCCGGCATAGCCCTGGCGGGACTCCTTCTCGATCCGGTCGAACACCGGGTTGCTGGCCATGCTGTCTCCTTGGAGGCGTAGGGCGGCCCTGCGGTCGGCCGCTCACCCCAGACTACGTGCGGAACCGGGGTGAAAGTTCCCGGGCCACCCTCCTGTGGATGGCGAAGACGACCCCCGCTGTCCACTGGTGCGCCGGCGTCGGGCGCGGGACTCTGGTGTCGTGAGGATCGCGAGCTTCAACGTCGAGAACCTGTTCGACCGCGCCCGGCTGCTCGCGGCCGACGACTGGTCGACGCACCGGACCCTCCTCGACACCTACGCCAAGCTGACCCGCACCCTCCAGCACGCGGCATACTCGGCGACCGACAAGGCCAACATCGTGAAGTGGCTGGTCGCGCTGGGTCTGGACAAGGCCGACAGCGGGACGTACGTCATCCTCCGCCAGAACCGGGGCCGCCTCATCACCAGGCCGAAAGCCGGCGGCATGGTCGTCGTGGCGGACGGTCGGCCCGACTGGGTCGGGTGGCTCGAGCTGAAGACCCAGGCCGTGACCGAGCTCGCGGTCCGGCACACCGCGCAGGTCGTCCACGACGTCGCGGCCGACGTGCTCGGGGTCGTGGAGGCGGAGAGCCGGATCGCGTTGCAGCGCTTCAACGTCGACCTGCTGCGCCCGATCAGCGATCGCATCTACGGCCACATCATGCTCATCGACGGCAACGACGACCGCGGCATCGACGTGGGGGTCATGACCCGCGGCGACCACGTGATCGAGCGGATCGTCAGCCACGTCGACGACGCCGACCTCGCCGGGCCCATCTTCGGCCGCGACTGCCCCGAGTACACCGTCACCCTGCCGAGCGGCGCGACGCTGCTGGTGATGGTCAACCACTTCAAGTCCAAGGGCTACGGCAGCGCGAGCGACTCCAACCGGCGACGTCAGCGACAGGCCGAACGGGTGGCCGAGATCTACCGGGCTCGTCGCGCAGAGGGCGTCGCGAACATCGTCGTCCTCGGCGACCTCAACGACACCCCCGACTCGGGGCCCCTGGCCCCCCTGCTCGTGGGCTCGGCGGCGGCACCCACCGACCTGCGGGACATCGCCACCCACCCGAGCTTCGACGACGGCGGGTGGCCGGGCACCTACACGACGGGTCGGGCCGGCAACAAGATCGACTACATCCTCTGCTCCCCGGCCGTCTTCGCCGCGGTCACGGCGTCCGGAATCTTCCGCAAGGGGGTGTGGACCGCCTCCGGTCGCTGGGAGATGTACCCGACGCTCACGCGCGAGCAGGACGCCGCCTCGGACCACGCCGCGATCTGGGCCGACGTCGACCTCTGACCACGACCCAGCGCACTGGTGCCCCCGACGGGGGTCGAACCCGCACCTGTGGCGATTTTAAGTCGCCTGCCTCTGCCAGTTGGGCCACGGGGGCGGGCCAAGTATGCCGCGGAGCCGCCCCATCCGTGCCACCCTTCAGTCGGGTGTGGCAGCCCGCGCCATGACGCGTGCCGGCACCCACGACCTCGGAAGGGAGGGGTGTCGGTGGTTCCCACGGTGTTCGGGGTGGACGCCCACGCGGTGTTCGTCGCGCTCGGCGTCCTGACGGCCCTCGCGGTGTTCGCGGTCGAGGCCCGTCGGCGCGGGACGACGGACGAGCGCCTGCTCATCGTGGTCACCGGAGGCCTCGTGGGCGGAGCGGTGTTCATGCGGCTCGGCACGTGGCTCCAGCACCTCGACCTGCGCCAGAACGCCTCCCTCACGGAGCAGTGGGCCTACGGCAACCGCAGCATCCTCGGCGGCCTGGTCGGGGCGTGGGCCGGCGTGCACATCGCCAAGCGCCTCAGTGGCTACCGGCCCCGCACCGGTGACCTCTTCGCGCCGGCGGTCGCACTGGGCATGGCCGTGGGCCGGGTCGGCTGCCTGCTCACCGAGCGTCCCGGCAGCCCCACCGGGACGTCGTGGGGGATCACCCTCGACGACGCTGCCGCCGCGCGCACGGGCGCGCCGGCCGGCATACCCCTGCACCCGTCGTTCGTCTACGAGATCGTCTTCCACGCCGCGGCCTTCGCCGTCATCTGGTGGTGGCTCCGCCACCGCCGCGTGCCGAGCGGTGAGCTGCTGGTCTGGTACCTCGGCGCCTATGGCGTCGCCCGCTTCTTCCTCGAGTACGTCAGGGGCAACGAGGTCGCCTGGCTGGGGCTGACCCGGCCGCAGCTCTTCCTCGCCGTGACCGTGCCGTGGATCCTCGCGCGGGTGGCGGTGCAAGCGCGTCGCGGCGCCTACCGCGGGCTGCGGCACGAGACAGTGGTCGTGTGAGCACCCGCACCGGACCCGGTATGCCGCTGCGTGGCGACCGCATCCACCGTTACGTCAACGCCTTCTGCCCCCTGTGCCACGAGGAGCGGCCCGACCGCCCCCTCACGGAGGTGCACCGACTGTCCGGGTGGCTCGTGGAGCGCGAGGGTCGGATCTGGCTCGAGCGCGGGTGTGCGTCCCACGGCCTGGTGCGCACCCTCTACGACGAGTCGCCCGAGATCCTGAGCTACCTCGAGCAGTGGACCGCCCCCACCAAGGTGCACACGCCCGACCTGGCCGGGAACTTCGCGCCGGTGCCGGCTGCCTACGCCGACGGTCTGCCCGAGATGCAGACCCAGCACACCTGCATCCTGCTCGAGGACCTGCTCGACCACTGCAACCTCAAGTGCCCGACCTGCTTCGCCGCCTCGGCGCCGGCCCTCGCGTCGGTCGTGCCGCTCGACCAGGTGCTGGCCTCGGTCGACGCCCGGCTGTCGCGGGAGAACGGCCGGATCGACGTGCTCATGCTCAGCGGGGGCGAGCCGACCCTGTACCCGTGGCTGCCCGAGCTGCTCGACGCCGTGGCGACCCGGCCCATCGTGCGGGTCCTGGTCAACACCAACGGGATCGCCATCGCCAAGGACGACGCGCTGCTCGACCTCCTGCGCAGGCACCGCGACCGGGTCGAGGTCTACCTGCAGTACGACGGCGAGTCGGCGCAGGCCTCCATCCACCACCGGGGTGCCGACATCCGCCGGTTCAAGGAGCAGGCGATCGACCGCCTGTCGGGCGCCGGAATCTTCACCACCCTGACGATGACCGCCGCACTGGGCGTGAACGACGACGAGATCGGGTTCGTGGTCAAGCGCGCCCTCGACACCCCCTACGTCGGCGGCGTGACGATCCAGCCGGTGTTCGGCTCCGGCCGCAGCGCCGGCATCGACCCCCACGACCGGCTCACCCACACCGGCGTCCTCGCCCGGCTCGACGGGCAGACTGCCGGGCAGGTGACCTGGCGCGACCTGACCGCCCTGCCCTGCTCGCACCCGCACTGCTGCTCGGTGGGCTACCTCCTTCGTGACGACTCCGGGAGCTGGCGCTCGCTGGTCTCGCTCGTCGGCCCCGAGCGGCTCAAGCAGTGGCTCGACCTCGAGCCCGACGTGCTCGCCAACCGCATCGCCGACGACGCCCTTCCCGCATCGCTGCGATCAGCCGTCAAGCAGTCACTGCTCGACCTGCTGTCGGAGCAGTCGTCGCTGTCGCACCCGTCGATGGCCGGGATCTGGCGCGACGTCTGCAGTGGGTGCGACCTGGGCATCGGCACCCTCGCGACCCTGGCCGCCGGTCGACTCCCCGGCCAGCGCGAGAAGCTCCGCTCCCTGCTGGGCGAGCGCGTCCTGCGGATCACCGTGAAGCCGTTCATGGACATGAACACGATGATCGAGGAGCGCCTGACCCAGTGCTGCGTCCACGTGGCCACGGTGAGCGACGACGGCGGCCACCAGTGCGCACCGTTCTGTGCAGTGCAGGCCTGGGCACCCCTGTCGCGGCAACGGATCTCGACTGCCGTCGGCCTCCCGCTCACCTCGACCAGGGCTACGCCATGACCGGCCCGGACCCGCGCCAGGTGGCGCCGCCGCACGCCGCGCAGGGCGACGCGCAGGGCGATCACGGGCCGACGGCCCCCTACGACCCGCTGCGACTGTGCGTCTTCGCCACCATCGCACTGCTGGGGTGGGTCCTGGGACCAGTGGCGCTGCTCGGGTTCGCGGTCCTCGCCATCGTCGGCTACGCCAAGGCACGGCGGGGTGGGCTGCTGCGCTCGCGCTGCAAGCTCGGCGACACCCGCCTGGTCCTGCTCTACCTCACCGTGCTCGCCGCGGCGGCGTGCATCGGCATCTATGCCTGGATCGACTGAGGGGAACGCTCATGACACAGCCGGCTCGGCGACGGGGACGCTCCAACGTCGCGAAGTTCTGGATCGGGGTGGCCCTGTGCATCCCCGCGCTGTTCCTCGTGGGTGGGCTGGAGTCCCTCCCCACAGTCGTCGGCAATGCGGTCAACCTCCCGAACGAGCTCAGCACCATCGCGACCCTGGGGCTCAACGTCGGGCTGCTGGCGGCGTTCATCGTCGGCCTCGTGCGCGAGAGCACGCGCTTCATCATGGTGGGCATGCTCGCCGGGCTGGCGATCGTGTTCGTCCTCGCGGCCGGGGCGTGCGTCGTGCTGTTGGTCGGGCTCAGCAACCCCAACTGACCCGTCGTGCCCCCGTCCTCGAGATTTGGGGCCAACTGGCCCCCTTTCCAGGCGATCTGCGCGACGTGGCCTGGAAAGGGGGCCAGTTGGCCGACTTTCCACGGGGACCGCGCGAACTCATCGCCGCCCGGCCTTGGCAGCCCTGGCGGCGGACCTCTGGTTGAGCCGACGGTGACCGGTCGCCTGCCCCTGGATGACCGCCCGCGCCACCGGCGGCGCATAGCGCACCAGGCGCCACATGAAGTGTGCGAGGAGCCCCACCGGGATGACTGCCTTGTTCGCGGCGAGGCCGTCGACTGCCGCCTTCGCGGTTTGCTCCGCCGTGAGGAACTTCGGTTGCATCAGCCGGACCCGGGCCCGGACGCTGCTGCCCCCGAAGCTGTCGGGCGCGGCATACACGTCGTCGAGCAGCGGGGTGTCGACGAAGCCGGGGCACAGCACGCTCACCTGCACGCCCTGGCTCGCCGCCTCCGCGCGCAGCGCCGTCGAGAGCCCCACCACGGCGTGCTTGGTGGTCGTGTAGGGCAACATCGCCGGGGCCGGGATCAGGCCCGCGAGCGAGGCGGTGTTGAGGATGTGACCGCTGCCCTGCGGGCGCATCACCTCGTATGCCGCCGTGACCCCGTTGATCACGCCGCGCAGGTTCACGTCGAGCGCCTTGGCCCAGTGCCGCTCGTCGAGCTCCTCGAGCAGGCCCCCGATCGCGACGCCGGCGTTGTTGACCATCACGTCGAGGCGACCGTGCTCGGCGGCAACCTTCCTGACCAGGGCGGTGACGGCTGCCGCGTCCGCGACGTCGAGCGTGGCTGCGCTGGCCAGCGGGCCCAGCTCGCCGGCGGCCCGGACCGCCCCGGCGCCGTCGAGGTCGGCGACCACGACGTGGCTGCCGCGGGCGACGAGCTCAGCGGCGATGGCACGGCCGATTCCTGAGGCAGCCCCCGTGACGATCGATACCTTGGGCTCAAATGCCTTGCGCATCAACGGATTCCTTCGCTGGGGAGTGGAGGCTGACTGTTTCGAACTGGGAGTCGTCCACCGTGCGGGTGCGGAGCCAGTAGCCGAGGGTCGAGCCCGGCCACAGGGCGGTGTTGTTGCCGAACCGGTCGAGGTACCAGCTGCGGCACCCGGTGGCCCAGATCGTGTGACGGGAGCGCCGCACCATCTCGCGGGTGAAGGCGTCCTGGGCCTGTCGGGTGGTGACCCGGGGACCAGCCGCGCCCCGGTCGAACGCCTTGAGCACGTAGTCGCTGGCGAACTCGATCATCGTGACGACGCTGTTGTGGCCGAGCCCGGTGTTGGGTCCGAGCAGGAGGTAGAGCTCGGGGAAGCCCGCCACGGTGATGCCGAGGTTGGTGTGCATCCCCTCGCTCCAGGCGTCGGCGAGGGTGCGTCCGCCGAGACCGCGGACGTCGATGCGGTCGGTGCTGCCACTCACGTCGAAACCCGTCCCGAGGACGAGCACGTCCACCTCGTGCCGCGTGCCGTCGGCCGTGACGACCGCGTCGGGCTCGACCCGCACGATCGGGTCGGTCACGAGGCTGACGTCGGGGCGGGCGAAGGTCGGCCAGTAGTCGTTGGACAGCAGGATCCGCTTGCAGCCGATCCGGTAGTCGGGCGTCAGCGCGGCCCGCGTCACCGGGTCGGGGACTGCCGCAGCCAGCTCGCGCAGGGCGATCCGCTCGACGAACCGCGCCAGCCCCGGGAGCCGGACGAACAACGGGGCCCTGGCCTCCAGCGACCAGTAGGTCCGCCAGCGCACCAGCCGCTGCAGGGTCGGCCAGCGCGCGAAGAGGCGTTGCCGCGTGGGGCTCCACTCCTGGTCGTGCTTGGTCATCGTCCAGGCCGCGGTCCGCTGGAAGACGGTGGTGTGGGCTGCGACGGGCGCGGCCTCGGGGACCAGCTGCACGGCACTCGCCCCGGTGCCGACGACGCCGACCCGCCGACCCGCCAGCTCGGTCCCCTCGGGCCACCTGGCGGTGTGCGCCAGCTCGCCGGCGAAGGACTCGAGCCCCTCCAGATCGGGGAGCTTCGGCTCGTGCAGGGCTCCGACGCCGAGGACCACGGCGTCGCAGGTCCACTGGCGACCGTCGCCGGCGGTCAGGGTCCAGCGACCGGTCGACTCGTCGAACTCCGCCGCGCGCAGGTCGGCGCCGAACTCGATCCGGTCGCGCACGGCATACCGGTCGGCGACCTGGCGCAGGTAGGACCAGATCTCGCCGGCCGTCGCGAAGTCGCGGGACCACCTCGGGAACTGGGCGAAGGAGAAGGAGTAGAGCCGCGACGGGACGTCGCAGGCGCAGCCCGGGTAGCGGTTGTCGCGCCACGTGCCACCGACCTCGTCGGCCTTCTCCAGGACGACGTAGTCGTGGTCGCCGCGCTGGGCGAGGCGGATCGCCAGGCCGAGCCCGGAGAACCCGGTGCCGACGATGACCACCCGGTGGTGAGGTGTCGCCATGGCGCCAACTTACCATCAGTAAGTTTGGTCGCCGCCACGGTAGAGTTGCCGCGTGCCGCCGAGTCCCCAGCCGCCCATCGCCACTCCCGTGCCGCGCGTGCGGATGCCGCGTGCCCAGCGCGAGGAGCAGATCCTGCGCATCGCCGAGGAGGTCTTCGCGGAGCGGGGATTCCAGGCGACCACGATGGAGGACATCGCCGAGCGGGTAGGAGTCACCAAGCCCCTGATCTACGAGTACTTCGGCTCCAAGGAGGGCCTGCTCTCCGCCTGCATCACCCGGGCGCGCACCCAGCTGCGGGTGGCGACCGAGGCGGCCTGGCAGGACGTCGGCGCCGACGCACCGCTCGAGGTGGTGTTCCGCGCCGGGGTCCGCGCGTTCTTCGAGTTCATCGACGAGCACGCCAACGCGTTCGTCCTCATCCAGCAGGAGGGGGCGGTCGCCTCGCAGGCCAGTCCGCTCATCGAGAGCATCCGCGAGCAGCAGTCCGCGGCGACCATGGCCACCTTCCGCAAGGCGCCTGCCCTCGCGGGGGTGCCCGACCGGCTGCTCGAGGGCTACGTCGAGGTCATCATCGGCGCGTGCGAGCGGGTCGCCGTGTGGCGCACCCGGCGACCCGGGGTCTCGACGCAGGAGGCGACCGACGTCGTCGTGTCGACGGTGTGGACCGGGCTCGACGCCCTACTCCCCCGCCGCTGAGTCCGGCGGCGTCGCTGACGCTGCCGCCGAGAGCGCGATCCCGTCGAGGATGTCGTGCTCCGACGTGATGACCCGGTGCACGCCCAGACCGGCCAGCCTGCGCACCACCTCGTGCCAGATCAGTGCCCCTGCCCCGATGACGTCGACCCGGCCCGGGTGCATGAACCCCAGCGCCGCCCGCTCCGCGCGGGTCAGGTGCAGCAACGACTGACAGGCCGCCAGGACCTGGTCGGAGTCCAGCTCGGTGAGGTGGATCCGCTGCGGGTCGTAGGCGGCCAACCCGAGCGCGTGGGCGGTGATCGTCGTGACGCTGCCGGCCAGCCCGACCAGCGCCCCGACCCCCGCGAAGTCGACCACCTCGGCAGCACTGTCGATCGCAGCATCGATGTCGCGCACTGCTGCCGCGATCTCGGTGTCGGTCGGCGGATCCGACCGCAGGTGCCGCTCGGTCATCCGCACGCAGCCGATGTCGACCGAGCGCGCAGCCTCGACCGAGTCGGTGCCGCGGACGAACTCCGTCGAGCCACCACCGAGGTCCACCACCAGATACGGACCGGGTATGCCGCGTGCCCGCAGCTCGCCCGTGGCCCCCCGGAACGAGAGCGCGGCCTCCTCGTCACCCGAGATGACCTCGGGCGCGATCCCGTAGTGGGAGAAGGCTTCCCGCACGCCGACCACGAACTCGTCGGCGTTCGCCGCGTCTCGTGACGCGGAGGTGGCCACGAAGCGCACCCGCTCCGCGCCCAGCTCACGGCACTGCGCGGCATACTCACGGGCCATCGCCAGCGTGCGCTCCATGGCGACGGGGTCGATCCGGCCGGTGCGGTCGACGCCGTAGCCGAGCCGCACCACCTCCATGCGACGCGCGACGTCGACGAGGGTGCCGCGGTCCGGGTCGACGTCGGCGACCAGGAGGCGGATCGAGTTCGTGCCGCAGTCGACTGCAGCGACGCGGGTCACCGCACCCATGACGCGCTCACTCCTCGCCATCGGCGGCCGGAGCAGCCACGCAGGAGCCCGACGCCCACCAGTCGTCGAGCAGGGCCAGGGACTCGTCGCCGAGGGGGTTCACGCCGGGGCCGACGGCCAGCGAGTGGCCGACCAGCACGTGGAGGCACTTGACGCGGGTGGGCATGCCACCGGCGGAGATGCCCTCGATCTCCTCGACCTGGCCCAGCTCGGCGCGACGCGTCAGGTAGTCCTCGTGGGCCGCGGCGTAGGCGGCCGCGAGGTCGGGATCGTCGGCGAGGCGGTCGCTCATCTCCTTCATCAGCCCGGTGGACTCGAGCGTCGAGATCGCGCCGGTCAGCTTGGGGCAGGTCGCGTAGAAGGTCGTGGGGAACGGCGTGCCGTCGGGGAGGCGCGGCTCGGTCTTGAGCACGTCGGGGTGGCCGCAGGGGCAGCGGTGGGCCACGGCGGCCACGCCCCGCGGGACGCGACCGAGCTGGGCCTGCACCGCGTCGAGGTCGGCCTGGGTCGGCTGGTCGCTCACTTGGCCGGGGTGCCGGAGGTCGTGCCGGAGGTCGCACCGGTCGCGGCCGGGCCGGCGTCGGCGACCTGCACCGACTCCCAGAGCTGGCCGTACCACGGGTGGTCGCTCGAGGCCGCTGGCGCCGTGGCCACCCCGGGCAGCGCCTTGGCCGAGGGCTTGCCGTCGATCACGGTGTAGGACTTCTCGCCGACCTTGACGAACTTGAGCCGCTCGCGCGCCTGCTGCATCACGTAGGCGTCGTCGTGCCAGCGGGCCTGCTCCTTCTGCAGGTCGCTCACGCCCTGGCGCTGCTGGCTGACCTGGCCGCGCAGGGCGTCGATCTCGCCCTGCTGGCGCAGGTAGGACCGCAGGGTCGGGACCAGGGTGACCGCGAGGAGCACGAAGATCGAGGCGAGCACCACCACGCGCATCACCCCGCGGGAGCTGCGCCGCTCGGGCGGGAGCGGCGAGCCGGCCACCTTGCGGGCCGTACCCGAGGCGGTGGCGCGGGAGCGACCCGGGCCGGCTCCCGGTCGGGCCGACGCCCCCCGCGCCGTGCCGGGTCGCCCGGTGCCGGCGCGAGGGGTGGTCGACCGGGGCGCCGTGGTGGACCGGGTCGAGCTGCCGCGGGACGTCCCGGCGCGGGCGGTCCCGGCGCGCGGGGTCCCAGCGCGCGGGGTCCCGGCGCGCTCGGTCCCGGCGCGGGGCGCGCTGGACCGCCGGACCGGCTTGTCCTGCCCGTCCGTGCCGTGTCCCGAGTCGGCCATCGTCAGTCCCTGCCTGCCCGCCGTCAGGCCTGTGCCGAGAACCGCGGGAAGGCGCCGGCGCCGGCGTAGACCGCGGCGTCGTCGAGCTCCTCCTCGATGCGCAGCAGCTGGTTGTACTTGGCGACCCGCTCGGACCGGGCGGGCGCGCCGGTCTTGATCTGCCCGCAGTTGGTCGCGACGGCGAGGTCGGCGATGGTGACGTCCTCGGTCTCTCCCGAGCGGTGGCTCATCATGCAGCGGTAGCCACTGCGGTGGGCCAGGTCGACGGCGTCGAGGGTCTCGGTCAGCGAACCGATCTGGTTGACCTTGACCAGGAGGGCGTTGGCGGTGCCCGACTCGATGCCGCGCAGCAGGCGCACCGGGTTCGTGACGAACAGGTCGTCACCGACGAGCTGCACCCGGTCGCCGAGGCGGTCGGTCATGGCCTTCCAGCCGTCCCAGTCCTCCTCGTCGAGGGGGTCCTCGATGGACACCAGCGGGTAGGAGTCGACGAGGTCGGCGTAGTAGTCGACCATCTCGGCCGAGGACTTGGCGGCGCCCTCGAACTGGTAGGTGCCGTCCTCGTTGTGGAACTCACTGGCAGCGACGTCGAGGGCCAGCGCGATCTGGGTGCCGGCCTGGTAGCCGGCCTTCTCGATCGCCTCGAGGATGAGGTCGAGGGCCGCGCGGTTCGACTCGAGGTTGGGGGCGAAGCCACCCTCGTCGCCGAGGCCAGTGGCCAGGCCGCGCTCCTTCAGCACGCCCTTGAGCGCGTGGTAGACCTCGGCGCCCCAGCGCAACGCCTCGCGGAAGGTCTCGGCGCCGATCGGCGCGATCATGAACTCCTGCACGTCGACGTTTGAGTCGGCGTGGCTGCCGCCGTTGAGGATGTTCATCATCGGCACGGGCAGGACGTGGGCGTTGGGTCCGCCGAGGTAACGGAACAGCGGCAGGCCGGCCGACTCCGCAGCGGCCTTGGCGACCGCGAGCGAGACGCCGAGGATGGCGTTGGCGCCGAGCTTGCCCTTGTTGTCGGTGCCGTCGAGGCCGAGCATGACTCCGTCGATGAGGCGCTGCTCGCTGGCCTCGTAGCCGACGAGCTTGGGGTTGATCTCGTCGAGGACAGCGTCCACCGCCTGCTCGACACCCTTGCCGAGGTAGCGGTTCTTGTCGCCGTCACGACGCTCGACCGCCTCGAAGGCACCAGTCGAGGCACCGGAGGGAACGGCGGCGCGGGCGATGGTGCCGTCATCCAGCGCCACCTCGACCTCCACCGTCGGGTTGCCGCGCGAGTCGAGGATCTCGCGAGCGCCTACTGCGTCAATGGTGGCCACAGAATTCTCCATCGGATTGCTGAACAGACGGTGCCGGACAGATACGAACCGAGGCTACCCGCCCGCACCCCGCCCAGCGACGACCGACCCGCACCGTGGACGCACCCCGTGGAGCCGGCCCCGCGGCATACCTCACCTTTATCGGGTCAAGGGACTTTGTTGCGCTTCACCCGACAACGCAAGTCGGGTGAAGCGCAACCTTTCCCCCTAAACCCGAGAAAGTGCCTGGTATGCCGTCGCGAGCGCGGCTCCCAGCCGGGCGTTGTGGCGCACCAGGGCGATGTTGGTCTCGAGGCTCGCACCCCCGGACAGCTCGACGATCCGGCCCAGCAGGAAGGGCGTGATGTCCTTGCCGTGGATGCCGCGCTCGGCGCACTCGGCGAGGGCCTGGTCGATGAGCACGCCGATCTCGGCGGCCGGGATCTCGTCCTCGACGGGCACCGGGTTGGTGACCGCGATGCCGCCGGACAGGCCCAGCGACCACTTCGCGCGCATCATCGCGGCGAGGTCGTCCGCACCGTCGACCCGCATCGGCGCCGGGTGGCCGCTCTCGCGCGAGTAGAAGGACGGGAACTCGTCGGAGCCGACGACCACGACGGGCACGCCCAGGGTCTCCAGCGACTCCAGGGTCAGGCCGATGTCGAGGATCGACTTCACGCCGGCGCTGATCACGGCCACGTCGGTCTGGCCCAGCTCGGTCAGGTCGGCCGAGATGTCGAAGCTCGTCTCGGCGCCGCGGTGCACCCCGCCGAGGCCGCCGGTCACGAACACCCTGATCCCGGCCAGGGCAGCCAGCCGCATGGTGCTGGCGACGGTCGTGGCGCCGTGCGCGCGACGGGCGATGACGTAGGGCAGGTCGCGGATGCTGACCTTGGCGACGTCGGGGTGGGTCGCGAGGGTCTCGAGCTCGTCGCGGGTGAGGCCGATCCGCGGCACCCCGTCGAGGACCGCGATCGTGGCCGGCACCGCACCGCCGGCACGGATGATCTGCTCGACCTCGAGCGCCATCTCGACGTTGCGGGGGTAGGGCATGCCGTGGCTGATGATCGTGCTCTCGAGCGCCACGACCGGGAGGCCTGCAGCGAGCGCCTCGGCCACCTCGGTCGTGAGCTGGAGCGAGGGGTGGGGGGTGGTCATGCGCTCTCCTTGGCCTGGCGGTTCTGGGTCTTGCTGGTCGGGGTCTTGCTGTTCGGGGTTCTGCTGGTCGGGGTCTTGCTGGTCGGGGTCTTGCTGCTCGGGGTCTTGCCACTCTGGGTCGTGTCACCCGGGCTCGGGTCACGCAGGGCCTTCCGGAGCTCCGCGTCGATGAGTCGGGGGGTCAGGTCGGGTCGGACCGTCTCGGGGCTGGCGACGGTGAGGGCGGCCGCCATCTGGCCGAACCGGGCTGCGTCGACGGCGCTGTCGCCGCGCATGAGGGCGTGGACGAACGCGGCGGTCATCGCGTCGCCGGCCCCGGTGACGTCGACCGCCGTGACGGGCGGGGCGGGCAGCGTGACCACAGTGGCCCGTCCGGTGTCACCGAGGCTGCTGAGCAGGCTCCCCTTGGTGCCACGGCGGACCCAGACGTTCTGGACCCCCACGTCGTGCAGCCGACGGGCCGCTCGGGCGATCGCCGCACGGGTCTGGGTCACCGGTTCGCCGACGATGGCCGACAGCTCGTCGAGGTTGGGGGTGAGGGCGAGCACGGGCCGCTGCGGGGAGAGCAGGTGGGCGAGGGGACGCGCCTTGGCGACGCTGACCGGGTCGAGCACCACCGGCACCTCGACCGCCGCGGCGAAGTCGAGCAGCCAGGCTGCCGGCGCCTCGGGGATGTTGCCGTCGAGGACGAGCAGGGTCGCGTGGCTGAGCAGGTCGCGCGAGGCCATCAGCTGGCGCACGGTCAGCCGGTCGGTCGCCCGCATGTTCGACACCGCCACCACCAGCTCGCCGCTGGAGTCCAGCACCGCGAGGTAGGTACCGGTCGGGTCGTCCGACGCGATCAGGTGGTCGACGACGACGCCGGCAGCGCGGGTCGCCGCCACGATCTCGTCGCCGAACGAGTCGCCACCGACCGGGGCCACGAGGTGGGTGGGGCTGCCGAGCCGGGCCAGGTTCTCCGCGATGTTGCGCCCCACGCCGCCGGGGGTGCTCATGGCCGCGCCGGGGTTGGACGTGCGCAGCTCGATCGGGTGGTTCGAGTGGGCCTTGATGTCCATGTTCGCGCCGCCCACCACGACGACGGAGTGCGCATCCGGGCGGACGATGTAGCCGCGACCGAGGATCGCGCCCTTCCGCGTGAGGTTGGACAGGTGCACCGACACCGCCGCCTTGGTCGACCCGAGCCGTTCCGCGATCGCTGCGGCATCCAGGAGGGGCTGGGCACGGAGCAGGTCGACGATGTCCCGCTCACGGTCGGTGAGGCTCATGCTTGGAACTCTAAGGGAACTTGGTATTCCAAACAAGAGCCCGATGCAACGCCGGGGGGTCCGACACCTGCTCGGTGCCGGGCCCCCGCGGGTCGGTGTACGGGGCGATCAGGCCGGGTGAGCCAGGTGGCCGTGGCTGCGGCGTGAGAACGCCGCCGCACCCGCACCGGCGAGGGCGATACCCGCGAGCAGGCCGGCGCCGAGCTGCAGCACCTCGACCCCGCTTCCGTCGATCGGGCCGGGCACGGTCCGCTGGCTGCCGCCCGTCGTCCCGCCCTCGTAGCAGTTGGTGGAGCAGTGCTGGTCCGCCCAGTCGCCGTTTCCCGGGACCTGCCGGGCGCTGGCCGGCCCGGCCATCGAGAGGGCGATGAGTCCGGTGGCTCCGAGGATGGAGGCCGACCGGCGGATGCTGGTGTGGTGCGACATGGTCCTGGTCCTTTGCTTGCGCTGGTGGTTGGTGCCGGACGGGGTGTCCACGACCTTTGTCGCACCGACCGGTACCGGGGCAGCGCCGGTCGGGTATCAGCCGGGTATCAGGACCGTTGACGGGGTACCGGCAGAGGGTCACATTCAAGGTGTGCGCATCGCCGTGCTCGGCCCCCTCGAAGTCGATGAGGGACGGATCCTCCTGGCGCCGCGGGACCAGGTCGTCCTCGAGGCGCTGGCCGCCCGCCCCGGTGAGACCGTGCGGGCCGAGGCCATCGCGGAAGCCCTCTGGGGTGAGCACCTTCCCCCGTCGTGGCCCAAGGTCGTCCAGGGGTGCGTCTCCCGGCTGCGCAAGGAGCTGGGGACCCCGGCGATCGTGACCTCCAGCGCGGGCTACCGGCTCGTGCTGCACCGCGACGACTTCGACCACCTCTGCTTCGAGGACCTGCTGCAGCGGGCCGGGGAGCTGCTCGCGACGGGTGAGCCGGAGCGGGCCCGGTACGCCAGCGGACAGGCGCTCGGTCTCTGGCGCGGCGACCCGCTGGAGCGGCTGACCGAGTGGGAGGCCGGGCGGATCGAGTCGGAACGGCTCGGTGAACGCCGGCGCGATGCGGAGGACCTGTATGCGGAGTCGACCATCCGCGCGGGGCGGCACCGCGACGTCCTCGGTGAGCTGCATCGCATGGTCGCCCAGCAGCCCACCCGCGAACGCCGGTGGGGGCTGCTGGCCCTCGCGCAGTACCAGGCGGGCCGTCAGGCGGAGGCCCTCGGGACGCTCCAGCGCGCCCGGGCCACCCTCGTCAACGAGTTCGGGCTCGACCCCGGGCCCCAGCTTGCCGAGCTCGAGGAGGCGATCCTGCGGCAGGACCCCACCCTCGTGACCCAGGGCACGCCCCCCGAGCAGGACGCCACCTGTCCCTACCTCGGACTGGTCGCCTACGACGTCGGTGACGCCCCGGCATACTTCGGCCGCGAGGCGGACGTCGTCGCCTGCCTGCAACGCCTCGACGAGGCCGGCGTCCTCGCGGTGGTGGGGCCGTCCGGGTGTGGCAAGTCGTCGCTGATCCGCGCCGGGGTGGCCGCGGCACTGGTCCGTGACGGTCACGCGGTGAAGATCGTGACGCCCGGGACCCACCCGGAGGAGGTGCTGGCCCTGGCGCCGGCCGGCGTTGGTGCGGTGTTCGTCATCGACCAGTGCGAGGAAGCCCTCGCGCTCCCGGAGACCTCACCGGAGCGGGAGGCGTTCTTCGCAGGACTGGGCGAGTTCGCCGCACGCGGTCGACTCGTCCTCTCGCTGCGCGCGGACCGCCTCGGCGAGCTCGCCGTCCACCCCGAGTTCGCCCACCTCGCCGAGAGGGGCCTCTACCTGTTGGGCGGCATGGGTCCGGCTGAGCTGCGCAGTGCCGTGCAGGGCCCGGCCGCCCAGGCTGGGCTGCGGCTCGAGCCGGGGCTGGTCGACCTCCTGGTGCGCGAGGTGGAGGGCTCGCCGGGGGCGTTGCCCATGCTGTCCCACGTTTTGCGGCAGACCTGGCGGCGCCGCGAGGGCGACACGCTGACGGTCAAGGGGTATGCCGCGACAGGAGGAGTGCGCGAAGCCGTCGCCCAGTCCGCCGAGCGGCTCTACCGCGAGCTGACCCCGAGCCAGCAGGGCATGCTCCGTGACCTCATGGTGCGGTTGGTCTCGTCGGACGACGCCGGGGAACCAGTGCGCACCCGGGTGCCCCGACGCGTCGTCACGGCGGACGACGAGCACACCGCGGTCGTCGAGGCCCTGGTCGGGGCCCGGCTGCTGAGCAGCGACGGCGACACGGTGGAGATCGCGCACGAGTCGCTGGCGGTCGCCTGGCCGCGGCTGCGCTCGTGGCTGGACGACGACGTGGACGGACTCCGGATCATGCGCCACCTCACCGTGGCCGCCGAGAGCTGGGACGAGCTGGGGCGACCCGACAGCGAGCTCTACCGCGGCGTGCGGCAGGCCAGGGCAGCGGAGTGGCGGCGCAGCCACGACCCTGAGCTCACGCCCCCGGAGCGTGCCTTCCTCGACACCTCGGCCGAGCTGGCCGAGACCGAACAGCGCGCCACCGAGGAGCAGGTCCACCGGGAACGGCGCTCCAACCAACGGCTCCGTGCCGGTCTCGCGGCAGTCGCCGTGCTGCTCGCCGTGTCGATCGTGGCCGGGGCGCTGGCCAAGACCGCTGCCGACCGGGCCGACCAGCAGGCGACCGTGGCCGCCGCACAGACCCTGGGCAACGACGCGCGCAGGCTCAGCGCAGAGGCACTTCGATCCACCGAGATCGACCGCTCACTGCTCCTCGCTAGCGCCAGCACTGCCCTGGACGACTCCGCCGACACCCGCTTCGCACTGGCGCAGGTGCTCGACCGGGCGCCTCAGCTGATCCGCGCCACCCGCAACCACGGCGGGTTCATCTCGCTGTCCCTTCACCCGGACGGCAGGACGATCGCCGCTGCCGAGCCCGTGGGAGGAGTCGCGATCTTCGACGCCACCACGCTTGCCGAGGTGGCCCGCAACGACGAGGTCACCACCCGGTCGGTCCGTTTCAGCCCGGACGGCACGCAGCTGGCTGCCAGCGCCAACCCGTGGGCGCCCACGGGCGAACGGCCCGTCCAAGCGATCCCCCTGCGACTGCTCGACCCACGGACCGCGAAGCTGTTGCCGACCCAGCTCGGCGGCATGCCGGCAGGGCGCGTGCTCCACGAGAGCTTCGCCTACAGCGCCAACGGGAAGTGGCTGACGGCCGGCTTCATCCACCCTCGGGAGGCGGACGGCAAGACCGTCTTCCGGGTGTGGGACACCGGGAACCTCAGACGGCCGGTCGCGGCGTTCTCCGTGCCCTACATCACGGGCAGCACGCCCGTGGTCAGTGGCGACGGCCGACGGGTCTTCATCACCTCGGGAGAGGGCGGTCACGTCTACGACAGCTCGACGGGTCGAGAGCTTTCCTCGCTCGCGGCCACGAACCCGGAAGGCTTCGTGGCGAGCCCTGACGGGTCGCGGCTGGGCCTCCGGGACGGCAACCAGATCAGGGTGCTGGACGCCGCAAGGCTGACGACGGTGGCCACCCTGAGCGAGGACGGGCAGATCGATCACCCGCTCGCGTTCGACCCTGAGGGCAAGCGAGTGGCGTACGTGGTCGACGGGACGACGGTGGTCCGCTCCGTCGTCCGGCCCGACCTCCCGGGGGCGCGCTACCCGACGGGTGACAAGACAGCAGCTGCGGGCCTGGCCTTCGGACGAGATGGGACGACGCTGTACGGCGGTCGCACGGATGGGCTCCTGCTCGCCTGGGACCTCAAGGGTGATCGCCGATACGTTCCGTCGTCCGCCTCGGTGGAGCACGAGCTCGCTGGCGACCCGCTCATCTCAGCCGCGTCGCCCGACGGTCGAACGGTCGCCTACTTCGAGCGCACCGAGCACGGGGACGTGCTGCAGTTCAGGGACGTGAAGGGCGGCACCCTCTCTCCGGCGACGCCCACGCGTCAGACGGAGGGATGGTATGTCGGGCTCGCCTGGCGACCGGACAGCCAAGCTGTGGCCTCGCTGCTCGACGACGAGTGGGTCAGGGTGTGGGCCCGCGACGGTGGCCGACTCCTCGAGGAGCATCGAGTCCCCGCTGATGGTGTCTTTGCGGCTGCCTTCACCGGCGACGGCTCTGGCCTCGTGATCGGCACGAGGAACGGCTGGGTGAGGACGTTCGGCATAGGAGGCCGGGCTTCCGGACCCGACATCCAGATCAGCTCACAGAAGCCAGCGGGCGCCGTGGCGGTGACCAGGGACGGCCGGCGCGCGGTCGCCATCGCCGGCGAGCAGGTCGTCCTCCTCGACCTCGAGTCAGGCAGGGAGCTGCGCAGAGCCGACCTCGGGTTCGTTGCCATAGGCCTCCGCTGGGCCCCCGACGGCCGCACGATCGCCGCCAGCGGTCTCGCCCCCTCTCAGGCCTACTTCGGAGCCACGGCGGTGCTCGACGCCACGACCCTCGTCGTAGCTGCTCCCGTGGTGGGACCTCAGGCTGGAGGTGACTTCCCGACCTACTCCCCTGACGGAACGGAGTTCATGACCGTCGGGGACGAGCAGGTGCGGGTGTACGACGGGCACAGCGGACTGGTGGGGTCGATGCGGTCCGAAGGGCTTGCCGCCGCGTCGTTCGAGGCGGACGGGTCGACCATCACGCTCGTGTCGTCCACGGGGGCCCTCTCGCACTGGGACTACCGCCCCGAGGCAGCCCGAAAGGCTGCCTGTCGGATCGCGGGGCGAGGGCTCAGCGACGACGAATGGAGCAAGTACCTCCCCAACCGGGCCCGCGTGAAGGTCTGCTGACAGCGGTAGCCCGCACGCGGCATACGCCTCCCTGACCTGGCTTTAGCCGTCTCGGTGACACCGTCGTGCGGCGCCGGTGTCAGTCCGGTGTCAGGGCTGTTGACGCCGTCTCGGGTGAGGATCACTGTCGAGGCATGCGCATCGCGCTGTTGGGAACGCTGCAGGTCAACGAGGGTCGGACGACTCTCGGCCCCCGCGACCGCATCATCCTGCAGGCCCTCGCCACCCGTCCCGGCACGGACCTGAGCGCGGAGGTTCTCGCCGAGACCCTGTGGGGCGACGACCTGCCCGAGACGTGGCAGAAGGTCGTCCAGGGCTGCATCGTGCGGCTCCGCAAGGCGCTCGGTGCCGAGGCGATCGAGACCTCACCGCACGGCTACCGCCTGGACCTGCACCAGGACGAGGTGGACCACCTCCACTTCGAGCACCTCCTGACCCGGGCTCGCTTGCTGTTGGCGAACGGCGAGCCCGAGCGGGCCCGCTACGTCACCGGGCAGGCCAGGGAGCTGTGGCGAGGCGAACCGCTCGTCGAGCTCGCGGACTGGGGCCCGGGACGGGTCGAGGCGGAGCGGCTCGTAGAGCTGTGGCGCGACGCGGACGACCTCCACGCCGAAGCTGGGCTGAGGTCCGGGCGCTACCAGGAGGTCCTCGGTGATGCCCTGCGGATGGTGGCCGAGCAGCCGACTCGCGAGCGCCGCTGGGGCCTGTTGGCTCTCGCGCAGTACCAGGCCGGACGGCAGGGTGACGCCCTCCAGACCCTGCACCGGGCCAAGCTGACACTCGTCCACGAGCTGGGCCTCGACCCCGGTCCCGAGCTGGCCGAGCTGGAGCAGGCGATCCTGCGCCAGGACCCCTCAGTGGCCGCGCGGACGGTCCTCCCGCCGACCAGTGTCGAGTGCCCCTACCTCGGGCTGGTGGCCTACGACATCGCCGACGCCCCGACCTTCTTCGGCCGGGACGAGGTGACCGCAGCCTGCCTGCACCGCCTCGACCGGGCCGGCGTGCTCGCGGTGGTGGGGCCGTCGGGATCCGGCAAGTCCTCCCTCGCGCGGGCGGGCATCGCGGCCGCCCTGGAGCGCGACGGCCGGGTCGTCCACGTGCTCACGCCGGGCAGCCGTCCCCTGAGCGCCCTGACTGGCGTGCCGACGCGCCGGGGCACGGTGCTCGTCGTCGACCAGTGCGAGGAGGCGCTGGCCGTCGACGAGGCCTCACCGGATCGGGCCGAGTTCTTCGCGACCCTGGTCGAGTTCGCCGAGCGGCACTCTCTGGTGGTCACCTTGCGTGCGGACCGGCTCGGCGAGCTGGCTCCGCACCCAGACTTCGCGCGGCTCGTCGAGGGCGGCCTCTACCTCCTTGGCCCGATGACCGAACCCGACCTGCGACGGGCCATCGAGGGCCCAGCCGCCCAAGCGGGCCTCCGGCTCGAGCCGGGCCTGGTCGACCTCCTCGTGCGCGAGGTGGCCGGGGAGCCCTCGGCCCTCCCGTTGCTGTCCCACGTGCTCCGCCAGACGTGGCGCCACCGGGAGGGCGGCACCCTCACGGTCGAGGGGTATGCCGCGACAGGTGGCGTTCGCGAGGCGGTCGCGCAGTCGGCCGAGGGGGTGTTCCGCACGCTGGATCCTGCGCGCCAGGCCATGCTCCGCGACCTGATGCTGAGGCTGGTCACGCCCGACGAGGGCGGCGACCCGGTGCGCACCCGGGTCCCGCGGCGGTCGGTCACCGGGGACGAGGAGCACCTCCAGCTGGTCGAGCAGCTGGTCGTGGCCCGGCTGCTGGCCAGCGACGGCGACACCGTCGAGATCGCGCACGAGTCGCTGGCGGTCGCGTGGCCGCGCCTGCGGTCGTGGCTGGACGAGGACGTCGACGGGTTGCGCACGCTGCGCCACCTCACCGTCGCGGCCGAGAGCTGGGACGAGCTCGGGCGCCCCGACAGCGAGCTCTACCGCGGCGTCCGCCAGGCGCGCGCGGCCGAGTGGCACCGGCGCACCAGCGCCACGCTGACAGACGCCGAACGCGACTTCTTGCACGAGTCAGCCCTGCTGGCCGACAAGGAACAGCGTGCGACCGAGGCGCAGGTGCGGCGAGAACAGCGGTTGAACCAGCGGCTCAGCCTCGGGTTGGCGGCCGTCGCGGCCCTGCTGGCCGTCGCGATCGTCGCTGGGGCCGTGGCGCTCTCCGCCCAGCATGCCGCGGATCGGCAGGCGAGGGTGGCCGACGCCCGACGCCTCGGTGCCGAGGCGCTGCGGTCCGGCGAGCTCGACCGCGCCCTGCTCCTGGCGGCCGCTGGGGTCACCCTGGACGACGCGGTGGAGACCCGCACCAACCTGCTGGCCACGCTCGACCGCGCACCGGCGCTCGCGGGCAGCGGTCGAAGCGCCGGTCGCATCCTGAGCCTGGCAGCGAACACGGCCACCGATCAGGTCGCGGTGATGGCCGGTGACGGCAAGGGGCTCGAGCTCTACGACGGACCCACGCTGCGCCGGATCCCCCTCCCGGAGAAGCTCGTCGGCGGGTCGGTCTACGCCCGACCCGACGGCCGCGGATATGCGGTGTCGATCGTGGCTGACCTCATCGCTGATGGGCTCGAGCCGCCGATCGTGCTGCTGGACAGTGCTGGCGCGAGGTCCTCGGTCCAGCTGGGCGGCCTCCCGGCCAGCTACCACTCCAAGGACGCTGCGCCATACCCCCACAACCGCTCGTACCTCGGGTACTCCCCCAACAGCCGCTGGTTCACCGCCTCCTTGATCCAGATCCAGGAGGAGGAGCCCACCGCCACCTTCGTCTGGGACCTTCAGTCGCCCGGCCGGCCAGTGGCGAGGCTCGAGCTCGGCAGCGAGGGAAGCGCCCCCACGATCAGTGCGGATGGCCACACGCTCTACTCGGCACAGTACGAAGGGGGCGGACACCTGCTCGTCACGGACGTCCCCAGTGGGAAGACGCGTCGCGCCCTCGCACCCACCGACCTCGGTGTCCGCCAGGTCGACGATGTGCTCGCGCTCAGCCCGGATGGCCGGACCCTGGCGGTGGGTGCCGGCATGGACGCCGTCCTGGTGGACACCGCATCGCTGACGCCCCGCGCCCGCCTCTCTGGTCAGGGCGAGACCACCTCGCTGGCCTTCTCGCCGGACGGCACCCACCTGGCAGCCGCCGGAGATCGCCTCGTGGTGTGGGACCTCAGCGCGAAGGAGCCGGTCGAGGTCTTCGCCCAGGAGGGCGCCGCCGATGACCCGGCGTTCAGCCGCGACGGCACGATGCTCTACACCGCGACCTTCCAGGGCCTGGTCCAGGCGTGGGACCTCGTCGGCGGACGGCGCTTCCTGCCGGCCGCCCCCGCTGGTGACCGCCTCGGCTGGGCCGAGCCGGTCACCAGGTTCTCGCCGGACCTGAAGCGGATCGGCTATGTCGCGGTCGCTCCCCAGTTCCGCGTGCGCGACGTCACCACGGGCGAGCTGGGCCCGATCGTGGCCCCTGACATGACCCAGGCGAACGTCGACGACCTCGCGTGGCATCCCGACGGCATCACGCTCAATGTCACCTCCGGCGCGCAGGACGTCCGGACGTGGGACAGCACCACAGGTCGACAGGTGGCGCAACGACGGCTGGCACCACCCGGCTCGGATGAAGGGGCTGACATCGCGTGGTTCAGCCTCGACGGGAAGTACCTCCTCGTCGGCACGACCAAGGGCCGGATCCACGTGCTCGACGCGCGCACTCTTGCCCCCACCCGGGCGCCGATCCAGGTGTACAAGACCACAGAAGGGGCGCCGAGTCCGCAGGAGATCAGCGCGTTCAGACCCAGTGGAGACCTGCGGACGCTGTGGATCAGTGATGCCATCGTCGACTACACGTCCGGGACGGTCCGTCCGATGCCAGACCTCGGCACGGAGGTCGACGCGATGTACCCCTCCCCCGACGGCAGGCGCGTGCTCGTCAACACCGGACCCACGGGCGCAGGGTTGCTCGACGCCCGCACCCTGAAGTGGATCTCCCGACCCAGCCCCGCCCAGACCGGGCTCGTCGGCGACAACACGAACTGGAGTGCGGACGGGTCCCTCGTCGCCAGCGCCAGCGACGGACACCTGAGCTACTGGGACGGCCGGACCGGAACCTACCTCGGCAGCGCGACCGTGGGCGTGGCTGGGGACCCGTCGTTCTCGGCGGACGGCAAGCGGCTCCTGTTCGCCGGGGCGGACGGCTCCGTCCGGAGCTGGGACCTCGACCCCCGGTCGTGGGTCGCGGCAGCCTGTCGGCTGGCCGGCCGCCCCCTGACCGAGCAGGAGTGGCACAACTACCTGCCAGACCGCCCGTTCGTGCCGGTCTGCGCCTCCTGACCTCGAATCGCTGCCGGGCCACAGCGTTCGGTCGGTGGGCCCCAAGAGGTGGGTGTGGCGAGGCCCCTCCCCCCACATCTGCCCCCCACCCACTCGACCTCGCCGTCAGGTGAGCGCAGCGCAGAGCGGCGCGATGGCCGCTGCGTCGCCATTGACGAAGTAGTCGTCGAACCGGTGCGGTCCGGCCTGGAACTCGATGGTCCCGTCGGCCTCGCGGATCACGGTGCGCCCGGCGTCGACGAAGATCGTGGAGCCCGCGTCGTTGACGACCCTCAGCCGAGTGGTCATTTCCTCGGTGCCGGTGGTGTTGTCGCCGGGCACGGCCAGGTCGTGCAGGATCCGGTCGGCCTGCGCGTAGGTCGCCGAGCGGTCACTGACCCTGTTGGTCATCGTGCCCGCCCACTCGTCGCGGAAGTGGCGCCGCAGCAGAAGGCCGTCCCCGTCGTAGAAGCGCTTTCCGACGACCGACCGGGTGTTGGTCTCGATCAGCTCCACCGGTCCGGCTGGGGTGTCACAGACGACACCGTTGGGTTCGTGGTCGAGCACGACCTCGGTGAAGTGCAGGTCGCAGGTGATGCCGACGCCGTTGTGGGTGCAGGTGGCGTTGAAGAAGTCCGGCGGCGCCGGGGTGAGGGTCGCCGGGTCGACGGGTGCAGGCGCTGCGCCGGCCTGACCAGCGGTGGCGGTGAGTGCGCCCATGGCCAGGACGAGCGACGCCGCGGCCAACGCGGCGGACCCGCGCGACGGCCGACGGAGGCGAGAGGCAGTGAAACGGTACATATCCGTGCCTTTCCGTAGATCCTGCTTCGAGGTGTGGCCTGGCGGCCTGAAGGTGTTGTGTCACAACGCGGTTCACTGGCAGCACCGCGTCGGTATCACGGGGGTATCGCACTGGTTGACGGCCCGGACCGCAGGCCTCACCGTCAATGACATGGGTATCGCCGTGCTGGGACCGCTGGAGGTCGACGGTGCTGCGGCGAGCCTCTGGCTCCGCGACCGGGTGGTCCTCCAGGCGCTCGCCCTGCGCCCCGGCACCCCGGTTCGACCAGAGGCCCTCGCCGAGGCCCTGTGGGGCGACTCACTCCCCGCCTCGTCGACCAAGATCGTCCAGGGTTGTGTGGTCCGGCTGCGCAAGTCGCTCGGCGCTGGTGCGATCGAGACCTCGCCCCAGGGGTACCGACTGACCTTGCACGTCGACCACCTCGACCACCTCCACTTCCAACGCCTCCTCGGGCGTGCCCGCGAGCTCCTCGCCCTCGGCGAACCCGACCGCGCGGCATACCTCTTGACCGAAGCCCTCTCCCTCTGGCGAGGGGAGCCGTTCGCAGAGCTCGCCGAATGGGCTCCCGCGCGCGCAGAGGCGGAGCGGCTGCTCGAGCTGCACCGGCAGGCCGAGGAACTGTCAGCCGAGGCGATGCTCCGCTCCGGACACGCCCGCGAGGCCGTGGCGCCCGCGGTCCGGCTGGTCAGCGAGGAGCCCTACCGGGAACGCCGCTGGGGACTGCTGGCCCTGGCGCAGTACCAGGCCGGCGCCCAGCAGGAGGCGTTGGAGACGCTCCACCGGGCGCGCAGCGTCCTGGGCAACGAGCTGGGCCTCGACCCGGGCCCGGAGCTGGCTCAGCTGGAGCAGGCCATTCTCCGCCAGGACCCTTCTCTCGCCGTGCAGACGGTACTCCCCCCGACCAGCGCCCAGTGCCCGTACCTCGGGCTGATCGCCTATGACCTAGCCGACTCCCCCACCTTCTTCGGCCGCGAGGCCGACATCGCCGCGTGCCTGCAGCGCTTGGACGAGAGCCGCGTCCTGGCCGTGGTCGGGCCCTCCGGGTGCGGCAAGTCATCGCTGGCCCGCGCCGGCGTCGCGGCCGCCCTCGAGCGCGATGGTCATCGAGTGCGGGTGCTGACACCGGGGGGCCGCCCGACCGACTCCCTGTCGGCCACGAACCCCCGCGCCAGCGACGTCCTCGTGGTCGACCAGTGCGAGGAGGCACTCTCGCTCGACCTTGAGTCGCCCGAACGCACCGAGTTCTTCGACCAGCTCGTCGCCTTCACCACGCACGGGCACGGGGTGCTCGTCGTCACCCTGCGCGCGGATCGTCTCGGCGAGCTGTCCACGCACCCGGAGTTCGCCAGACTCGTCGAGCGGGGCCTCCACCTGCTCGGCGCCATGACCGAGCCCGCCCTCCGGTTGGCCATCGAGGGGCCGGCCGCGCAGGCCGGGCTCCGGCTCGAGCCCGGTCTCGTCGACCTGCTCGTGCGCGAGGTCCAGGGCGAGCCTGCCGCCCTCCCCCTCCTGTCCCACGTCCTGCGCCAGACCTGGAGACGGCGCGAGGGGACCACCCTCACCGTCGCCGGTTACACGGCGACCGGAGGGATCCGCGAGGCGATCTCGCAGTCCGCCGAAGGACTCTTCCGCGATCTCACGACCGGTCAGCAGGGCGTCCTTCGCGACCTCATGGTGCGGCTCGTGGTCTCGGACGACCTCGGCGAGCCCGTGCGCCAACGGGTCCCGCGCCGCTCCGTCGCCACCGACGAAGACCACACCCTGCTGATCGAACGGCTTGTGGGCGCCCGCCTGCTCAGCACCGACGGCGACACCGTGGAGATCGCCCACGAAGCCCTGGCCATGGCGTGGCCCCGGCTGCGGTCCTGGCTGGACGACGACGTCGACGGGCTCCGCATCATGCGACACCTCTCGGTCGCCGCGACCAGCTGGGACGACCTGGGCCGCCCGGACAGCGAGCTCTACCGAGGCGCGCGGCAGGCGCGGGCCGTCGAGTGGCGCGAGCGTGCCACCGCGTCCCTCACACCCGCCGAGCAGGACTTCCTGACCGCGGGAGCCGCCCTGGCCGAGACCGAACAGCGCGCCACCGAGGAGCAGGTCCGCCGGGAACACCGCTCCAACCAGCGCCTGCGGGCCGGGCTGGCCGCCGTCGCCGTGCTGCTGGCTGTCGCGATCGTCGCGGGGGCCATGGCCAGGACGGCCGCCGACCGGGCCGACCGACAAGCCCTGGTCGCAGACGCCCGCCGTCTCGGCGCCGAGGCGCTGCGCGCCGATGACCTCGACCGCTCCCTGCTGCTCGCCGCCGCGGCGGTGACCCTGGACGACACGGTCGACACTCGGAACGCCCTCCTCGCCACCCTGGACAGGGGTCCGTCCCTCGTGGCCAGCGCTCGCAGCACCGGCCGCATCTTCAGTATGCGGGTGAACAGCGCCACGGGACAGGTCGCCACCGTGGCGGGCGACGACGTCGGGCTCGAGCTGCGCGACGGCCGGACGTTGGAGCAGGTGCGGGTCCCGAAGCCGATCAAGGGGATCGGGGTGGTGGTCAGCCCCGACGGGTCGCGCTACGCGGTCTCGACGTGGGCCGACCTCGTCGAGAGCGGCACCGAGCCGGCGGTCCAGCTGCTCGACCGGACGGGCGCGCGGTCCACGACGCAGCTCGGTGGGCTGCCAGCAGGCTTCCACGTGTTCGACACCATGGGCTTCAGCCCCAACGGTCGCTGGCTCGCGGTCGGCTTCCGGGACCTCCTCGGTGAGAAGCCCGGGGTCACCGCCGTGTGGGACCTGCGGGCACCGGGGAAGCCCTTGGCCGTCCTCGAGCTCGACGACGGAGGGACCCCCAACGTCAGCGACGACGGGCACACGCTCTTCACCACCAGCTCGGGAGGTGGGCGTCTGGTCGTGACCGCCCTCCCGGGCGGGACGACGCGACGCGTCCTGGAGGCCGCCGACCTCGGGGTCCGCCAGCTCGACGAATCCCTGGTGCTGAGCCCCGACGGGAGGCTGCTCGCGGTCGGCGCCGGGGTGGAGGCCGTGCTCGTCGACACCTCAACGCTGAAGCCGCGCACCTATCTCTCAGGCCAGGGCTGGACGAACGGACTGGCCTTCTCGCCTGACGGCACCAAGGTCGCGGCCTCCGGGGACCGTCTGACGGTGTGGGCGTTGGATGGGGACGAGGCACGCGAGATCCTTGCCGAGGACAGCCCTGCCGCCAACCCGGCCTTCAGCCTTGACGGTCGGACGATCTACACCGCGACGCTCGCAGGGCTGGTGCAGGCGTGGGACCTCGACGGCTCCCGACGGTTCCTCGCCTCCCGGGTGGGCGCGCCCACCGGGTTCGGACAGCCCGCGGTGCGCGTCTCGCCCCGCCTCGACAAGGTTGCCTACGTCGAAGGAGGACCGCAGCTGCGCATCCGTGACGTCGCCACGGGCCGCCTGGGACCGCTGCTCGAGCTTCGCATGCAGCAGCGGAACTACATCGACCTGGCCTGGCACCCCGATGACACGACCCTGAACGTCACGACCGGCGACCCGGTGGTGCGCACCTGGGACGTGACCACCGGTCGTGTGCTCGCGGAGCATCGGCTGGGCCCCCTTGACTCGAGCGAAGGGGCCGCGATCGCGTTCTTCACCCTCGACGGGAAGTACCTGCTCGTCGGCAGCACGACGGGCAGGCTGCACGTTCTGGACGCGCGCACGCTCCTGCCGGCTCGCGCGCCCATCCAGGTGCAGCCGAGCAAGGAGGGGCAGACCGAGGCGCCTCCCCTGGATGGCATCGTCCCGAGCGGTGACCTGCACACGGCCTACGCGGGTCACTCCATCGTCGACTACCTGTCGGGCGACGTGCGGCCGATGCCCGACCTCGGGGCGCTGGTGAAGCAGCTTCAGGTGTCGCCCGACGGCACGCGGCTCCTGGTCGACCTCGGCGACCGAGGGGTCGGGCTCCTGAGCGCCCCGTCGATGACGTGGCTGTCCGAGCCCAGCCCCACCCAGGTGGGCCTGATGGGCTACTACACCCGGTTCAGCGACGACGGCCGGCTGGTCGCGAGCGTCAACGAGGGCAAGCTGAGCCAGTGGGACGGCATCACCGGCGCCTACCTCGGCTCCACCACGGTCGATGATGATGGCGCACCCGCCTTCACCAACGACAACAGCCGGATCCTCTTCGCCGGTGCCGGCGGGTCGCTGTTGACGTGGACCCTTGACCCGCGGTCCTGGCTGGCCACCGCTTGTCGGCTGGCGGGCCGCTCCTTGACCGAGCAGGAGTGGCGCAACTACGTGCCGGACCGCCCGTTCGTGCCGGTCTGCTCGTCCTGAGCAGTCGCGTCGAGCCTGGCCAGGGCCACGCGCACCAGGGCTTCCGCAGACTCCCCGCGCTCGCGCGCCCGTGCCGCCAGCGCCACGATGGCCATGCCCAGGTCGTCGTCCCCCTCGCCCACCGTCGCGAGGTCGCCACCGGTCCGGTCGAAGCGGGCCAGCACCTTCTCGGCGGCGAGCAGGCTTGGCAACGACCTCGGTATGCCGTGCATCAGCCCCGGGTGACCGTCCTCGCCCCCGCCGTGCGGAGCCTTGGCGGCGCGCTCGGCTGCCTTGATCTGCTCCCAGGCGCGCTCCACCTCGGCGGGGGTGGAGGCGTCGCCGTCGGCGAAGACGTGCGGGTGCCGGCGGACCAGCTTCTCGATGATGGCGCCGGCCACGTCGTCCACGTCGAACGGCGCGGTGGCGTGCTCCTGGGCGACGCGGGCCTGGAAGACCACCTGGAGCAGCACGTCGCCGAGCTCCTCGCGGATGTGGTCGCGGTCGCCGGACTCGATCGCCTCGGCCGCCTCGTGACTCTCCTCGATGAGGTACTTCACCAGCGTCTCGTGGGTCTGCTCGGCATCCCAGGGGCACCCACCCGGCGAACGCAGACGGTCCATCACCGCCACCAGGTCGAGCAGCCGCGACCCGGGGACGTCCCAGGAGGCGACGAGGACCTCGACCTCCGGCGGCGAGCCGAGGCGCGACACCTCTGACGCGATGGCGTCGGTGAGGCCGGGGTCACCGTCGGCCGAGGAGACCCACACGACGTCTCCCTCGGCCGCCCGGTCCATCAGCGTCCGCGCCAGGGACGGCGGGGTGAGCTCGCCGAGGTGACCCACCGGCACACCTGACTCGGAGACGGCGTCGGCGAGCGGTTCCGAGTCGTCGCGGGCCAGCACCGCGTCTGCGGCGCCCAAGGTCTCCCAGGCGGTGCGGGTGAACAGCCCGGGCGCGATGCGAGGGCTGCCGACCAGCAGGGTCAGCCGACCCGTCACCGGTCGCTCAGCCCGCGGGGGTGGTCGGAGCGGGCTCGGCAGGCGCGGGTTCGGCCTTGATCCAGTTGGGCTGGCTGGCGTCGAACCGGACGTTCTTGGCGTCGAAGGTGCCGTAGCGCGGGTTCATGGTGACCTTGGCCTTCTTGGCGAGGTCCACGACGTGCCCCTGCTCGATGGTGGTGAGCTGCTGCGAGGCCAGGCTCGACTTGACCAGCTCGAGGGTCGCGGCGCTCGGGTCCTCGATCTCGGTGATGGCGGCCTTGGCAGCGCTGTCGGACAGCCCCTTGCCGGACTCGTCGGCGATCTGGTTGATGAAGCCGGCCATCACGAGGCTCGACAGCGCGTTGGCCGTGTTGAGCGACGAGTCGGGGTAGGCCTTCGTGATCTGGCTGGTGGCCTCCTGGACCTCCTGCTCGGTGATCCGGTGGCCGTTGACGACGGCAGCGGTATCGGCAGTGGCGCAGCCGGACACGGCCAGGACGCCGGCGACGGCGACCGCCACGACGGCCCCACGCAGGACGCTGAATGCCTTCACGGGATGGCCCTTCGTCATGTACTGCCCTCTCACCTTGCTCAGTTTCACCATCTGCGGCGCCACGCTCATCGAGCCGAGTCCGCACCCTGGCGGGTGCCCACCCGGGCGGCGTCGGCGACGCTGCCCAGCAGGACGGACCGGATGAGGTCGCTGGCCCACTGCAAGACTGCCGTGTCACGCAGCGGTTGGCCACCCACCCGAGCCGTCATCGGCTTCGGCACCAGAATGGTATGCAGCGCGTCCTTGACGAGCGACTTCGGGTAGAGCCGCTGCAGCCTGAGCTGCGCCGACTCGGGGAGGTCCACCGGCCCGAACCGCACATAGTTGCCCTGCACGGAGATGTCGGCCACCGACGCCTGGCGGGCCACCGTGCGCAACCGCGCGACCTCCATGAGGTTGCGCACCGGCTCGGGGAGCGGACCGTAACGGTCGACCAGCTCGGCCTCGATCTCGGCCAGGGCCGGCTCGTCGACCACGCTGGCGAGCTTCTTGTAGGCCTCCAGCCGCAGCCGCTCCCCCGGCACGTACTCGTGCGGGAGGTGGGCGTCGACCGGCAGCTCGATCTTGATCTCTCCCGGAGCGGTCTCGCCGTCACCGCGGAAGTCGGCCACGGCCTCCCCCACCAGTCGCACGTAGAGGTCGAAGCCGACGCCGGCGATGTGGCCGGACTGCTCGCCGCCCAGCAGGTTGCCGGCCCCGCGGATCTCGAGGTCCTTCATGGCGATCTGGATGCCCGCACCGAGGTCGGTGTGGCTGGCCATCGTCTGGAGCCGGTCGTGCGCCGTCTCGGTCATCGGCTTCTCGGGTGGGTAGAGGAAGTAGCAGTAGGCCCGCTCTCGCCCACGCCCCACCCGACCACGAAGCTGGTGGAGCTGGGAGAGACCGAGCACGTCGGAGCGCTCGACGATCAGCGTGTTGGCGTTGGAGATGTCGAGACCGGTCTCGACGATCGTCGTGCAGACGAGGACGTCGAACTTCTTGTCCCAGAAGTCGACGACGACCTGCTCGAGTTTGTGCTCGCCCATCTTGCCGTGGGCGGTTGCCACCCGGGCCTCCGGCACGAGCTCACGGATCCGGCTGGCGGCGCGCTCGATGCTCGACACCTTGTTGTGGACCAGGAAGACCTGGCCCTCGCGGAGCAGCTCGCGCCGGATGGCGGCCACGATCTGCTTCTCGTCGTAGGCGCCGACGTAGGTCAGCACGGGGTGCCGCTCCTCGGGAGGCGTTGCGAGAGTGGACATCTCACGGATGCCGGTCACGGCCATCTCGAGGGTGCGCGGGATCGGCGTGGCCGACATCGCGAGCACGTCGACGGCCGTGCGAAGGGTCTTGAGCTGCTCCTTGTGCTCGACACCGAAGCGCTGCTCCTCGTCGATGACGACCAGCCCGAGGTCCTTGTAGCGGATCGAGCCACCCAGGAGCCGGTGCGTGCCGATGACGAGGTCGACGCTGCCGTTGGCCAGCCCCTCGATGGTCTCGCGCGCCTCCTTGTCGCTCTGGAACCTCGACAGCGCCCGAACGGTCACCGGGAACTGCTGGTAGCGCTCGGTGAAGGTCTGCAGGTGCTGCTGCACGAGCAGCGTGGTCGGCACCAGGATGGCGACCTGCTTGCCGTCCTGGATCGCCTTGAAGGCAGCCCGAACCGCGATCTCGGTCTTGCCGTAGCCGACGTCTCCACAGATGAGGCGGTCCATGGGGACGGTGCGCTCCATGTCGGCCTTGACCTCGTCGATGGAGCTGAGCTGGTCGGGGGTCTCGACGTAGGAGAAGGCGTCCTCGAGCTCACGCTGCCACGGGGTGTCCGGCGCGAAGGCGTGACCGGCCGTCGCCATCCGGGCCGAGTAGAGCTGGATCAGCTCGGCCGCGATCTGCTTGACGTACTTGCGCGCCCGGCCCTTGGTCTTGGCCCAGTCGCTGCCGCCCATCTTGTTGAGGGCCGGCATCTCGCCCCCGACGTAGCGGGTGACCTGGTCGAGCTGGTCGGTCGGCACGAACAGCCGGTCGCCCGGTTGCCCCCGCTTGCCCGGCGCGTACTCGATCACGAGGTACTCGCGCGTCGCACCGCCGACCGTGCGCTGCACCATCTCGACGAACTTGCCCACGCCGTGCTGCTCGTGGACGACGAAGTCGCCGGGCTTGAGCTGGAGCGGGTCGACCTGGTTGCGCCGCCGCGAGGGCATCTTGCGCATGTCCTTGGTCGAGCCACCCTGACCCGGCGTCCCGGTCAGGTCGGTCTCGGTGATGAGTGCGAACTTGCTTGCCGGAGCGAGGAACCCGCTGCCGACCGTGCCGGTGGTCAGGTGCACGACGCCCTCGGTGAGGTCCGTGAGATCGGAGTCCAGCCGCGCTGCCACGGACTCCCCCGCGAGCACCTCGGCCACGCGCCGGGCCAGTCCCGGTCCCTCGGTGACGACGACGACCCGCCACCCGTCGGCCACCCAGCCCTGCAGGTCGCCGACCGCCTCGGGGGTGCTGCCGCGGTAGCGCGGCGCCTCCTCCAGACCGGTGTTGACCACGACCGCGTCGCCGTCGGCGAGCTCCTCGTCGGCGACGAACGGGCCGAGGTCCCACCACGGCATACCCGACTGCGCGGCGTGGGCGCGCAGGTCGGCGAGGCTCCAGAACGAGGCGGTGCCGAGGATGCCCTGGAGGTCGATCGGCACGCTGTTGCCGACCGCTGCGTTGGCCCAGCCGGCCTCCAGGAACTCCTGGCTCGTGGCGACGAGGTCGTGGGCGCGGGTGCGGACGCGCTCGGGGTCGCACAGCACGACCGCGGTGCCGTCTCGCAGGGTGTCGAGCACGCTCTCCATGCCGTCGACGAGGGCGGGCGCCAGCGACTCCATCCCCTCGACGGCGATCCCCTCGGCCAGCTTCGAGAGCAGGTCGACCGCGCCCGGGAGCTGGTCGACGAGGGCGGCTGCGCGGGAGCGCACCGACTCGGTCAGCAGGATCTCCCGGCAGGGCGGGGCCCAGAGGCCGTGCTCCGCGACCTCGAGGCTGCGCTGGTCGGCGACCTTGAACCAGCGGATCTCCTCGACCGTGTCGCCCCAGAACTCCACGCGCACCGGGTGGTCCTCGGTGGGCGGGAAGACGTCGAGGATGCCGCCGCGCACGGCGAACTCACCACGCCGCTCGACCAGGTCCGTGCGGGAGTATGCCGCGGCCGCGAGGTCCTCGACGACCTGCTCCAGGGGCGCCTCGTCCCCGGCCTTCAGGGCGACCGGCGCGAGGTCACCGAGGCCCTGGGACACCGGCTGCAGCACGGCCCGCACCGGGGCCACCACGACGTCGAGCGGGCCGTAGGTGGGGTCGGCGGGGTCGGGGTGCTTGAGGCGCCGCAGCACCGCGAGGCGCTTGCCGACGGTGTCGCTGCGGGGGCTCAGCCGCTCGTGCGGGAGCGTCTCCCACGCGGGGAAGTCGGCCACCCGGTCGGCGTCGAGGTAGCAGCCGAGGGCGGCGACGAGGTCCTCGGCCTCGCGGGTGGTCGCGGTCACCGCGAGGATCGGCCGACCACTGTCACGGGCCAGGGCGGCGACCAGGGCCGGTCGGGCGCCGGCCGGCACGGTGAGATCGGCGGCCGGTTCGCCGGCCCGCGCCACCACGAGGGCCCGCGCGACGGCGGGATCGGTGCCCAGCAGGTCGAGCAGCGGGGCGAGGGTCATGAAGGGGCTCCTGGGACAGACCGGGTGTAGACAGCACAAACGCCCCACAGCAAACGGCTGGTGGGGTGGGGGTCCACCCTAACCCCGCAGACGGGGTGACCCGTCGTCAGTCGTTTGCATGAGTCGCCCGGCGCGGCCGTCCAACAAACTTGGGTGAACTGCATACGACGACGTAAGAAACGGCTGTAGGGGGACCAGGAATGAGTGAGCTCGTGAGGCCGGGCGGAGGGGCGCCGTGGCCTGGAGGAGGTGAGGCAATGGTTCGGGGCTACGTTCCCGGGGTCTTCGACCTCTTCCACATCGGTCACCTCAACATCCTGCGCAGCGCCCGCGAGCAGTGCGACTGGCTGATTGCCGGGGTGGTCACCGACGAGAACGCCTACCGCGCCAAGTCCAAGATGCCGGTGATCCCCCTCGCCGAGCGGGTGTCCATCTTGGAGCACATCACCCTCGTCGACGAGGTCATCATCGAGCACCAGCCGAGCAAGCTCGACGTGTGGCACGACCACCCCTTCGACGTCATCTTCAAGGGCGACGACTGGCGGGGGACCCCCAAGGGCGAGCGGCTCGAGCGGGACCTCGGCACCGTGGGGGTCGAGGTCGCGTACTTCCCCTACACGATGCACACGTCCAGCACGCTGCTGCGTGCTGCCCTGGAGCAGTTCGCGTCCTGATGTCCGACGAGACCCTCAGCCCGCCGGTCCGCCGCATGGCCCAGGCCCGGGCCCTGTCCGCCGGTGCCGGGAAGTCCAACCGCGGGGCGCCCGGCTACTCGCGGTGGATCAACCGACCCGCCGGCCGCCAGCTGGCCATCCTGGCCTTCCGCATCGGGCTGTCGCCCAACCAGGTCACCCTGCTGTCCGGCTTCACCAGCCTGGTCGGCATCGTGGTGCTGGCGCTCGCGCCGGCCACCGTCCCGATCGGCTTCCTGGTCGCCTTCCTCCTGGCCCTCGCCTACGCGCTCGACTCGGCCGACGGCCAGGTCGCGCGCATGCGGGGTGGGGGCAGTCGCACCGGTGAGTGGCTCGACCACGTGATCGACTGCCTCAAGATCGCCGCGCTGCACGCCGCCGTCCTGATCGCCTGGTACCGCTCCTACGACGTGCCCGACGCGCTGCTGCTCGTCCCGATCGTCTTCGGGATCCAGGCCTCCACCTACTTCTTCTCCAAGATCCTCACCGACCAGCTCCGCGCCTCCGCCGCTGTCTCGGCTGCTGCTGCCTCCCCGCTCGCTGCCGAGGCACCGGTCGAGCCCACGACACCGCCCGCCGTCAGCGTCGACGACGGGCGGCCCCCGGTGCTCGCCTCGCTGCTCGTCCTACCCCTCGACTACGGCCTGCTGTGCGTGACGTTCGTCCTGCTCGGCTTCCACCAGGCCTTCATCTGGGCCTACTGCGCGCTCGCCCTGATGGGCGTGGTCCTGCTCGTCGCGGCCTTCGGGAAGTGGTACCGCGACCTGTCCCGCGTGGCCTGAGCGGGCCGATCGCGGTGGCACGACTGGTATGCCGGGTGGTCGGCGCGCCCTCTAGGGTGGCCACGGCGGGGCCGCGGCTGGGCGCGCGGCTCGGTCACGAGCGAAGTGACTGGTTCGATGGGCGTTGACGACGGGGGGCAGGAGACATGACGCGGACGGTACGAATCCTGGGCACCCACGGCGTGCCGGCGGCATACGGGGGCTTCGAGACGGCAGCCGAGCAGATCGGGCTGTTCCTCGTCGGGCAGGGCTGGCGGGTGGTCGTCTACTGCCAGGCCGAGGGGAGGGGCCCCATCACCTACGACACGTGGCGCGGCATCGAGCGGGTCACCATCCCCCAGCACCGCGAGGGCTGGCTGGGCACGTCGGCCTTCGACTGGACCTCGATCCGGCATGCCATCCGGCACGACGACGTCTGCCTCACGTTCGGCTACAACACCGGTGTCTTCAACATCCTGCAGCGGGTCAAACGGATCCCCAACGTCATCAACATGGACGGCATGGAGTGGACCCGGCGGCGCTGGGGCATCCCGCGCCAGGCCATCCTGCTGGCCAACGAGCGGTTCGCCAGCCTGTTCGGGCACCACCTGATCGCCGACCACCCCGACATCGAGCGCTACCTCGCGCGGTGGGCCCGGCGCAGCCGGATCAGCATGATCACCTACGGCGCGCACGCGGTCACCGAGGCACCCCCCGGTCCCGTCGAGGCGATGGGACTCACCCCGGGCGGCTACCTCACCGTGATCTGCCGCCCCATCCCCGAGAACTCGCTGCTCGAGATCGTCGAGGCGTTCTCGGCAAAGCCCCGCGAGCGGACGCTGGTGGTCCTGGGCGACCTCGACGGCGCGACGGACGACTACCACCGGCAGGTGCTCGCGGCCGCGAGCGACGAGGTCGTCTTCCCGGGCGCGATCTACGACCCGGAGGTGGTGCAGGCCCTGCGGTTCCACTCGCTCGCCTACGTGCACGGCCACACGGTGGGAGGCACGAACCCCTCGCTGGTCGAGGCGATGGCCGCCGGCAACCCGGTCATCGCGCACGACAACGTCTACAACCGCTGGGTGGCCGGGCCCGCCCAGCGCTACTTCACCACAGCGCAGGAGCTCGAGGCCCAGCTCGACGAACTGCTCGCCTCTCCTGACGTCCTCCACCAAATGCACGACGCGTCCCGGGGTCGCCATGCGGAAGAGTTCACGTGGGAGCACGTCGCGGGCCAGTACGAAGCCGTCCTCGCGCGCTTCCATGCAGGACTCATGCACCGCGCCTGAGGGGGCGCTGCCGGTCGCACCCGCCGACCGGCATCGAGGTGGATGGGGGCCACAGATACGGAGTCAGTCGTCGTGATCACCATGGGGGTCGTCGGGCTCGGCAAGATGGGCCTCTCCCACCTGTCCATCTTCCGCGCGCACCCGGATGTCAACCTGGTCGCCGTGTGCGACTCCACCGGCTACGTCCTCGACGTGCTGAGCAAGTACACCGGGCTGCGGACCTACAAGGACCTCAGCGCGATGCTGGCGGCGGAGCAGCTCGACGCGGTGGTCATCGCCACCCCCTCCCACCTGCACGCGCCCATGGTGCGGACCGCGCTCGAGGCCGGCGTGCACGTGTTCTGCGAGAAGCCGTTCACCCTCGCCGACGCCGACGGCGAGGCGCTCACCGCCCTCGCCCGCGAGCGCGGGCTGGTCACCCAGGTGGGCTACCACAACCGGTTCGTCGCGGCGTTCGCCGAGCTCAAGCGGCTGATCGACGGCGGCGCCCTCGGCGCGGTCACCCACGTCGTCGCCGAGGCGTACGGTCCGGTCGTCCTGGCCCCCAAGGGTGGCACCTGGCGCAGCCGCCGGTCGTCCGGCGGTGGCTGCCTCTACGACTACGCCGCGCACCCGATCGACCTCGTGCAGTGGTACCTCGGCATGCCGACCGGTGTGGAGGGCAGCCGGCTCAACCGGATCTTCTCCGCCGAGACCGACGACGAGGTGGTGTCGACCCTGATGTACCCCGGCGACGTCACCGCCCAGGTCTCGGTGAACTGGTCGGACGAGTCGCAGCGCAAGATGACGACCAAGATCAGCGTCTGGGGCACCACCGGTCGGGCGGTCGCCGACCGGCAGGAGGTGCAGGTCTACCTGCGCGACACGGCCGCCGTCCCAGAGGGCTACCGCACCGGCTGGAACGTGCACTACACGACCGACCTCACCGAGCAGCCGTGGTTCTACCTGCGCGGCGAGGAGTACAGCGCGCAGGCCGACACCTTCGTCGGCCGGGTCGCCGGCCAGGTGACCGAGGGCCCCAACGTGTTCAGCTCCGCCGCGGCCACCGACCGCATCCTGTCGATGATCTCGGCCGATGCGCAGGGCACCGCCGGCTCCCGCGAGCGCGCCGCCTCGACGGCCACGGTGGCCCCGACCCATCGCCGACGACTGGCCTTCGGGCGAAGGAGGACTGCCTGATGGACCGCCTCCTGTTCGGTGACAACCAGTTCTTCGGCGTCAACCACATGTCCGAGGAGAAGGCGCGCAGCCAGCAGATGCGCTTCCAGGACCTCGGCGCGGTCATGGAGGTCCTCGACGCCGCCTACGACGAGGGCGTCACGACCTTCATGTGCACGACCCACGACCGGGTGGCCGAGATCTGCGACCTCGTGCGCGCCGACCAGGACCGCTACGCGCGCATGGAGTTCTTCCCGTGCATGCCCTACGCCCACAAGTACGCCAACGCGATGACCGAGGACGGTCCGCTCGGCGCGCTGCGGCGCTTCCTGCCCGACCAGAGCGTCTTCAGCGCCGCCCTGACCGGCACGAAGTCGTTGGCCAGCAAGGACATCGACGGCATCACGCGACTCCTCATCGACGCCGAGATGTCGATGTTCCGCGGGCTGCGGACCCCGGTGGTCTTCCTGCAGAACGTCGTCGTCGACCTGCTGCTGGGGCTGGGCTTCGACGAGGCGTTCGTCATCTTCGCCGACCACGTGCGCACGCAGTACGACGCCGAGCCCGGTTTCATCACGATGAACCTCCCACGCCTCCTCGACACCCTCGAGCGCCTGGGGATCGACAACCCCATCGTGTGCTCCAACATCAACAAGATCGGCTTCCGGATGCCGGGCGGTCTCGAGGCCTACGAGACCGCCCTGCGCGACCGCCGCTTCCGGGCGATCGCGATGTCGGTCTTCGCCTCGGGCGCCATCCCTCCGGAAGAGGCCATCGACTGGGTGTGTGCCCAGCCCAACATCGAGTCGATCGTCTTCGGGGCGTCCAGCCGCCGCAACATCGCCTCGACGAGGGCCCTGGTCGACAAGAGCTGGGCCCCGGTGCCCCGGTGATGCTCTCCACCTTTCGGACGAGTGGCTGGGCCGCCCCCGGAACGCAGAATGGAACCACGAGGACCCACCCGCGCACGCACGGCGAACGCCGCCACAGGAATGGAAGGAGAGGCAGCCGATGACCTTGCGCGCCTATCTCCAGATCCTGCTCAAGCGCTGGCGGATCGTCGTCGCGTGCACTGTGCTCGTGCTCGGCGCCGCGGCCACCCTCACCTACCTCACCCCACCCACGTATGCCGCGAACGCGACGGCCTTCGTGTCGATCAGCTCCACCGGGAGCACGGCGGACACCTCGATCTACGCCAGCTCGCAGTTCGCCATGCAGCGGGTGAAGTCCTACACCGAGGTCGTCAAGAGCCCCGACGTCCTCCAGCCGGTCATCGACGAGCTCGACCTGCCGATGACAGTGGGAGACCTGCGCCAGGTCGTCGCAGCCGAGAACCCGGTCGACACGGTCCTCATCAAGGTCAGCGCGACCGACCGCAACCCCGCGCGCGCCCAGTCCATCGTCAACGCCGTGAGCGACCAGCTCGGCGTCGTCATCGAGCGGCTGGAGACACCCCGCGAGGGCGGGCAGCCCCCCGTCAAGGTGACCACCACCGTCCCGTCCCAGAAGCCGCAGTTCCCCATCTCTCCGCGGATCCCTCTCAACATGGCCCTCGGACTGCTTGCCGGGCTGGCTCTCGGCGTCATCGTCGCGGTGATCCGCGAGCAGCAGGACACCACCGTCAAGGGTGACGAGCTCGAGGACCTCACCGGCCGCCCGGCCCTGGCGCTCATCGGGCTGAACTCCCAGGTCAAGACCCACCCCCTGATCACGATGCAGGGACATGGTCGAGGGGTGGAGGAGTTCCGCTCCTTGCGCACCACCTTGCAGTTCGTCGACGTGGACCAGCCGCCGCGCGTCATCGTGATCACCTCGGCGCTCGCTGGCGAGGGCAAGACGACCACGGCCTGCAACCTGGCCATCGCCTTGGCCCAGTCGTCCCTGAGAGTCTGCCTCGTCGAAGCCGACATGCGCCGACCCAACGCTGCCACGCTCATGGGCATCGACGGCTCGATCGGCCTGTCCAACGTCGTGGCCGGCCAGATCGACCTCGCTGACGCGCTCATGCCGTGGCACCGCGGACTGTTGACGATCCTGCCGGCCGGGACCACCCCGCCGGACCCGACCCGGCTGCTCGGGTCCAAGAACATGGCGGCCGTGCTCGCCACCCTGCGGGCGGACTTCGACTTCGTCATCATCGACGCCCCGCCGATCCTGCCGGTGAGCGATGCCGCGGTGCTCGCCCGGGGCGCCGACGGAGCCGTGCTGGTGGCTCGATACGGCAAGACCCGTCGCGAGCAGCTCACCAGCGCCATCGCCGATCTGGACGCCGTCAAGGCCCGGCTCATCGGCACCGCGCTGACCATGGTGCCAGCCCGCGGGCAGCGCGACCTGCGTGGGCACGACGAGGACTACGCGGCCCTCGCCGCGGTGTCCGAGAGCGACTGGGCGGCCCTGCCGACCTCCCCCAAGGAGAGCTCCGACCCTGAGGCCGATGGTGCGACGCAGGTCGTCCACGCGCCGGACGCCGGGCCCGAGGACCGGGGCCCGGCCCCAGCGCCGTCGGACCGGCCGCGGCCCGTCGCGGAGGGCATCGCTGACCCGGGCCGTGACCGCAGCCGCGATGGTGACCGCGACGGTGACCGCAGCCGCGATGGTGACAGCACCCGTGACCGCGACGGCGCCGGCACCCGCGACGACATCCGGGAACGGCCGATCTCGTTGGATCCCAAGGTGGTCGGCACCAGCTTCTCGAAGCCCTTGGGGCGGGGCAGAGTTCACTGACGTGGCACGCATGGCCACGGTCGGTCAGGCCGGAACGGTCCTCGGCGAGGCGGCGGCCAGGCTCGCCGCGAACGAGTCCAGCGCGTCGCGCACGGCCGGAGCAGCCTTGCGGTGCGAGCCGCGGTCACCATGGGGGTCGAGGATGTCGTGCCCGACCACCTCGACGCTCTTCCCGAACCGCCTGCGCCAGCCGCGCGGCTCCTCGGGCGGTAGCGCCACGAGGCCGCGCACGGCGTTCATCTCCTCCAGCAGCCACAGGAGCCGTTCGCGGGTGCCCAGCCGTCCGGTGCCGGACTGCACGGCCCCCTCGAGCGACGGGGCGGCCCCCTCGCTCACGGTGCGGGCCAACGCCTCCTTGGCCAGGATCGCCGCCTCCAGGAAGGTGAAGGTGTGGTCGGCGCTGCCGGCGTCGAGAAGCCTCGTGGAGCCGCGGTACTTGCGCTCGGACACGAGCACGAGGTCAGCGGCCCGCGCCAGCTCGGCGGTCACCTGCTGCGCGCGGTGCGGTCGCATGATGAGGTCGTGGTCCTTGGTCAGCTGCGCGCTCATCTGCGGACACCACCCGGCACCGACCTCGGCACGGATCCCGGCCGAGACGACCTGGACCTGCCACTCGCCGTGGGCCTGGAGGGCTGTGCGCAGGATGGTCGAGGCCGCCGGCGCAAGGCACCGGTCGTTCGCGCACAGGACGAGCACCGTCGTCTCCATACCCACCTCGTCCCGCCGAGTAGTCGCGTCCCCCCAGTATGGGTCGCTACAACCGGGTGCAGATACCAACAATCTGGCGAGTCGGCCTGCGTCATCCGACGGACCGGAACCGGCATGACCCCGACAAAGCGGACACCCCGGCCGCGCCCCGACATCGCCCGGTGGCAGTTGTACCTCTGCTGCCTGCTACTGGTCGCGTGCACGATTCCCTGGCGCCGTGCCACGTACTTCTCGGGAGCGCTCGACCCAGTCGTGGCGGCCAAGGGACTGATCGGCAGCATCGGGCTGGCGATGGCCTTCCTGATGTCCCGTCGCGTTACGCGGCACACCCCGCTGGGCGCTCGCACCCTGACCTTCGCCGGCCTCTATCTCGCGGTGTCGTGCCTCGGCGGATGGGCGGCCGGCCAGGCGCTGCCCTCGGTCGTGGTGGCCGTGCGGGTGGCCATGCTGCTCGGGAGCCTGGTCATGCTGCTCCAGGCGGTCGGCGTGAGTCGCCTGATCACCGCGATGGTGCGCACGATGGGTCTCGTGGCGCTCTTCGCCGTGGGCACCGGGGCCGGCACCCTCGGCAGCGGTCGTCTGCAGGGCGCGGTCCCGCCTTTGGCCCCCAACGAGATCGCGTTCCTGACCGGGACCGTGCTGCTTCTCACGATCCAGCGGATGATGGAGGGTCAGGCCCGGCGCTCGGAGACAGCCCTGGCAGTGGCCCTCTTCGGCGTGGTGTGGCTGACTGGGTCACGGACGACTGCGGCGACGCTCTTCCTCGCCGTGGCGGTGATGGTCCTCCAGGCCCGGAAGTTTTCGGCCCCTGGCTTCCTCGTGCTGGTCGCAGCCGTGCCGGTGGTCGCGTTCGCGGCCCTCGGCACGAGTGCGGTCACCAACATGCTGCTGCGCGGTGGCGACCAGAACGTCACCACGCTCAGTTCGCGAACCATCGCCTGGCAGGCGGCGCTGACCATGAACGGGTCGACCTGGCAGCGCTGGTTCGGCGGGGGTCTGCCGATGAAGCACATCCCCGTCTCGGGGCAGTACTGGCAGACCCAGCTGCTCGACAGCAGCTGGATCTCCGCGCTGGTGCAGACCGGACTGGTCGGGCTCACGCTCACTGCGGTCTGGGTCGTGGCGGCCCTGGCCTCGGCGTTCCGCACTCCCCGGCCGTGGCGTCCGCTGTGGGTGGGCTTGGTCGTGTTCATCGGGTTGCGCAGCCTTCTTGAGAGTGGGTTGTTCGACGCCAGCACCTCGTTCATCGTCTTCGCGATGGTGAGCCTGATGAGCGAACGAGCCACTCGCACCGCACCAGACCCGGGCGCACCCGCGGCGCTGGAGGCGGCCGACGGAGACCACCTCGTCGTGTCAGACGCCACTCTGCGCGAGCTGCAGCTCCAGGGTCAGCGGGACGCGAGGTCCTCGAGGACCGCATTGACCGCCCGGCGGTAGCGCTCCGGCGCGTAGCGAGTGGCCGACTCCTCGGCATCGCGCAACGCCTTGGCCCGCGTCTGCGGCCAGTCGCCCAGCAGCTTCCGGACGGCCCCCGCGACGGCCTCGGGATCGTCGGCGGGGACGGCGACGGCCGCCTCGAGGTGCGCAGCCGCCTCCCTCAGCCCGGTGTGATCGCTGAACACCACCGGGCGAGCGCTCAGCGCCGCCTCGATGACGCCGTTGCCGAACGACTCCTCGGCCCGTGACGGCACGAGGACGATGTCGGCGGCCCGCAGGTGTGGCCAGACATCCGGGGTGAAGCCGTGGAAGCTCACCGCGTCGGCCAGCCCCTCCGTGCGCACCAGGTCGCGCAGCTCGGTCTCGTACCACTCGTACCCCGGGAAGACGGCGCCCACGAGGTCCAGCGAAACCGGGGAACCGTCCCTCCGCAGGCAGCTGAGCGCCCGGACCGCGACATCCACTCCCTTGCGCGGTGAGAGTCGCCCGACGAACAGCAGCCGCGGGTCGCTCACCGACTCCCGTGGCGACTCGATGCTCTCGGGGCCCGTCACGCCGTTGGGGATGACCTGCATGCGGCTGCGCCGACCACCGGACCGGGCGGCGACCTCGAGGCTCGTGGCGCTGTTGCAGATGACCCGGTCGGCCAACCGCGTGGGCACCGTCAGGCCGTACCTCGCCAGGGCCGGAGCCGAGCTCTCGGCCTCGTGGACGTGGATGGCCGAGGGGATGCGCAGCAGCCTGGTGACGACCAACCAGAACGGGATCGTCAGGGTGTTGACGTAGACCACGTCCGGCTCGACCCGCCGGACCAGGCGCACCATGGCAGGCACCCCGCGCAGCACCTGGGCCACGAGCCGGAGCATCCCGCGCAGACTGAGGTTGCTGCGCCGCACCACCGGGGAGGGGCAGACCTCGACGGTCGCCCCGGCGGCCAGCAGCTCCCGGTCGAGCGGACCGCGCTCCGACGCTGCGACGACCACGGTCCAGCCGAGCTCGCAGAGCCCACGCACGGTCTCGAGCATCATCCGGTCGGACCCATAGAGATCGGCAGACGGGTTGGCCACGAGGGCCACCCGCCTGCCGATCTCCGAGGGCATGGACGTCACGGCTGAGGCGGCCCAACCCACCACTCGTCGAACGAGTAGACCACTGGCCCGTTGGTCGAGGTGCTGCTGAGGTAGGGGTACAACCCGGCCGAACCTGCCGCCTGGAACCCTGCCGTGTTGTCGGTCGACGTGAGGCTCCACGTCGCCGGCTCCGTGGCACCGACCTTCCACACCTTGACCCGGACGGTCGTCGGTGCGGTGCCCGTCACCTGCAGGCGCACCCGCAGCGAGTCACCGGCCCCGTAGTTCACACCGGTCAGTGTGGCACTGGTCAGCACCGTCTCGGCGCCGCTCTGGTTGCGTGTCAGCCAGACCGCCACCGCGCCACCAGCGGCCATCCGCACCTTCGCGCGGTAGTCGACCGTGGAGCTGACCCGACGACCGATGACGCTGACGTACTGTCCGCCGCCGGTGGGCACCTTGTCGGTCGTGACCAAGGTCTTGACCTCGGTGCCCGTGCTGCTCACGCTGGGCAGGTACGCGTTGTACCCGTCGCCGACGTTCAGGCTCACCTTGCCGGTGCCGCCCGAGACCGACCAGCGCGAGGCCAGCCCGCCCAGGGTCCACGGACCCCCGACGTCGGCGCTGCCCCAGCCGTTCGCGACGGTCCGACCGAAGTCGTCCCGGGCGAAGACCGTTGCCGCTGCCACCGTGACGGCGTCGGACACGTTGGCCGTTCCGCCCCGGTTGTCGGTCACCGTGAGGGTCACGGTGTAGGTGCCCGCCGCGGCATAGGTGTGGTTGGCCGTGGAGCCCGAGCCGTTGGCGGTCAGGTCACCCCAGTTCCACGAGTATGACGCGATGGTGCCGTCCGGGTCCGAGGACCCGGTGCCGTTGACCGAGGTGGTCAGGGCGTTCTCGCTGTGCGTGAACGCCGCAGTGGGCAGCTGGTTGGGCGGCGCCGTGACGGTGACCGACGCAGTTTCGCTGTCGGTCTTGCCCCCGTTGTCGGTGACGGTGAGGGTCACCGTGTAGGTGCCCGCCGCGGCATACGTGTGGGTGGTCGTGGCGCCACTGCCGGCGGCGGTCGCGTCACCCCAGTTCCACGAGTACGACGCGATGGTGCCGTCCGGGTCGCTCGACGTGGTGCCGTTGACCGAGGTCTGCAGGGCCGTCTCGCTGTGCGTGAACGCTGCCGTCGGAGCCTGGTTGTCGACCACTGCGACCGAGGCGGTCTCGGTGTCCGTGGCCCCGTCGTCGTCGGTCACGGTGAGGGTCACCGTGTACGAACCGGCTGCGGCGTAGGTGTGGTTGGCCGTGGCCGCGGCGCCAGTGGTGTCCGGCGTGCTGTCACCCCAGTTCCACGAGTACGACGCGATGGTGCCGTCGGCGTCACTCGAGGTCGACCCGTTGACCGAGGTCTGCAGGAACGTCTCGTTGTGCGTGAACGCCGCGGTGGGCACCTGGTTCGGCGGCGGCGCCGCCACCGTGACCGTGGCGGCCTCGGTGTCGGTCTCGCCGTCGTTGTCGGTCACCGTGAGCGTGATCGTGTAGGTGCCGGCCACTGCATAGGTGTGGTTGGCCGTTGCCCCGGAACCCGCAGGAGTGGCGTCACCCCAGTTCCACGAGTAGGACGCGATGGAGCCGTCCGGGTCGTTCGAGGTGGACCCGTTGACCGAGGTCTGCAGGAACGTCTCGCTGTGCGTGAACGCCGCGTGGGGCGCCTGGTTGGCGACGTTGCCGCCACCGAGCTGGAAGTGCTGCGTCGCCGCAGTGCCCGGGAGCACCGAGGAGTAGACCGCGACCTCGTCGATGGTGCCGGCGAGGAACGGGCTGCAGCAACCCCAGTGGTTGTCGCCACCGACCCGCCAGTACCCGTCGTATGCCTGGGCGTCCGTCTGCCCGTTCGTGCCGACCAGGGCGCCGTCGAGATAGAGCTTCATCCCGTCGGCGTTGCTCTGGGTGGCCATCACGTGGTGCCACTGCCCGTCGTTGTAGGCGAACGGCGAGTCGATCGTGTTGGTGAAGCCGGTCCAGACCCCGAAGGTGATCCGGCCGTCGTTGTTGACGTAGATGTGCCGGTCGTAGCAGCCCGAGGTGCCGACATTGGAGCAGCCGAACCCGAGGATCTTCCCGCCGCTGGTCGACGTGGTCTTGAACCATGCCTCGAGCGTGTAGTTGTGCGGGTTGCTGTAGACCGCCTTCGACGCCACGAACCCGTCGTTCCCGTCGAAGGCCACGGCCTTGTTCGTCGCTCCGTCGAACGCGCCGGTCTGGCCCTGGCTGTAGCCACCCCGGTAGTCGCCGTCGGACTCGTTCGGACCGGAGTCCTTGGCCGTGGCGTTGGTGTCACCCAGTCGCCAGTAGAGGTCCGGGTTCGCGTCCCACACCGCCTGCCCGTAGGCGTCGGCCGGACGGGTCGGGATGTTGAGCGTGCGACCGCTGGTCGTGAAGTGCGACTGGACCGTCGCGAGCGGGATGGCCGTCGGGTAGATGGCCACGTCGTCGATGTCACCGGCGAAGTAGGGGTTGCCACTCCACGGGCTGTCACCACCGACGCGCCAGTAGCCGGAGTAGGCCTGACCCACCGAGGTTCCGGCGTTGCGGCCGATCCGCTTGCCGTCGACGTAGAGGGTCACGCCAGAGGGGTCGAGGGTGCCGACCGCCTGGTGCCACTGCCCGTCGTTGAGGGAGGTGGGCGACGTGACCGTGAAGAAGCCGTCGTGGTAGATGCCGAAGGTGATCCGGCCGTCGGGCTCCATGTAGATGTGGCGGTCGTAGTTGGTGGACGTGCCGGTGTTGAAGTTGCCGAAGCCGACGATCTTGCCGCCGCTGGTGGTGGTCGTCTTGAACCACGACTCGACGCTGAACACATCCGGCCCCGGTATGGGCGTCGGGGTGGCCCCGAAGCCGTCGCTGCCACCGAAGCTGGTCGCCTTGTCGGAGTCTCCGATGATCGCGCCGGTGGCCCCACGGGTGTAGCCGCCGTTCATCGTGAGGTCGTCGAACCCGGCCCAGTCGAGTGAGTCACCCGACGAGTCACCGAGCCGCCACAGGTGCTGGGCGCCGTCGTCGATGACCTTCTGCGCGTAAGCGCTCGTCGCGCCTGTTGCAGGGACGGTCACGGTGTTGGACACCGGGCTCCAGAGGATGTTGCCGTCGGCGTCGGTGATCCGCACCTGGTAGCGCACCGTCGTGCCCGGGGCCAGGCCCCTGTCGAAGAACCCCTTGTTGGGCAGGTCCCAGAACTCCGAGTCACCTGTGGTCGTGTAGACGAAGGTGTTGTTGTTGCGCAGGACCTCGTACTTGAGGTTCTTGTCCTCCGGGTCCCAGGCGGAACCCCAGGAGACGCGCACGGTACCCGCGCCCATGGCAACTGCGCGGGTGGGCGGGGTGGGGGTGGCCGGAACGGTGTCATAGCGCGGCCCACGCAGCTTGGGTGCGGTGGGACGGGTCTTCATGCGCGTGAGTCCCTGCTGGAGGGCGCCATTGACGCGGGGGAACTCGCCACCCATGACGACGTAGTCCCCCGAGGTGTCGACTGCCCAGGCTGCCTGTTGGGCCGAGGTGAAGTTCCCGAAGCTCAGGTCGGGCCACCAGTGCAGCTGCCGCGCGTACTGGTAGCCGGTGTAGTTCCAGCCGTACACGTCGTTCCGGGTCGTCAGGTCAGTCGGGTGGTTGTACGAGACGACGGCCTTCTGCCACCGGGCCCGCGGGCTGGTGTCGGGGATCGAGTCGATGGCGGTGCAGTCGTGGTAGTGGCTCACTGCATAGAGCAAGTCCTTGACCGGGGCGACGTCGTAGGTGTCACCGAGGCAGTCGTTGACGAAGTTGATCGCACCAGTCGCGGGGTCGAGCCCGAAGGTGCCCTCGAAGTTCGCCTGGTCCTCCTGGCCGAGCACGAAGGCGTAGGCGCCGCCGTAGACCTGCTGGCCGTCCGACTTGAGCGTGGTGATCGCGGCCTGCGGTCCGCCGGCGTGGATCTTGGACGACGCCGCCCAGGGCAGCGTGGCACCGGTGGCCGCGTCGATCGCGCCCATCCCCATGGCCGGTGAACCGTTGAGCGTCTGGAACGACCCGCCGGGGATGACCTTGGTCTTGTCCGGGGTCATCGTCATGGTCCACACGTAGCCGCCCTCGGCTGCCGGGGCCCACGGGAGCATGGCGCCGTTGGAGTTCGCGAAGGCCGCGAGGCGAGTGCGGGCGACACCGTTGGCGGACAGGAAGTTGCCGCCAACGTAGACGCTGCTGGCCGTGACCCCGAGACCACGCACCTGAGCGCCGACGTTCGGGGGCGTGTAGCCGGGCGGCCCCACGAGGGCGCCGGTGGCCGTCGTGAAGGCAGCCAGGTGTCCGCGCGCGATGGTGTCGACCTGCGTGAAGTCACCACCGACATAGATCCTCGAGCCGTCCGGTGACGCCTTGATGACCAACCCCTGGGCGTTGAGCGAGTGGTTGAAGGACGCCACGCGGTTACCCGTGGTGAGGTCGTAGGCGAAGATGTTGTTCGCCACGACCTCCCCGGCACCCCCGGCCGCCACCCCCGGCGGCCTGGCGCGGGTGAACGAGCCCGTCACGTAGACGGTGTTCCCGACGATCACCTGGCTGTAGACGACACCGTTGATCTGCCACGTGGGCAGCGCGTCGGTCGTCACCACATCCGGCGTGGCTGGGTCGACGGCGGCGCTGGCGGCCTGGACTGGCACGACCAACCCCAGGATCGCGAGCGCCCCTGCCGCCGAGAACGCGGTGAGGCGCCTCGTCCACAATCTCATCGTCCTTGGTGCTGCCGTCCCTGCCATGACTGCCCTCCGGGGGATTGCCCCGCTGACGCGGGGGTGCTGCTGACTGATGTGCGTGTCGGTTGTGGGTTATGGGAGCTCGGTGACCGTGAGGTCGTCGACGCCGTAGGACACCGGCCCGTTCGTGACGGTGGCGCTGAGGTACGGGTAGACCGCCACCGAACCGGGTGCCTGCAAGGCCGCCGCACTGTCTGTTCCCGTGAGGGTCCAGGCGGTGGGCTCGGTGGTCCCCTGCTTCCAGATCTTGACCCGCACCGTGGTCGGCGACGTGCCGAAGGTCTGCAACCGCACCTGCATGCGGTCGTTGGTCAGGTAGGTCAGGCCGGGGACGGTGACGCTGGTCAGGACGGTCTCCGTCGCACCCTCGTTGCGCGTCAACCACACGGCCGTGGCCCCACCAGCGGCGAAGCGGATCTTGGCCCGGTAGTCAGCCGTCGTGGTCACGCGACGCCCGATCACGCTGATGTACTGGCCACCACCGGTCGGGTCCTTGTCGGTGGTCACGACGACGTTCACGTCGCTCTTCGTGCTCGAGACGCCGTTCAACGCCGCGGTCGAGCCCTCTCCTGCGTTGAGCCAGACCCTTCCGAGGCCGGCCGCGACCGACCAGCGCGCGATCTGACCACCCAGGGTCCACGCTCCACCGGTTTCCGCGCTGCCCCAGCCGGAGGCGAGGGTCCGCCCGAAGTGGTCCTCGGCGAGCACCGACGGTGCGACGACGGTGACGCTGCGGGTCGTCGTGTCGGTGGCGCCCCGGTTGTCCGTCACGGTGAGTCCCACCGTGTAGGTGCCGGCCGCGGCATACGTGTGGCTTGCCGTCGCGCCCGAGCCGGCCGGAGTGCCGTCACCCCAGCTCCACGAGTAGGACGCGATGGTGCCGTCCGCATCCGTGGAGCCCGTGCCGTTGACCGAGAGCGCCAGGAAGGTCGCGGAGCTCGTGAAGGAGGCTGTCGGCGCTTGGTTGGTCACGACGGAGACGGAGGCACTCGTGGTGTTCGTGGCGCCCTCGTCGTCGCTCACGGTGAGCTGGACGGTGTAGGTGCCGGCCGCGGCATACGTGTGGGTTGCCGTCGCGCCCGAGCCTGCCGGCGTGCCGTCACCCCAGTTCCACGAGTACGACGCGATGGTGCCGTCCGCGTCCGAGGAGCCGGAACCGTCCACCGACACCGCGAGCAGGTCCTTGGTGCTGGTGAACGAGGCCGTCGGCGCCTGGTTGCCGACCACGGAGACCGAGGCACTCGTGCTGTTGGTGGCGCCGTCGTCGTCGGTCACGGTCAGCTGGACCGTGTAGGTGCCAGCCGCGGCATACGTGTGGGTCGTGGTCGCGCCCGAGCCTGCCGGCGTGCCGTCACCCCAGTTCCACGAGTACGACGCGATGGTGCCGTCCGCGTCCGAGGACCCAGAACCGTTCACCGACAGCACGAGCTTGGCCTTGGTGCTGGTGAACGAGGCCGTCGGGGCCTGGTTGGGGGCCTCGGCCACGGTGACGCTCTTCGAGGTAGTGCCCGTGCCACCGCGGTTGTCCGTCACGGTCAGCGCGACCGTGTACGTCCCTGCCGCGGCATACGTGTGGGTCGCCGTCGCGCCCGAGCCCGCCGGCGTGCCGTCACCCCAGTTCCACGAGTACGACACGATGGTGCCGTCCGCGTCGGTGGAGCCGGAGCCGTCGACCGACGCGGCCAGGAAGCTCGACGAGCTCGTGAAGGACGCGGTCGGGTTCTGGTTGGCCACGACGGTCACAGGTGCGCTCGTGGTGTTCGTCGCGCCGTCGTCATCGGTCACCGTGAGGGCGACGGTGTAGGTGCCCGCTGCGGCATATGTGTGGGTCGCCGTCGCGCCCGAGCCTGCCGGCGTGCCGTCACCCCAGTTCCACGAGTACGACGCGATCGAGCCATCGGCGTCCGAGGACCCCGAGCCGTCGACCGAGAGGGCGAGGAGGTCCTTGGTGCTGGTGAACGAGGCCGTCGGGGCCTGGTTCGGGATGGCGCCGCCAGCAGCCTCGAAGTGGCTGCGCACCTGGGCCGCGGTGAGGGCCGTGGCGTAGACCGCAGCCTCGTCGACCGTGCCGGCGAGGTAGTTGCTGGTCTGGCCGCCGTAGCAACGGTCGCCGCCCACGCGCCAGTAGCCGACGTAGCTCGCCGCGTCGGTGGCGGTGTTGCTCGCCACCTGGAGGCCGTCGACGTAGAGCTTCATGCCGTCAGCACCCTGGGTCGCCACGACGTGGTGCCAGGCGTTGTCGTTGAACGACGTGGTGGTCTCGGCGAGGTTGCGCACCGCCCCCGAGGTCCCGAACTGGAGCCGGCCGTTGTTGAGCATGCAGATCTGGCGGTCCGCGGTGCCTGAGGCGCTCAGGGTGGTGGACGAGCTGTTGCCGAAGCCGATCAGGCGACCACCACGAGTGGTGTTCGTCTTGAACCACAGCTCGGTCGAGTAGGTCTTCGGCGACGTGGACGTCTCACGGCCGACGATCGCACCGCTGCTGCCGTTGAGCGTCGCCGCCCGGTTCACCGCGCTGGCCGGCGAGCCCGCGGCCCCCCAGGTCACGCCGGCGAGGACGGTGCCGTCCTGACCGCTGCTCGACGAGTCGAGCACCGAGCTGCCGGAGGTCTCGTCGAGCCGCCAGAACTGGTCCGGCGTCTGGGCGTTGACCGCTGCCGAGTAGGCATCGACGGGAGGCGTGCTCCACGCCGCCGCACGGCCCGAGGCGAGGTAGTGCGCCTGGAGCTGGCTCTGGCTCAGCTGGGTCGGGTACACCGCGAGCTCGTCGATCGAGCCGTTCAGGGCTCCGTTGGACGGGCGGTTGGGCAGCCCGGACGTCTGGTCCGCGAGGATCCGCCAGTAGCCGGCGAAGTCCAGCATCGAGACCGGCGTCTGGTCGCGACCGACGCGGCGTCCGTCGACGAACAGGGAGATCCCGGCCGCGCCGAGGGTGGCCGCGACGTGGTGCCACTGACCGTCGTTGACCGTGCGGGCGCTGCGCACCGAACGGACGGTGAGGTTCGGCAGCGTCTGCGTCACGGCGAGGCGGTTGCCGCTGTCGACGTAGAGCACAAGGTCGTTGGTGGACGACGCGCTGTTGCCGGACTGGCTGTTGCCGAAGCCGATGATGCGGCCGCCCGAGGTGCTCGAGGTCGACATCCAGCCCTCGATCGTCACCTCGTCGGGGTGCTGCTCGTTGAAGTTCGGGTAGAGCTTGGGCCCGGTGCCACCGGAGGCACGGACCGCGGTGTCACCCGGGACCGCCCCGGCCTGACCGAAGGTCGCGCTCGTCGACGTCCCCTGGTCGTTGCCCGCGAGGTCCGTGAAGGTCGGTCCGGCGTCACCGAGGCGCCAGTGGTGCGTCGGGTTGTCGGCGCGCACGGCCGCGACGTAGGTGGGCGTCGGGTCGGACGACACGGTCACGGTGTTGGAGGCCAGGCTCCATTGGACGTTGCCGTCCTTGTCCTTGGCCCTGACCTTGTACGTGTGGGTCGTGCCCGGGGCGACGCCGGTGTCGGTGAAGCTGAGGCCGGGCAGGGTCCAGAAGTTGCTCGCCGCGTTGATCGACCCGATGGACGGGCCGTTGTCACGGTAGACGTCGTAGGTCAGCGTGGCGTCGTCCCAGTCGTAGACGGCGCCGAAGTCGAGGTTGACGCGGCCGGACTCGATCGAGGTGGCGACCGGGTCGAGGGAGGTGCTGTAGAGCGGCTTGGCCTGCCGTGGCGCGGCCGCGGGCAGCGCGAACCGGACGAGACCCTGCTGGGCCTTGCCGTTGACGGTCGGGAACTCGCCACCGAAGGAGAGGTAGTTGCCCGACCCGGTCACACTCCACGCGGCCTGGCGGTCCGGGGTGAAGGTGCCGAACTTGAAGTCGGGGAACCAGTGCAGGATGCCCGCGTAGGGGATGCCACGGAAGTCCCACCCGTAGGCGTCGGTCCGGGCGGTCATGCCGATCGGGGTGGTCGGCTCGGCCGTCACCTTCTGCCAGCGGGCCCGGGGGCTGGTGTCGGGGAAGGATCCCACCACGGTGCAGTCGTGCGAGTGGCTGACGGAGTAGAGCACGCCGGCCAGCGGGAACGAGCTGTAGTGGTCGCCGAGGCAGTCGTTGACGTAGTTGAGGTTGCCGGTCGCCGGGTCGGCCGCGAAGGTGCCCTCGAACGAGGCACCCGAGCCGAATGCGTAGCCCGTCCCGAAGACCTGCGTGCCGTCGGTGCTGAGGCTGGTGATGCCACCGTTGTAGCCCGCCGTGTGGATCCTGCTGGTCGCGGCCCACGGCAGGACGGCACCGTTCACGGCGTCGACCGCGCCCATGCCGTATGCCGCCGTACCCGACAGGGTCTCGAACGAGCCACCGAGGATGACCCGGCTGTTGTCAGGCGACAGGACCATGGCCAGCACGGTGGCGTTGACGCCACCGGCGGACGGGGCCCAGGTGGTCGACAGGGTCACCGGGCTGGTGACGGAGAAGGCGGCGAGCCCGGCGCGGGCCTGGCCACCGGCCGAGGGGAAGCTGCCACCGGCGTAGAGGGTGGAACCGGAGACGACGAGCGCGCGCACCTGGCCGCCGACGACGCCGCTCCACGGCAGGAGCGAGTTGTCGGCCGTCGAGAAGGCTGCGACGTGACCGCGCGCGATGCCGTCGACGGTGCTGAAGTCGCCACCGACGTAGACACGCGACCCGTCCGGCGACTTGGTGATGGCCAAGCCCTGGGCGTTGAGCGCGTGGTTGAACGACGTCACCCGGTTCCCGGTCGTGACGTCGTAGGCGAAGATGTTGAGGGCATCGATCTCGCCCGCTCCACCGACCGCGACGCCCGGCGGGCGGGCCTTGGTGAAGCTGCCGGTCACGTAGACCGTGTTGCCGACGATGACCTGGGCCCAGACGACCCCGTTGATCTGCCAGGTGGGCAGCGCGTCTGCGGTCACGGTGGTCGGCGGGGGCGCCGGCGGCTCGACGTCCGCCGCGTGGGCTGCGGGGCTCGCCACGAGGAGGCCGAGCCACACCAGGGCGGCCGCGGTGACGGTCGCGACGACGCGACGGCCAGTTCCTCGGAGTTCATCAGCGTGCATGGTGTGCTGCCTCTCGGGGCTGCGCGGTGGCGGGTGCTGCCATGGCGGGGGCGGGCTGCTCCAAGCGGAGCATGGAACCGATCACGAGGGCGCGGGTGGCGAGGCCACCCACGATCGGACCGGCGGCGAGGGCGAAAGGTGTTGCGGTGAAAGGCATCCCGGCCCACAGCAGCAGGGAGAGCGCGCCGAGCGAGACCGTCGCGTCGACGGCGCGGATCGCCAGGGGCGCCCGCTGCTGCCCGCGCGATACGGCCAAGCACAGCAAAGGGGTGAAAGTGGCTGTCGAGGCGGCGTACACCGACCAGCCGAGGACCGTGACCGCCGGGAGGGTGAACGACCCGCCCGTGATCCACGGACCGACCACCGGCACAAGGGCCCACAGGGCCGCCCCCACCAGCAGCACGCCCAGAGCGAGGACGGCGGAGGCGCGGACCGCACTGGGGACCAGGGAGGCCAGCGGGCGATCGCGGTCACGCGCGTAGGACGCGAGCAGGTAGGAGCCGAAGCCCTGGATCGCCAGGATGGTTGGGGCGACGTAGATGCGGGCGGCCTCGACCTGCCCGAGCGCAGCGCCACCGGCGGAGGCCACGACGAGGACGCGCATCGCAGTGAAGACACCCGGGTTGACGGCCACCTGGGCCCCGCGCCAGGCGCCGAAGGCGGCCACAGCACGCAGGCTCGCCATCGACATCGGAGCCAGCCAGCGCTCGTGCGACGGCAGGAGCCGGATGGCTACGACGAGTCCGGCGAGCTGGCCCACTGCGACCGCTGCGAGGAAGGTGCCCAGGGTGATGGATCCGAGGGAGGCCGTGAGGACGACCGTGGTGAGGGCCACGACCAGGGCGGTCCCGTCGACGACCACGAGGCGCCAGAATCGCAGCCCGGCCATGAGCAGGCGACGAGCCACCTCTTCGACCTGGAAGAGGGCGGCGGCGACGACGAAGACGGCCGACTCACGGCCGTCCAAGGTGCCCGTCACCCACAGCACCGCTCCCGCCACTCCCGGCCCGATGACGGCCAAGGCGGCCGTCCACACCTGGAGGGCTGCGCGGACCCGCGCGTCGGCCCGGTCCAGCACCGTCAGCGAGTCGCCGACGAAGCCACTCGTGATGGCGGTGGTGAGGACGATGACACCGAGGCACAGCGCCACGACGCCCAGCCCACGGGCGCCGAGGAGGTGGGCCGCGATGACCTGGAGGGTGAAGCTCCCGGCCGCCTGCCAGACCTGCGCGACGACGGCCCCGGAGGCGCGTGACGTCGCGAGCGACCGCAGCCGCCCGGGTCGAGAAGGAGAATCGTGGGTCACTTGGCCACGACCGCGCCGGTGTAGGTGGCCGAGGTGTGGAGGCCGTCGAAGTCGACGACCATCGCGACGCGGTTCAGCTGCTTGGTCGGCACGGCGAAGGCATAGAGGGCCGTGGCGGAGGCGCCGGGCTTCACCGTGCCGGAGAAGTCGTAGGTGCCGGCGCTCTCGGTGTACACCGGGGCGGCCAGCTGCTTCGTCGCGCCGTAGGTGGTCGTCAGGACCACCTGGTTGAGATTGACGGCCTTGGTCGAGCCGTTGGTGAGCTTGAGCGTGAAGCGGACGTACGCGCGCCCGGCCATGACGCCGGGACCGTGGCCGGTCTCGACCCCCTTTACGGCCTTGGTGATCACCAGGGTGACGCCGTCGGGGTACGTCACCACGCCACTGAACTTCGCACCGGGCGCGCTCACCGACGGCGTGTTCGGCTGCCCGACCCGCTTGACCTTCGGGACGGACTTGACCGGCTGCGGAAGCGGGGGCGCCACGGTGGTCGGCGTCGTCTCGGTCTCGGGGGTCTCGGTCGGCGCCGGGGAGGACGTCGAGGACGTGCCAGGGGTGGAGGCGAGGGCCTGGCCGTTGCCAGCACAGCCGGAGAGGCTGGTGGCGACGAGGGCGAGAACAGCCAGGCTGGCGGCGAGACGGAGACGCGGCGTCATCAGTAGGCGCCCTTTCCACGAAGGACCGCGCGAGCGGTGCGGACGATGATCTGGAGGTCGAGGACCAAAGACCAGTTGTCGACGTACCAGAGGTCGAGCCTCAGCGACTCGTCCCAGGACAGGTCGCTGCGACCGCTCACCTGCCAGAGACCGGTCAGGCCAGGGCGGACCCGGAGGCGGCGCACGGCGTCGGACTCGTAGCCGGCGACCTCGTCGGGCAGTGGCGGCCGGGGCCCGACCAGGGACATCTCACCGCGCAGGACGTTGACCAGCTGGGGCAGCTCGTCGAGTGAGTAGCGGCGCAGGAACCCGCCGACCCGGGTGATCCTCGGGTCGTGGCGCATCTTGAACAGGACCGTGTTGCCGGCGTCGGCCTCGGCGGCCAGCTGGGCCAGTCGTTGTTCGGCGTCGACGCCCATGCTGCGGAACTTGAGCATGTTGAAGGTCTCGCCCCGGGCCCCGACCCGCGTCTGACGGAACAGCACGGGGCCCGAGGAGTCGAGGCGGATCGCGATGCCGATGGCCACGAGCACCGGGAGGGCAGCGACCGTGAGGCCGAGCGCGAGGCACCAGTCGACGGCCCGCTTCACCACGCGGCGGGCGCCGGACATGGCCGGCCGTTCGACGTGGAGCAGCGGCATCCCCGCCGCGGGACGGATGGAGAGCCGCGGTCCGGCGACGTCGAGCAGCCCGGTCGCGACCACGAGGTCGACGGCCCGCTCCTCGAGTGACCAGGCGAGGCGGCGAAGGGCCCGACCGCTCAGGTCCGGGTCCCCCGACACTGCGACGACCTCGGCGTTGAGGAGGTCGATGGCATGCAGCGCCTCCTCCGGGTAGCCGAAGACCGGGATGCCCTCGACCTCGGAGGAGAAGTCGCCACCATTGGTGATCCCGGAGACGCAGGCGCCGACGACGTGCATTCCCTCGCCCGGAGCCTGCTGGAGCTGGCGGATCATCGGACCGACCGTGCGGACGTTGCCGATGACCACGGTGCGCTGGGTGTCGCGACCGTTGGTACGGCGCCGGAGGAGGGAACGGCGGAGCAGGTTGCGGCAGACGAGCCCGAGGAGCATCAGCATCGGGACGACGATGAGGACGAGCCCGCGGGCCAGCTCGAAGTGCAGGAGCCACGAGCTGAGCACCGCCGCGACGCCGAGGCTGATCGCCGCCCTGGCGACGGAGCGGTACTCGTCGGTGGTGATGCCGAGGAACCGTCGCTCGTAGCCGTGGAACAGCTGGAGCATGAGGATCCACACACCGGGCAGGAGCAGCGCAACGCCCCACCGGACGGACACGGGGGCGCCGCCGACCGGGAGGACGATCACGGCCGCTGAGGTGACGACGGCCGTGGCGGCGTCGGACAGGAGCGCACGACGCCGGTAGCCCACGTGCCAGGGGCGCGCGGGCTTCGTGCTCTGGGGTGCGTGACCGGGCGGCGCCGAGCGCGACGAAGCCGTCGTCGTGCGCTTCCGCACCCATTCCGCCCCTAGTGGCGAAACGGACTTTGCCCCCGCAAGATCCGTCATGGCTACTCCCCTAAACCGCTCAGCGCCTGAAGGTAACTCCCAAGTGGACTTACCGATGTGCCCTCATGAGAAGACGTCCTCAGGCTCTGGAAATGCTGTCACCGCAAGGGATTGCGCACATACGATCCCGGGGCTAGGCCAGACAACCTCACCTTGACTACGGGGTATGCCGTACCCCACTCCACCGTTTGGGGGAGAAGGTGGTGACGTTCGGGGCGGGATGGCTCCGGTTGGGTGCAGACGGCCCTCAGGCCGGGGAGTGGTACTTCTGCTGGGCCGCGACGAGCCCCTCCACCACGACCATCTCGGCGGCGTCCGCGGCGTCTCCGAGGAGGAACGGGAGCTCCTTGCGCTCGGTCGTCCCGAAGTCCCGCAGCACGAAGTCGGCGGGGTCCATCCGACCCGGCGGGCGGCCGATTCCGACCCGCACGCGCAGGTAGTCCCTGGTCCCGACGGCGGAGGTGATCGAGCGCAGCCCGTTGTGGCCGCCCTCTCCCCCGCCCTTCTTGAGCCGGACGTCGCCGGCCGGGATGTCGAGCTCGTCGTGGATGACGAGCAGCCGGTCGACCTCGACCGAGAAGAACTTCATCAGCGCCTTGACCGGGCCGCCCGACTCGTTCATGTAGGACGACGGCACGGCGACGACTGCGGCCGGGCCGGGGGCCCCGCCGGGGCGCATGCCGATCCGCACCGTGGCGGCGGACGCGCGCGCCTTGTGCGAGGTGAGCTTGGCGCTGGCCCGCGAGGCGAGCTCGTCGACGACCATGGCGCCGACGTTGTGACGGTTGCCCGCGTACTTGGGGCCGGGGTTGCCCAGGCCCACCACGAGCCAGGTGCCGTCGTCACTCACGGGGCGCAAGTATGCCGGAAGGCCAGGTCCCCGATGACACTACTCAGGGGACCTGGCCTTCCGGCATACAACGGTGAGCGGGACTCAGGCGTCCTCGGACTCGGCCTTCTCGCCGGCGGGGGCGTCGCCCTCGGCAGCAGCCTCGCCGTCCTCGCCCTCGGTGGCCTCGGCGTCGCCGGGCTCCTCGTGCTCGATGCCGGCCTCGGCCTCGGCCTCCGCCATCTCGGCGTCCAGCGCCTCCTGCGAGATCTGCTGGGTGATGTTGACGACGAGGGTCTCCTCGTCGACGACCAGGGTCGCGCCGGAGGGGAGCACGAGGTCGGACGCCTTGATCTGCGTGCCGGCCTCGAGGCCCTCGACGGAGACGACGATGTGCTCCGGGATGTGGGTGGCCTCGACCTCGAGCTGGATGGTCTGGGAGTCGACGGTGACGACGGTCTCCGGGGCAGCCTCACCCTCGACGTGGACGGGCACGTCGACGGAGACCTTCTCGCCCTTGCGGACGACCACGAGGTCGATGTGCTCGATGACGGGCTTGATGGCGTCGCGCTGCACGTCCTTGGCCAGGGCGAGCTGCTCCTTGCCGTCGATGACGATGGTGAGGAGCGCGTTCGCGACCTTCAGCGCCATCATCGTGTCGTGGCCGGGCAGGGTGATGTGCACGGGCTCGGCGCCGTGGCCGTACATGACGGCGGGGATCTTGTGGTCGCGGCGAATCTTGCGGGCTGCGCCCTTGCCGAACTGCGTGCGCGTCTCAGCGACGAGCTTGTTGTCAGACACGGAAATCTCCTGTGCGGTGGGGGACTCGAGGATGCGGTGGGCCTCGACGCGGGGCGCAGCACGGAGACCACACCGCGTCGAATTACGGACGTGACCGGCCCCAGGTGGTGGCGGCCGTGCAGTGTCCCTCGCCGAGGCAACCCCGAGAGTCTAGGCGACGCCTGCGGGGAGTGCGAAATCCGCGTCCTCGGCGACTGCCGGGCCCTGCTCCACGCGGGCCCGCCGCAGCTCACCGAGGCGCACCGCGACCACCCCGGCGACGATGCAGACGCCACCGGCCAGCTGGACGAGACCGGGCAGCTCGTCGAGCAGCAGCCACGCGAACAACACGGCGAACAACACCTCCGTGAGCCCCACGAACGAGGCCACCGTCGAGCCCAGCATGCGGGCCGCCGTGACCCCGAGGAGGTATGCCGCGGCAGCGGCGATGAGGGCCAGCTCACCGATGGCGACCCACCAGGGCGCCGTGCCACCCATCAGGGTCACCGGGGTGGAGGCGAACTCGAGCGGGATGACGCGAGCGGCACCGAGGATGCCGAGGGCGACCGAGCCCGCGGCCATACCGAGCCCGGCGAGCGCGACGGGCGGCAGGGTGCTGTCCTCCGCCGCGAGGACGAAGAAGGTGGCCAGACCGGTGGCGGCGACCAGGCCCCACGCGACCCCCAGGAGGTCGGGGCGGCTCTGGCCGGAGAGGTCGAGCACGAGGACCAGCCCGGCCACGGCGAGCACCACACCGAGGCCGGTGAGGGCGCTGGGGGCGCGTCGGGTGCGCAGCCACACCCACAGGACGACCAGGACGACCCCGAGGTACTCCAGCAGCAGGGCCACCCCGACGTCGAGCCGCTGCACCGCATAGAAGTAGGCCACCTGGCAGCCGGCCACGGCGACCGCGCCGTAGACGAGGATCGTCAGGAGGTTGTCGCGCACGAGCGACCAGCGCCCGCGCAGGGCGAGGATCGTCGGCACGGCCAGGACGAGGGTGGCTCCGGCCACGCGGAGCAGGACGATCGCGCCCGAGCTCCAGCCCTCGACGAGCAGCGACTTCGCGAACGGACCACTGCTCCCGAAGGTCGCCGCCGAGGCGAGCGCGAACCAGAGCCCGAGGCCCTTCGATCGTGCCGCCATGCCGCGTCCTCCCCGTCTGTCTGCGCGCCCTGCCTGTAATTGGTCAAACGCCTTATACTCATGACGGTAGCGATCGAGCGGGTCAGGAGTCAAGATGCTTTTTGCCCATGACACGGAGCTGGCCCTTCGCGGGGCGGCAGCCCTGGTCAACACCGCGGCGACCCTGCCCACCGACACCGAGGACCTCGCCACGGTCGCCGACCTCGACGAGTTCCTCCGCGACTGGGAGTGGACCGGGTCGCACACCGGTGAGCCGGCCGAGCTCGACGCCGTGCGCGAGCTGCGCCCGAGGCTGCGACGACTCTGGACCGCCGAGACCGACGACGCCGTCACCCTCGTCAACGAGCTGCTGGCCGAGGCAGGAGCGCTCCCTCAGCTGGTGCGGCACGGCGAGTGGTCCTGGCACCTGCACGCGACCCCACCCGAGGCACCGCTGGCCACCCGCATGGCGGTGGAGGCGGCGATGGCGATGGTCGACGTGATCCGCGCCGACGAGCTCGCCCGGCTCAGGGTCTGCGCAGCCGACGACTGTGCGGACGTGGTGGTCGACCTGTCCAAGAACCGCTCCAAGCGGTTCTGCGACGGCGGCTGCGGCAACCGCGCCAACGTCGCGGCCTACCGAGCACGCCGGTCGGGGCGAGCCCTATCCTGATCGCTCGCAGACCGGAGAGCTGGGGCTGCACGACGGCAAGGGGGACAGGTGTTCGCACCGATCAGACTGGTCCATGGCGGGTGGCCCGCGTTCGTCGAGCGGTTGCTGGGCCGCTTCGTCTGGGCCGATCCCCGGGTCGTCACGTCCGACACGACCCCGGAACGCTTCCGAGAGGCCATGAAGGCCTTTCACCTCGGGGGGACCTACAAGATCACCGGCACCAACCGGCACCCCGAGGCTGACGACCTGCTCGTCTCCAGAGTGACCACGGACCGGGCTGACATCGTGGACATCGGCGCCTCCGACGGATCCACCTCGGCGGACCTGGCCGCACGGCTCGGCGCCTTCGCCACCTACACGATCGCCGATCTCTACCTCGAGGTCTCCCACGTCGACGTCGGGCACCGAACCGTCTTCTTCGACCCGAGGGAACAACCGGTCCTGATCGTGGGCCCGCGCCTCCTCGCGTGGCCGGAGATGTCCCCCGTGGTCGGCCGCCTCTACCGCCGCACGATCAGGCGTGCGACGAAGGACCGGGACCAGCGGACCACCATCCCGCTGCTGAACCCCACGGTGCGCCAGCTCATGCGCGACGACCCGCGGATGCGTGCGCGCACCCACGACGTCTTCACGGTGTGGCCCGTGCCGGTGGACGTGATCAAGGTCGCCAACCTCCTGCGTCGGCTGTACTTCAGCGACGACCGCCTGCTCGAGGGGCTCCGCTCGATCCACGCATCGCTCGTCGAGGGCGGCCACTTCCTGCTCGTGGACAACCCACGGATCGCCGGGATCGACGAGCGCGGAGGCCTCTACCGCAAGGAGGGTGGCGGCTTCGTCACGGTCGCCGAGACCCCGCACCAGCCGGAGATCGCCGACCTTGTGGCGAGGGTGGGCGCTCCCGTCTGATCAGGCGTGGCCGTCGAACAGGCTGGTCACCGAGCCGTCCTCGAAGACCTCCTGGATCGCCCGGCTGATCAGCGGCGCGATCGACAGGACGGTCAGCTTGTCGAACTCGTGCGCCTCGTCGATCGGCAGCGTGTTGGTGACAATGACCTCGACGGCGCTGCAGTTCTTCAGCCGGTCGATGGCCGGACCGGAGAGGATCGCGTGGGTCGCGGCGATGATGACCCCCGCGGCGCCGTCGGCCATCAGCGCGTCGGCCGCCTTGGTGATGGTGCCGGCGGTGTCGATCATGTCATCCACCAGCACGCAGACCCGGCCCTTGACCTCACCGACGACGCGGTTGGCAACGGTCTCGTTCGGCCGGTTGATGTCACGGGTCTTGTGGATGAACGCCAGCGGCGCTCCCCCGAGCCGCTGCGACCACTGCTCGGCGACCTTGATCCGGCCGGCGTCCGGTGAGACGACCGCGAGCTTCTCGTGGCCGTACTTCGTGGCGACGTGGTCGGCCAGGATCGGCAGCGCCATCAGGTGGTCGACCGGACCGTCGAAGAAGCCCTGGATCTGCGCGGTGTGCAGGTCCACCGCCATCAGCCGGTTCGCGCCGGCCGTCTTGAACAGGTCGGCCATCAGCCGGGCCGAGATCGGCTCGCGGCCGCGGTGCTTCTTGTCCTGCCGGGCGTAGCCGTAGAACGGGAGCACGACCGTGATCCGCTTGGCGCTGGCCCGCTTGAGCGCGTCGATCATGATGAGCTGCTCCATGATCGCCTCGTTGATGGGCGTGGTGTGGCTCTGGATGACGAACGCGTCGGACCCGCGCACCGACTCCTCGTAGCGCACGTAGATCTCACCGTTGGCGAAGTCGTAGGCGCTGGTCGGGACCAGCCCGGTGCCGAGCATGCTCGCCACCTCTTCGGCGAGCTCGGGGTTGGCTCGCCCGGTGAAGACCATGAGGTTCTTCTCGGTGGTCTTGGTGATGCCGGTCACGCCTGGGCCTGCCCTTCGCTGGAGTCATCGGTATGCCGCGTGCTCGCCTCGGCGACGTCGTCGCCGTGGCCTTCGGTCACCTGCGCGAGCGCGGCAGCAGCCGCCTCGGCGGTCTTCGTGCCGGCCCGGGCCCGGGCGACCCAGCCGTCGATGTTGCGCTGGCGCCCGCGGGCCACCGCGATCTGCCCGGGGTCGACGTCGCCGGTGAGCGCGGAGCCGGCGCCGACGTAGGCGCCGTCGGCGATGGTCACGGGAGCGATGAGCACGGTGTCGGACCCGACGAAGCTGTGCTTGCCCACGGTGGTGTGGTGTTTCGCCACCCCGTCGTAGTTGGCGAAGATGGTGCCCGCCCCGATGTTGGCACCTTCCCCGATCGTGGCGTCACCGGCATACGTGAGGTGCGGGACCTTGGCCCCGGCACCGATCTTGGCGTTCTTCGTCTCGACGAACCCGCCGATCTTGCCCTTGGCGCCGAGTTCGGTGCCGGGGCGCAGGTAGGAGAACGGGCCGACGGTGGCGCCCTCGCCGATGACGGCCAGGAGGGCTTCGGTGCGCTTGACCTCGGCGGCGGCGCCGACCTCGGTGTCGGTGAGCGTGGTGTCGGGGCCGATCGTGGCGCGCTCCCCGATCGTGGTGGCACCCAACAGCTGCGTGCCGGGGAGGATCGTGGTGTCGCGGCCGATCGTGACGTCGCTGTCGATCCACGTCGTGTCGGGGTCGATGATCGTCACGCCCTCGCGCATCCAGCGTTCGGTGGTGCGACGGTTGAGCTCCTTGCCGAGTCGGGCGAGCTGGACGCGGTCGTTGACGCCCTCGGTCTGCCACAGGTCGGCGATGAGGTGGGCGCTGACCCGCCCGCCGGCCTTGCGCGCGATGGCCAGGACGTCGGTGAGGTACTTCTCGCCCTGGGCGTTGTCGGTGCCGACCTGGCCGAGCGCCTCGACGAGGACGGCCGCGTCGAAGGCATAGATGCCGGAGTTGATCTCGGTGATGGCGCGCTGCTCGTCGGTCGCGTCCTTCTGCTCGACGATCCCCTCGACGCCGTCGTCGGCGCCGCGCAGGATCCGTCCGTAGCCGGTCGGGTCCTCGAGGTGGGCGGTGATGACCGTGACCGCGCTCTGGGTCGCGACGTGCTCCTCGACCAGCGACCGGAGGGTGTCACCGGCCAGCAGCGGCACGTCGCCGTAGGTCACGAGGACGGTGCCCTCGAGTCCGGCGGGCAGCGCGTCGAGAGCGCACTCGGTGGCCCGGCCGGTGCCCTTGACCTCGTCCTGGTCGGCGATCACGGCCTCAGGGTCGACCTCGGCCACGTGCGCGGCCACCAGGTCGCGTTCGTGGCGGACCACCACGGCGAGGTGCTCGGGGCTGACCGCCCGCGCTGCGGCGATCGCGTGCCCGACGAGGGTCCGGCCCCCGATGCGGTGCAGGACCTTGGGGGTCGAGGACTTCATCCGGGTGCCCTCACCGGCGGCGAGGACGATGACTGCGGCTAGGCGGTGCGAGCCGGTGGGGGTGTTCACGCGCGAGGCTCCAGCGATCTGGTCGGGTGCGACGGGACGGGCGTCATGCTACCCGCCAGTCGCACCCCGTTCTCCCGGCGGTCAACCGCCCCGGGTCAGGACAAACCACCACGACACGCACACGGACTCATACCGAGGCTGTAGGTGGCTGTCGAACTTCAACGCGATCCGGCCCACCCTCGCGCTGGTGAGACTGGAGGTCCGTTACAGGGAACGCTTGGAAGGAAAATCATGAGAACACTCACCATCAACAGGTGGAGCTTGCCGGCAGCCGGCGCGGCCATCGTTGCAGCGGCGGCCATCGCCATCAGCATGGGTCCGGCGCAGGCCGCGGACACCATGGTCGTCCACGTCAAGCAAGCCAGCGTCGCTGACCACGCGGCGGACTGCCCGGACGGCGTCATCGGAGCCCACTTCATCATCAACCAGATCTCGTCGGGCCCGGCTTCCATCAACGTCTCGCTCGCTGACGGCAGCTCGCAGACCGTGGCCAAGTCCAAGCAGACCCAATCCGTCGCCCACTACGACGCCTGGTTCACCGGCACCCTCGTGACGGACGCCACCGCGGTCGTCCCCACCACCTGGACCGGCCAGTTCGTGCTGTCCAACTACTACTGCGGACCGAGCACGTCGACGTCCAGCTCCAGCTCCTCCAGCTCGAGCTCGTCCTCACAGCCCACGAGCTGATCCGACCACCTGCCGGCCAGGCAGGTCAGCACCCCAGGCCGGAAGGGCCCGACCACCACCTCGTCCACGTCGAGGGTTGGCGGTCGGGCCCTTCCGTGCCCCGGCTCCGGGCGGGGACTCGGCTGGCGCGCCGGTCAGGAGGCGACGGTCAGGAGGCGACGGTCGGCGCCTGGCCGGGGTACGCGGGTCCGGCCGGCTGGGCGGCGCCCTGGGCGCCGACGACGTGCTCGGACGGCATGAGGATCCAGAGGATCGGGTAGATGAGGATCTGGCTGCCGGGGATCACCATGAGCAGCAGCACGAAGAGGATCCGCGCGGGCCACGGCGCGATGCCGAACCGGCGACCGAGACCGGAGGCGACTCCGCCGAGGACGCGCTCGTCGCGGGGTCGGACCAGGCCCTGCTGGGCGAAGCTCGAGTGGATGTCGTTCATGGGTGGAGCACTTCCTTCGGTTGGTGTCAGGGGCTTTCCCTGACACCTCAAGAGTGCTCGCCGGCGACGCCGCTGCCCATCGGGTGCGCCCCTGACCCGACCCCGGTTGGGGCCCGGGGTTCTCAGGGTCTCGTTCGGAGCGTCGTGCTCCCCGGGTAGGAATCGAACCTACGTCGCTTGTCCTGATTCAAAGTCAGGCGGGCCCTGCCAGCAGACCAACCGGGGAACGCCCCCTAGGGGGACCCGCCAAGGGTAGCCAAGCACGCGGCATACCTCGGCATCGTCACGACGGGTCGGTCGGCGCGGGTCCTTGAGCAGCGGTCGCTCACGATGACAACCTACGAATCCGTAGGTTACGGTTTCGTAAGTTGACGACGATGCCTCCGTGGCGACCACTTGAAGGAAGGTTCCCCGGCGATGACGACCGCGACCCCCTCCGCACAGTCCGCTCCCGCGACACCGCCCCCCGCGACCGCATCCGGACCCACAGCCGCAGCCGCACCCGCACCTCCGACCGTCGAACCCGAGCTGAAGCGCGGCGGTGAGCAGGTCGCGCTGGCGCTCTTCATCGGGATCCCGTTCCTTGCCCTGCTGGCCGCCGTCCCGGTGGCCTGGGGGTGGGGTCTGGGCTGGCACGACATCGTCATCTTCATCGTGATGTACGCGCTCGCGGGGCACGGCATCACCGTCGGCTACCACCGTCACTTCACGCACGGGTCGTTCAAGGCCAACCGCGGCCTGAAGATCGCGCTGGCGGTGGCGGGCTCGATGGCGATCCAGGGTCCCGTGGTCCGGTGGGTCGCCGACCACCGGCGCCACCACGCGTTCTCCGACCGCGAGGGCGACCCGCACAGCCCGTGGCGCTACGGCGAGACCATCCCGGCGCTGGCCAAGGGGCTCTGGTGGGCGCACACCGGCTGGTTGTTCGACATCGAGCAGACGCCCCGCAGCAAGTACGCGCCCGACCTGGTCGCCGACCCCGACCTCCAGAAGGTCGATCGCGCCTTCCCCCTCATCGTCGCCGGCTCGATGCTGCTCCCCGCGGTGGTCGGTGGGCTCTGGTCGATGAGCTGGCAGGGGGCGCTGACGGCCTTCTTCTGGGCGTCCCTCGTGCGGGTCTCGCTGCTGCACCACGTGACCTGGTCGATCAACTCGATCTGCCACACCATCGGCGAGCGGCCGTTCAAGAGCCGCGACAGGTCGGGCAACGTCTGGTGGCTGGCCTTCCTGTCGATGGGCGAGTCGTGGCACAACCTGCACCACGCCGATCCCACCTGCGCCCGGCACGGCGTCGAGAAGGGTCAGATCGACTCGACGGCTCGCGTCATCTGGGCGTTCGAGAAGCTCGGCTGGGCCACGGACGTGCGCTGGCCGGTGGCCAAGCGGATCGACGCCCGCCGGGTCGCGTCTGCCTGAGCAGGCCTCAGGGAGCCGTCGTCAGCAGGCGGCGGAACGTCACGACCTCCGGCGCCTGCCAGTCGACGTGGTCGTTGCGCCAGCCCTCGCGATCGCGAAACTCGTTGGCCTGGTTGGCCATCGAGTGGCCGATCACGTCGTCGTCCGAGATCGCGAACCGGCGCTGCAGGTGCTCCACGAGGGCGACCCCGGCGGCCACCTGCGCCCGACGGGCGAGCACCTGCTGGGTGGCCCAGCGTGGATCGTGCCCCCGCGACGACTGGACGAACTCGATCCCGATCGCGACGTGGTTGAGCCCCACCGTGTGGCGGCACACCAGCGTCGGCGGCACCAGCTCGTGGATCGTCCCGTCCTGGTCCACGACGTAGTGGGCGCAGGTCCCCGGCTCCTCACCACGGTTGGGCAGGTCGGCCTCGAAGAGCGAACGCACGGAGGCGTAGGTGTCGCTCTCGCTGTAGTGCAGCACGATCATCGTCGGTCGCAACCGCGAGGTCCGCGTGCCGTAGTGACGTTGGGCGTATGCCGCCGTCTCGGCCTTGCGCGCTGCTCCGAACGTCAGGTGGTCGGCCACGATGCGCGGCGCAGCAGGGATGTCGAGGGCCGGTGCAGTCGTGGCCGGGCCCGGCGCCCCGGTCGGGGGTGGACCTGCCGTCTGCTCGGGTGCCCCGCTCGGGTGCGCCGCGTCGCGAACGCCGGCCACCCAGTCGCGCGGCGCGGACTCGGCCCGTCCGAGCAGCCCCTGGTCGAGGGCCACACCGAGCACCAACAGGGCGACCACGACGGCAGTTGCCATCGCGAACCGTCTCGCTCCCCCGGCATACCCGGCTCCGCCCTTCACGACCACCACGCTACGCAGGAGGCATGATGGACCGCGTGACCGACGCCCGCGAGAAGTCCACGACCCCGAGCTCCCGCGCGCGCATGACCGGCAAGCAGCGGCGCGAGCAGCTCATCGAGGTCGGTCGGAAACTGTTCGCGGACAAGGGCTTCGAGGGCACGACGGTCGAGGAGATCGCGGCCAAGGCGAGCGTCTCGAAGCCGGTCGTCTATGAGCACTTCGGCGGCAAGGAAGGTCTCTACGCGGTCGTCGTCGACCGAGAGATCGCCGCGCTGCTCGGCGGGATCACCGGTGCCCTGAGCGCCGAGCTCAACAGCCGCGAGACCCTCGAACGGGCCGCCGGCGCCCTCCTCGACTACATCGAGAGCAACACCGACGGCTTCCGGATCCTCGTGCGCGACAGTCCGGCCGGGCAGTCGACCGGGTCGTTCGCGAGCCTCATCTCCGACGTCGCCAGCCAGGTCGAGCACATCCTCGCGGCGGAGTTCAAGCGCCGCCGGCTCGACCCGAAGACCGCTCCCCTCTACGCGCAGATGCTCGTCGGCATGGTGGCGCTCACCGGTCAGTGGTGGCTCGACTCGCGCAGGATGAAGAAGGCAGACGTCGCGGCCCACCTGGTCAACCTGGCCTGGAACGGCCTGGCCGGCCTCGAGAAGAAGCCCACCCTCATCAGCGCGGACTGACCCTCGTCGCGGCGGACGGACCCTCGTCGCGGCGGACGGACCCGCGTCAGCCCGGACTACCCTGACGGCATGCGCTCGTTCCTGGTCACCGATGCGGTTCGCGACTACTCCGCTGCGCACAGCTCGTGGCGACCCGACCCGGTCGTGCGCGAGCTCCAGGAACGCACCCGTGCCCTCGGCGGGCCCGCCGGCATGCAGATCGGCGACGACCAGGGGCAGCTCCTCACCATGCTCACGCACCTCGTCGGCGCCCGGGTGGCGGTCGAGGTCGGCACGTTCACCGGTTACTCGAGCCTCTGCATCGCCCGGGGACTGGCCGAGGGCGGCACCCTGGTGTGCTGCGACATCAGCGAGGAGTGGACCGCGATCGGGGTCGAGGCCTGGCGGGCGGCCGGGGTCGCCGACCGCATCGACCTGCGCATCGCGCCCGCACTCGACACCCTGCGGTCCCTGCCGACCGACCTCGCGGTCGACCTCGTCTTCATCGACGCCGACAAGGGCGGCTACGCCGACTACTGGTCGGAGCTGGTGCCGCGGGTGCGGCCCGGTGGCCTGCTACTGGCCGACAACGTGTTGTGGAGCGGCGAGATCGCCGACGACGGGAAGTCGGGCGACAACCTCGAGGCGCTGCGGGCCTTCAACGACCTGGTCGCCGCGGACGAGCGGGTCGAGGTGGTCGTGCTGACCGCCTTCGACGGACTGACCATCGCCCGCAAGCTCTGAGCTCGCGAGTCGGGCGCCTGGGGCGGCCTCCTCGCGCCGCCTCAGGCACCCGACGTCGGGTTGTCAGGACTCGACGCAGAACTCGTTGCCCTCGGGATCGGCCATCACCACGAGGTCCTCGCCCCCGCGGAGGACCGAAGCACCCAGCGCGACAAGTCGTTCGACCTCGTCCTGGACCGAGCCGATGGCTCGCAGGTCGAAGTGCTGGCGGTTCTTCGCGGTCTTGCCCTCCGGGACCCGCTGGAACCACAGGTTGGGTCCGCCCCATCCCGCGGGCTCCACCCAGGCGCGGTCGTCGGTGCTGTCCTCGTCGACGTTGGACCCGAGCGCTGCGGCCCAGAAGCCCGCGAGCAGCAGGGCGCTCGAGCAGTCGAAGGTCACGGATTTCACGAAGGAGGTCATGGACAGACGGTAGGACGCACCTGCCCGAGTCGCGACCGAGTTGAGGTGCCGCGGCGTCGTCGCGGACGACCGGGTCTGCGGTTCAGTCCGTCACCGTCGTCGCCGCCGGGTCAGTGCTCCACTCGGCGACCGTCCCGTCGGTGGGCCACGAGGAAGATCCTGCGGAACGGGAAGATCACGCCTATCGGCGTCCGCGGGTATGCCGCGCGCAGCCTCGCGTCGTAGTCCTCCAGGAAGGCGTCGCGCCGGGCCTCGTCCGTCAGGGCCTCGAGCACCGGCCGCAGACCGGTGCCGCGGACCCACTCGAGCACCGGGTTCGCCTGTCGCGCCTGGGGATCGAGGACGTGCTGGTAGGTCGTCTCCCAGCCGTCGACGTCGAGGCCGACACTCCCGAGCAGCTCGACGTAGGCCGAGGGCTGCTCGACCTGCAGGCGCTCGAGCGCGGGCCGCAGGAGGTCGGCGTCGGGGTGGTCGCGCACCACCGCACGCATCAGGGCGTGGGAGGGGGCGTCGAGGTTGCCCGGCACCTGCATCGCGAGCCATCCGCCGGGCGCCAGGGCGCCGGCCCATTGGGTCAGCAGGTCGAGGTGGCCGGGCACCCACTGCAGGGTGGCGTTGGTGACGATGACATCGGGGGCGCCGCCGAGGGTGGCCGGATCCCATTGCGCCACATCGGATTCCACCCACTCGACGCGACCGTCGGCGTCCAGCGACCGCGCGGCGTCGAGCATCTGGGGCGAGTGGTCGACGCCGACGATGCGGGCGTCGGGCCAGCGTTCGGCGAGCGAGAGCGTCAGGGGGCCGTTGCCACAGCCGAGGTCGACCACGAGGCGGGGGGCCGTCGCGCCGACCCGCGCCATCAGGTCCCCGAACGGACGGGTCCGGTGGTCGGAGAACTTGGCGTACTGCTGGGGATCCCACGTGGTGCTCATGACGGCGACCTCTCGACGAGCTCGTGACAGTTATCTTGATGTCAAGATACTTGATGGAGGGTAGAGTTGTCACCATGTCGACTCCCCCGCCCGACGACGTCGACCGCATCGTCCAGGCGTGGCACCGCGAGCGGCCCGACCTCGATGTCGCCCCGCTCCAGGTCCTGTCCCGCGTGTCGCGCCTCGCCCGCAGGCTCGACCTCGACCGCGTGCAGGCGTTCGCCAGCCACCAGCTGGAGGGCTGGGAGTTCGACGTCCTCTCGGCGCTGCGACGGGCCGGCTCCCCCTACCAGCTCTCCCCCGGACAGCTCATTCGCCAGACCCTCGTCACCAGCGGCACGATGACCAACCGGGTCGACCGCCTCGAGCGACGCGGCCTGGTCAGCCGAAGCCCCGACCCGTCCGACCGCCGCGGCGTCATCGTGCGCCTCACGCCCACGGGTCAGCGCACCGTCGACGACGCGATGGCCGACCTGCTCGCCCGCGAGCGCGACCTGCTCGCGGAGCTGTCCACCGACGACCGCGACGAGCTCGCCGCGATGCTTCGCCGGCTGCTCTCCCCCTTCGAGACCTGATCTCCCGCGGAGCCAACCCATGCAAAAGGCGAGTTAGCGCCGCCCGGGACCGGCGCTAACTCGCCTTTTGCATGGGTGAGCGACGCTGGGGGGCCTGGCTGGGTCTCAGCCGACGATCTCGGCGGCCGCGAGCCACTCGAGCTCGAGCCCCTCACGCTCGTCGACGATCTCGCGCAGCTGGCCGTTGAGGGTGAGCACCTTCGCGTGGTCGGTGGCCGACTCGGCCATCTCGGCGTGGATCCGCTCCTCGCGCTGGGCCAGCCGGGCGAGCTGCTTCTCGACCCGCGCCATGTCCTTGCGAGCCTCCCGCAGCTCAGCCGGGCTGTGCGCCGGTGCGGCTGCTGCAGCCGCAGGCGCGGTCCCGCTCCCCGACGTAGACGTGTCGCCGGGTGCCGATGACGCCGACCCTCCCGCCGACGCACGAGGCGCGAGAGTGGGTGCCGGCTGCGCGTGCCGCAGCTCGAGGTACTGCTCGACGCCACCGGGCAGCTCGCGGATCTTGCCGTCCCCCATCAGGGCCACCTGCTTGTCGCACGCGCGCTCGAGCAGGTAGCGGTCGTGCGACACGACGAGCAGCGTGCCCGCCCAGCCGTCGAGGACGTCTTCCAGCGACGTCAACGTCTCGATGTCGAGGTCGTTGGTGGGCTCGTCGAGGAGCAGCACGTTGGGCTCGTCCATGAGCAGGCGCGTCAGCTGCAGCCGACGGCGCTCACCACCGGACAGGTCCGACACCCGCGTCTGCTGACGACCACCGGTGAAGCCCAGCCGCTGCGCGAGCTGCGAGGCGCTGACCTCCTTCTTGCCCAGACGGATGTACTTGCGGACGTCCTCGATCGCCTCGATGACGCGCCAGTCGGCATACCGCTCCAGCTCACGCACCTCCTGCGTGAGGTAGGCGAGCCGCACCGTCACGCCCTGCTTGCGCTTCCCGGACGACAGCGGGACCGAGCCGGCGATGGCGCGCAACAACGTCGACTTGCCGGCGCCGTTGACGCCGACGATGCCGACTCGCTCGCCCGGCGCGAGGTGCCAGGTGACCCGGTCGAGCAGCAGCCGGTCGCCGAGGGTCACGGAGGCATCCATGAGGTCGACCACGTCCTTGCCGAGCCGGGTCGTGGCGAAGCGCATCAGCTCGACGTCGTCGCGCGGGGGCGGCTCGTCGGCGATGAGGGTGTTGGCCGCGTCGATGCGGAACTTCGGTTTCGACGTGCGTGCCGGCGGACCGCGGCGCAGCCAGGCGAGCTCCTTGCGGAGCAGGTTGTCGCGGCGCTCGGCGGTGACCGCGGCCATCCGCTCGCGCTCGGCCTTCGCCAGCACGTATGCCGCGTAGCCACCCTCGAAGGCGTTGACCTTGCCGTCGACCACCTCCCACGTGGCAGTGGCGATGGCGTCGAGGAACCAGCGGTCGTGGGTGATCGCCACGACCGCGTTGTCGGGGCGCGCGCGGTGCCGCACGAGGTGCTCGGCCAGCCAGGCCACCCCCTCGACGTCGAGGTGGTTGGTCGGCTCGTCGAGGAACAGCACCGTCGGGTCCTGGACGAGCAGCCGGGCCAGCCCGAGGCGTCTGCGCTCCCCGCCCGACAACGGCCCCACGAGCGCGTCGAAACCGCCGACGGACTCGGCCTCGATCCCGCCGAGCAGACCCGTCAGGACGTCACGCACCCGTGGGTCACCAGCCCACACGTGCTCGGCGAGGTCACCGAGCACGGCCTCGCGGACCGTGTGGTCCGGGTCGAGGATGTCCTCCTGGGCGAGCACGCCGACGCTCGAGACGCCCGCTCGCGTCACTCGACCGGTGTCGACGGCGCGCTGTCCGGCGAGCACGCGCAGCAGCGTGGTCTTGCCGCCACCGTTGCGACCCACGACACCGATGCGGTCGCCGCCGAGCACGCCGAGCGATACCTCGTCGAGCACCTGTGCGGTGCCGAGGGCCAAGGAGGCGCGCTCGACACTGATGAGGTTCGCCATCGGTCAGCCCGGCCGCGGGGCGCTGATGACGTGGGCGCCGTGGGCCGGTCCCGTCGCCCGACGCACGTCCTGCACGGCGCCGGAGGCGGTGAGGGACACGGCCAGGTCGAGGGCCGCCTCGTTGGACTCCGCGACGAAGGCGACGGTCGGGCCGGATCCGGACACCACCCCACCGAGGGCGCCGAACTCCAGACCGGCGTCGAGCACGTCGCCCAGTGCAGGCATCAACGAGATCGCGGCGGCCTGCAGGTCGTTGGCCAGGGCCGCGCCCAGGGCTCGGGCGTCGCCGGAGCGCAGGGCGGTCATCATCTCGGCGCTCGGTGAGGGCTCCGGGACCGGACGGTCACCACGCAGCCGGTCGCACTCGGCATACACCGCGGGCGTGGAGAGCCCGCCCTCGCTGAGGGCGAAGACCCAGTGGTAGCTGCCCCGCGCGAGCACCGGCGCCAGCACCTCACCGCGCCCCGAGCCCATGGCGGTGCCGCCGCCGAGCAGGAAGGGGACGTCGCTCCCGATGCTCGCGGCGATCTCCTCGAGCTCGGGCCGGCTCAGGCCGGTGCCCCAGAGGTGGTCGCACGCGACCAGGGTGGCGGCAGCGTCGGCCGACCCCCCGGCCATTCCACCTGCGACGGGGATGTCCTTGCGGATGGTGATGTGCACGGGCTCGTCGATGCCGCCGACCTCGGCGAGCCGCTGCGCCGCGCGCGCGGCGAGGTTGGTGCCGTCGACCGGGACCCCGAAGGACTGGGGGCCCGACACGGCGATGCCCCACTCGGGCGCGCTCATCACCGTCACCTCGTCGAAGAGGTTGACGGCGTGGAAGATCGTCGAGAGCGGGTGGTAGCCGTCCTCGCGAGGTGCGCCGACGAGGAGCTCGAGGTTGACCTTCGCAGGGACGCGCACCGTCACCGACGACGGTGGCAGTGCTGCAGAGGTCATGGCCGCCACCCTAACGGGGTGTGCGTCACCGCGCGGATCGGCTCCTGCGCCCTGCGGCGGTGCCCGACGACGCGGCGCGGATCCGGACATCTGCACAGAACCTTCACACCATCTCCGCCTCCCCTGTGCGGTCACTCTCCTACTCTCGGAATGTGAGCACCAAGCCCCGCGTCCTGGTCGTCGAGGACGAACCCACCATCGCCGAGGCGATCGCTGCCCGGCTCGTCGCCGAGGGCTTCGACGTCGAGCAGGTGCACGACGGACTCGTCGCCCTCGACCGCGCCGCGGCGTGGGATCCCGCGCTCGTGGTGCTCGACGTGATGCTCCCCGGCCTCGACGGCCACGAGGTATGCCGCCGGCTCCAGGCCGAGCGTCCGGTGCCCGTGCTGATGCTCACCGCGCGTGACGACGAGACCGACCTGCTGGTGGGGTTGGGGATCGGCGCCGACGACTACATGACCAAGCCCTTCTCCATGCGAGAGCTGGTGGCCAGGATCCGAGCCCTGCTGCGACGGGTCGAGCGCGCGGCCGCCGCCGGCGCTGGAGGGGGCGCCGGGGCGGTCGCGCCCACGGTCGACATGGACGGGCTGCGGATCGACGGCGCCCAGCGGCGCGTCTGGTCGCGCGACGACGAGGTGCATCTGACCCCCACCGAGTTCGACCTGCTCGCCTGCCTCGCTGCCCGGCCCGGCACGGTGCTGACCCGTGAGGCGCTGCTCGCCGAGGTCTGGGGCTGGGCCGACGCCTCCGGCACCCGCACCGTCGACAGCCACGTGAAGTCGTTGCGCCGCAAGCTCGGCGCCGACCTCCTGCGCACCGTGCACGGTGTCGGCTACGCCCTGGAGGTGGGTCGGTGAGGTACGACGTGCGCCCCCTCGACAGCATCCGGTCGATCAAGGTCAAGCTCGGTCTGCTCGTCGCGGTCACGGTCACGGTCGCGTCCGTCCTGGCCGTCGTCGGGACGCGCGCGGGGCTGTCCCCGTGGGCCACCGTGCCGGTCGCCGTCCTGGCCGCGCTCGGTGTCACCCAGCTGCTGGCCCGAGGCATGACGTCACCACTGCGCGAGATGACGAATGCCGCCCAACGGATGGCGACGGGCGACTACTCCCAACGGGTGCGCGCCACCTCTCGCGACGAGGTCGGCGAGCTGGCCAGGGCCTTCAACCGGATGGCTGCCACGCTCGAGCTCGTCGACCGCCAGCGTCGCGACCTGGTGGCCAACGTCTCGCACGAGCTGCGCACCCCCATCTCCGCCCTCCAGGCGGTGCTCGAGAACCTCGTCGACGGGGTGTCCGAGCCGGGACCCGAGGAGCTGCGCCTCGCCCTGGCCCAGACCGAGCGCCTCGGCCGCCTCGTCAACGACCTGCTCGACCTCTCGCGCGTCGAGGAGGGCGTGACACCGTTGCGGGTCAAGGAGATTCGCTTGTCGGACTTCCTGACGGAGGCGGTTGCGCAGGCAAGGGTCGACGGGCTGCGCTATGCCGTGACGGTCGCGCCCGAGACCCTGACCGTGCCCGCCGACCCCGACCGCCTGCACCAGCTGCTCGCGAACCTCATCGACAACGCCTCGCGCCACAGCCCGTCGGGTGGTCTGGTCCAGGTCAGCGCCGCGGCTGCCGGGAGCGACGTCCTGGTCGCCGTCGCCGACGAAGGACCCGGCATCGCGGCCTCGGACCGGCGGGCGGTCTTCGAGCGCTTCACCACCAGCGCTGCCCACAACAGCGGCACCGGCTTGGGCCTAGCCATCTCGCGCTGGGTCGCCCAGCTGCACGGCGGCAGCATCGCCGTCGCCGACAGCGACCGGGGCTGCCGCATCAACGTCCTGCTTCCGACGGACGCGGACCGTCCGACCACCACGAAGGAGCCCGTCATGAGCACCCTCACCCCACCCGCCCCGCTCCCGGAGAGCCCGCCCACGCCGCCGCGCGACTCGCTGGCGTCATGGTGGCCCGACGCACCGCGCCGCCGGCCGGCGATCGTCACCGCCGCCCTCGTCACCGGGGCAGGCGCCGCCGTCGTCATCCCCGACCGGAGTGAGGGACTCGGCACAGCCCTGGTGTTCGCCGCGGTCGTGGGGACCGTCTTCGCGGCTCGGACCACCGTCGGTGCAGCGCCACGCTGGTCCTGGCGCGACGGTCTCGACGCCGGGATCGTGGCCCTGCTGCTGGCGACCCTGGTGCTGCGCGACGCGGAGTGGATCACCATCCTCTGCCTGCTCGCCGGCCTCGCGCTCGTCGCCGTGAACTCGACCCGGGCCCGCAGCGTGGTGGGGCTGCTGGCGACCGCCGCAGCCGTCCCCCTCGCGAGCCTGCGCGGGATGCCGTGGCTGGGGCGCACCCTGAAGCCGCGCACCAGCATCGCGGCCTGGCTCCCGGCCGCCCGGACCGCCCTCGTCTCGCTGGTGCTGCTGCTCGTGTTCGGTGCACTCTTCGCCTCGGCCGACGCGCTGTTCGCCTCGTGGGTCGACAGCATCACCCCCGACATCACCTGGAACGACCTGCCGGCCCGCGTGGTCCTGGCCCTGTTCATCGCGGCTGGGACTCTTGCCGCGGCATACGTCAGCATGGCTCCGCCGGCGGTCGACCGACTGCAGCTGCCGCTGCGACCCAGCCGCCGGCAGTTCGAGTGGCTCGCGCCGGTCTCGGTCGTCAACGCGGTGTTCCTGCTCTTCCTCGTCGCCCAGGCCACGGCCCTGTTCGGCGGCCACGACTACCTGCAGCGCACGACCGGCCTCACCTACGCCGACTACGTGCACGAGGGGTTCGGCCAGCTGACCGTGGCCACGATCCTCACCCTGACGGTGGTCGCGTGGGCGGCCCGCAAGGCCACGCCGGGCCGCACTCGCGACCTGGCCCTCGGCGTCCTCTGCCTCATGACCATCGTCGTGGTGGTCTCCGCCCTCCACCGGATGCACCTCTACGAAGAGGCCTACGGCTTCACCCGGCTGCGCCTGCTCGTCTCGGTCTTCGAGGGCTGGCTCGGTGTGGTGGTGCTGCTGGTGATGGCGTCCGGTGTCGTGGCGGCGCGCGGCTGGCTGGTGCCGACGGCCGTGCGACTTGGCGCGGTCGGCCTCCTGGGGCTCGCCGTCGTCAACCCCGACCTCTACATCGCCGAGCAGAACCTCGCCCGGACCGACTCGACCATCGGGACCGACTACGTCTACCTGGCCAACCTGTCGGCAGACGCCTACCCGGCGATCTGGAAGCTGCCCCAGGACGCGTTCGCGTGCGTCACCGGGACGGGCGAGCTGTCCAAGCCCACGGGCGACGACTGGCTGGAGTGGAACCTCGGTCGGGCTCGGGCCCGTGACCTGCTGGCCGAGCGGCCGATCGCCACCAGCGAGCCCACCGGCGACGTCTGCCACCCGACCCGCTGACCCCGAGCCCAATCCAGCACCCTCAGCCGAGTGAGGCAAGCCGGGCCAGCAGGGGTCAAGGGGATGGCGCGAGGGCCGACCGGGCGGCGGCGATGGCGGCGAACTCGTCGATGCCGAGCTGCTCGCCCCGCGTCCGGTGGTCGATCCCCGCCGCGCGCAGGCACTCCTCGGCCCGAGGCGCTGACCCCGCCCACCCGGCCAGGGCGGCGCGCAGGGTCTTGCGCCGCTGCGCGAAAGCCGCGTCGATGCAGGTGAAGGTGTCGCGTCGGCTCGCCGTGGTGATGGGGGCGGCCCGTCGTTCGAGCAGCACCAGGCCGGACTCGACGTTCGGCACCGGCCAGAACACGCTGCGGGGCACGGTCCCCGCGAGCCGCACCGCGGCATACCAGGCGGCTTTGACGCTCGGGACCCCGTAGGCCTTCGAGCCGGGCTTGGCGGCGAGTCGCTCGGCGACCTCGAGCTGGACCATGACCAGCACGCGTTCGAGGGTGGGGAACGCCTCGAGGAAGTTGAGCACGACGGGCACGGAGACGTTGTACGGCAAGTTCGCGACGAGCGCGGTAGGTTGCGGGTCGGGCAGCTCGCGCACCTGCATCGCGTCGGCCTGCACGAGCGTCAAGCGGTCCGCGTATGCCGGTGCGAGCCGGCTCACGGTGCCCGGTAGCGCCTTCGCGAGGTTCGGGTCCACCTCCACTGCGGTGACGTGCCCGACCTCGGGCAGCAGTGCGAGGGTGAGCGAACCCAGCCCCGGGCCCACCTCGACCACGGAGTCGGCGGCGGTCACCCCGGCCAGGCGCACGATCCGCTTGACGGTGTTGGCGTCGACGACGAAGTTCTGGCCCCACTGCTTGGTCGGGCGGAGGCCGAGGTCTGCCGCGATCTCCCGGATCTGCGCAGCTCCGAGGAACCCGCTCTGCTCGACCATGGCGCCGACTCTAGGGGACCACCCCCCACCCCACCTTTATCGGGTCCAGGGACAAAGTTGCGCTCCACCCGACAAGCGAAGTCGGGTGAAGCGCAACCTTCCCGAGCGAAGCCGGGGACGTCGATGCCGGGTCAGGCAGCGTGCGCGCAACCCCACGGGCCGAGACGCGACTTGGCGTAGTAGCGGTTGGCGACCGTGATCTGCTCCGCACGCGAGGCCAGGTCGGGGCGCGACGCGAAGTCGTCTCCACCATTGGCCAGCCACGAGCTGATGTTGAACTGCAGGCCGCCGTAGTAGCCGTTGCCGGTGTTGATCGACCAGTTGCCGCCGGACTCACACTGGGCGATCCGGTCCCACATGGCGGCGTTGGACAGGTTGATGCCGGCGCCGGAGGTGTTGCCCGCGTCGGGCGTCGGACGGGACTTCGTGCCGACGGCGACGATCCGGTCGACCGGCCTCTGCGTCACGGTGGCGGAGATGACCTTCTTGCTCTCGACCTTGCCGTCGACCTTGGTCACCTTGTACGTGACGATCTTGGCGCCAGCGGAGCCGGCCTTGAGCGTCTTGGTCTGGCCCATGTAGAGGCTCGAGTCCGACTTCTTGGTGACCGGCGGCGCGATGGCCTTGGTCTCCTTGACGTTCTTGGAGGTGACCCGCAGGACGGCGATCTTCAGGCCGGCCGTGACCGCGGTCGTCGCGCCGGGCTTGACCCGGTCGTCGGCGTCCTTGGTGATCTTCAGCTCGGACAGCACGTCGGCGACGGTGGCGCCGGTGGTGGTCGCGGTGCGGTTCTTGCCGTCGACGCGGACGACGACCTGCTTGGGCGTGGTCACGGAGAGGACCAGGCCCTGACGGCCGAGCGACATCGAACGGGAGGCCGACAGCTTGGCGGAGTCGGCGCGGATGCCGAGCTCCTGCAGTGCGGCCGAGACGGTGGTGGCGGTGGTCCAGTAGTCACGCGTGCGTCCGTCGATGGTGACGGTCAGCTTGCGGCCGTAGCGGACCACGATCTTCTGGCCATCGGCGACCTGGGTGCCAGGTGCCGGGACGACCACGTCGTGCTCACGAATCGAGATGTCCTGCTTCTTGAGGATGTCACCGACAGTGCTGCCGAAGGCGTGCACGGTCGAGGCCTTGCCGTCCACCGAGAGGGTGACGGACTTGTCAAGGTGCGAGACGCCGACGGCGCCAGCAACGAGGCTGGTGACGACCGCGGCTTGGGCGATGCGTCGAACGGGACGGGTGATCACAATGCTCCAGAGTTCGTACTCCCCGGGCATCAGAGCGGTGTCGCGTCCCGTGCCCCCGGTGGTGTCTGGGGGCTGGGTTCCTGTGCCCTGGGGCAAAGGCATAGGGGTCGCTCTGACCCGCCGTCGTGGCGGTTGAACAACCCCTCATCGCGTCACCGGGAGGATCTGAACCCCGGCCAACAGTCATCCACCATGACCACCTTTTCGGCAAAGGTCAAATTTTGGTAACGGAAGAGTCGGGGTTTCGCCAAGCCACACCGATGTGATTCGCGGGGGGCGTCTGGGGGCGTCCGCGGGTCGTCCGCGAGGGGTCACCACGGGCCGTAGACGGCCTCCGCGTTGTCGCTCACGGCCTGGCAGAGGGTCGGCACGGCGACGCCCAGGACCCCCGCCATCGCCCGGATGGTGAGCGGCACGAGGTAGGGCGCGTTGGTCGCCCCGCGCCACGGCGCAGGCGTCAGGTAGGGCGCGTCGGTCTCGACCATGACCCGGTCGAGCGGGGTCACCGACAGCGCGTCACGCAGTCCGCGGGCGTTCTTGAAGGTGACCGTGCCGGCGAACGACAGGTAGTAGCCGCGGTCGGCGCAGGTGCGCGCCATCGAGACGTCGCCGGAGAAGCAGTGCATGACGGTCCGCTCGGGCGCCCCCTCCTCCTCGAGGATGCGCAGCACGTCGTCGTGGGAGTCGCGGTCGTGGATCTGCAGGGCCTTGCCGGTGCGCTTGGCGAGGTCGATGTGCCAGCGGAACGAGTCCTGTTGTGCCCCAACGCCATCGGGGCCTGTGCGGTAGTAGTCCAGCCCGGTCTCGCCGATGACCCGCACCCTCGGGTGCGCAGCCAGCTCCTCGATCTCCGCGTATGCCGCGTCAAGGGTCCCAGCCTCGGCGAGCCTGGGTGCCTCGTTGGGGTGCAGGGCGACACCGCCCAGCATCGCCGGGTGCCGGTCGACCATGTCGACGGTGAACCGTGCCCCCGGCAGGTCGCAGCCGATCTGCACCAGCCGGTCGACCCCGACGGCCTTGGCGGCAGCGATCGCAGCGGCCACGTCGGGCGCCCCTTCGCCGTCCCGGGCGATGTCGAGGTGCGTGTGGTTGTCCACGACCGGGATCGGCAGGGGGTCGGGGGCATCGGGCACCCGGTGGTGCCCGCTTCTCCCCGGGTCAGCCTTCGCCATCACCAGCGGTGTCACCATCAGCCGGGGCGTCGCCGCGCAGGCGGGCGAGCTCCTCCTCGACGACGGCCTCGTCGAACTTGGTGAAGATCGGAGTGGGCTTCACCACAGTCGCCCCGATGATCACGGGTCGGGACTCCCAGCGGGGGGTCCCTGAGTACTCACCGGTGATGATCGGGTAGCTGCGGTCGGCGTCATCCTCGTCCAGACCGGAGACGTCCTGGAGCACCGGCATCGGCATGAACGTGCCCTCGCCACCGCCGAACGCCGCGTGCACGGCGTTGGACGAGTGCGGCAGGAACGGCGCCAGGATGCGGTTGAGGTCGGCCACGCACTGCGCGAGCGTGTGCAGCACGGTGGCCAGCCGCTCACGCTGGTCGTCGCCCTTGAGCTTGAACGGCTCGGTGTCGGTGACGTACTTGTTGACCTCGCCGACGGTCCGCATCGCCTCGGCCACCGCGGTCTTGATCCGCTGCTTCGCCAGCAGGTCCCCCACCACGTCGAAGGCAGCCAGCACCTTGGCGCGGACCGCCTCGTCGACCGGCTCCAGCGGCCCGGGCTGCGGGATCTCGCCGAAGCTCTTCGCGACCATCGCCGCCGTGCGGTTCACCAGGTTGCCCCAGCCCGCGACGAGCTCCGAGTTGTTGCGCTGGACGAACTCGGCCCAGGTGAAGTTGGCGTCCTGGTTCTCGGGGCCGGCCGCGCAGATGTAGTAGCGGATGGCGTCGGGGCCGTAGCGCTCCAGCACGTCGCGGATGTAGATGACGTAGCCGCGCGAGGTCGAGAACTGCTTGCCCTCCATGGTGAGGTACTCGCTCGAGACGACCTCGGTCGGCAGGTTGAGCGCCCCGAACTCACCGGGCTCGCCCCCACGACTTCCCTGACCGGCATACCCGAGGAGCTCGGCCGGCCAGATCTGGGAGTGGAAGGTGATGTTGTCCTTGCCCATGAAGTAGTAGGACAGCGCCTCGGGGTCGTTCCACCACTCGCGCCAGCGCTCCGCGTCGCCCTGGCGGCGCGCCCACTCGACCGAGGCGGACAGATAGCCGATGACGGCGTCGAACCAGACGTAGAGCCGCTTGGCCGGTTGGTCGCGCCACCCGTCGAGCGGGACGGGGATGCCCCAGTCGATGTCGCGGGTCATGGCGCGCGGGCGGATGTCGTCGAGGATGTTGAGGCTGAACTTGATGACGTTCGGACGCCAGGTGCCGCTCTCCTCGCGACCCGCCAGCCACTCGCGCAGGGCGTCGGCGAGCGCGGGGAGGTCGAGGAAGAAGTGCTGGGTCTCGATGAACTCAGGGGTCTCGCCGTTGATCTTGGACTTCGGGTTGATCAGGTCGGTCGGCTCGAGCTGGTTGCCACAGTTGTCGCACTGGTCGCCCCGCGCCTCGGGGTACGAGCAGATCGGGCAGGTGCCCTCGATGTAGCGGTCGGGCAGCGTCCGCCCGGTCGACGGCGAGATCGCCCCGCTCGTGGTCTGCTCGACCATGTAGCCGTTCTTCCAGACCTGGGTGAACAGCTCCTGCGCGACCGAGTAGTGGTTGCTCGTCGTGGTGCGCGTGTAGAGGTCGTAGGAGCACCCGAGGTCGGCCAGCTCCGAGGCGATGATCGCGTGGTTGGTGTCGACGAGCTGTTGCGGCGTCACGCCCTCCTTGTCGGCGAGGACCAGGATCGGGGTGCCGTGCTCGTCGGAGCCGCTGACCATGAGGACGTCGTGGCCGGCCATCCGCATGTACCTGCTGAAGACGTCGGAGGGCACGGCGAACCCGGCCACGTGGCCGAGGTGCCGGGGGCCGTTGGCGTACGGCCAGGCGACAGCAGACAGGACTTTGCTCACCCCTGAATCCTAGGGGTGGCCGCCACCCGGTTTTTCGGCCGCGCCGGTATGCCGCCTTCGCACCGACGCAGCCCCGCGGCATACCGACCCGCCCCTCTCCGGGAAACGGGGCCAGGTGGCCCCAATTCGGCTTCAGCTCGCCTGTGTCCCATCGATTCGGGGCCACGTGGCCCTGAATCGAAGCCGACCCTGTGGATGACGCCGGCCAGGGTGCGGCCCGACCGGCACGCTGTCGACGTGACCCGTCGACGCATGGGGGAGATCCCCTTCGACCCGAAGGCACCGTTCACCCGGCAGCGGGCCATGACCGCGGGGCTGAGCGATGCCGACCTGACCGGAGGGGACTATCAGCAGCTGTTCTGGGGGGTGTACATCGCCAGATCGGTGACCGTGACCTTGGTCGTGCGCGCCTTGGCAGCCCTGATGGCGGCGCCCGTCGGCACGATCGTCAGTCACCATTCCGCAGCCAGGCTCTGGGGTGGCATCCCCCCGGACTCCGGTGACGTCCACCTCTCCATGCCCCATGGCAACCGGCAAAAGACCCGCGGGATCCGATCACACCGCCGGTCGCTTTTGCCTGCGCCCGCCACCCGACATGGGCTCCCGGTGACCACGCCTGAGCAGACCTTCATCGACCTCGCAGCGAGCTGCGACCTGGTCCAGCTCGTCATCCTCGGCGACTCGCTCGTCGGGGCAGGGGCGACCACGACCGCGCGCCTGATGGAGGCGTCCACGCAGTCACCGACGCGGCATGCGGCCCTCGCGCGGAGGGCGGCCTCCTTGGTGCGCGCCAAGGTCGACTCCCCGATGGAGAGTCGGCTCCGCCTGCTGATGGTCCTGGCCGGTCTTACCGAGCCACGAGCGAACTTCGAGCTCAGCGACGAGGACGGCCGGGTCAGATACCGCCTCGACCTGTCGTACCCGGAGCAGATGCTCGCGATCGAGTTCGACGGACGTCACCACGTGGTGGTGCAGGCGCGCTGGGAGGGGGACGTGATCCGGCGGGAAGACATCGAGGCGGACGGCTGGCGTTTCGTGGTGGTCACCTCGACCCAGTTCTACGGGTCAGCACAGGGCGTCCTGGATCGGATCGTGGCCGCCATGCGGGAGCGGGGCGTCCCGGTGCCACGTCGGCTGCGGGGCGAGTGGCGCCGCTACTTCTCCGGGCCCCAGGAGGTCGCCTGACGCTCAGAGCATCGGGCAATGCCGCGCCGAAAGGGGGCCACGTGGCCCCCTTTCCAGGGTTTGCGCCCCTCGTGGGCGCGAAACCGGGCCAGTTGGCCCCGATTCCACGACCCGGCTGGGGACTACGGGTTTTTCCCGATGTCGAACGCCCCGGGGACGAGGAGCGTGGACGGCACACCCCACCGGAGGAGGAACCATGATCCGCAGGACCATCGCCCAGGCCGCCGTCGCAGCCGCAGCCCTCGCCGTCGTCGTGGCCGCGCCCGCTGACGCCGCGCTCTACAGCCACGACCGGTTCGACTTCACCTTCGCCGAGAGCTTCGACGAGTGCGGCATCACCATCGACCACACGGCTGCAGGCCACGCGGGCTTCTCGATCCGGACCATCAAGGGCACTGACGAGGCCTACCTCGGCTGGCAGCAGCTGTCGGCCGTGGACACCTTCACCAACCCGGCCAACGGTCACTTCTTCACGATCAGCAACCACAGCCTCTTCCGCGAGACCAGGGGCACCCACATCGAGGGCGACATCTGGAGCTTCGACTCCAAGCTCTCGGGCGCCTCGTTCACGGTCCGCGACAGCGCCGGCTCGGTCGTCACGCGCGACTCCGGCACCCTGCGGATGGTCACGACGTACGACCTGCTCGGCGACGGACAGCCGGGCGGCGAGCAGATCGGTGACCCAGTGATCACGGGGATGAACGGCCGCTTCACCGAGGTCGACTTCTGCGCCGACCTCGTCGGCCCGCTCCTCGGCTGACGCACGGGGAGGCTCCGAGCGGTCAGTCGCGTTGGCCCATCCCGGCGTCCCGCGCGCGGATGATGACCTCTGCGCGGTCGGTCGCCTGGAGCTTCGACAGGATCGCCGACACGTTGTTGCGGACCGTCTTCGGCGCGAGGAAGAGCTCGGCGGCGATCTGTCCGTTGGAGCGCCCGGCGGCGATCAGGTCGAGTACCTCGCGCTCGCGCTCGGTGAGCATCGGGAACTCCGTGGCCTGCCGCGCGGGGGACGGCGACAGCAGCTCGCCGATGCGGGCCGCCAGGGAGGCGCCGAACACCACGCCGCCAGCCGCGACGGCGGTGATCGCACGCACCACCTCGTCCTGCGCGGCCCCCTTGACGAGGTAGCCCCGCGCGCCGGCGCGCATCGCCGACAGCAGCGTGCCGTCGTCCTCCCCCATCGTGAAGACCAGGACCCCGACACCCGGCTGCTCCGCCAGCACCCGCCGCGTCGCCTCGATCCCGTTGACGTGCGGCATCTGGATGTCCATGACGATGACGTCGGGGCGGTGCTCGGACGCGAGCGCCACGGCTTCGGCGCCGTCGGCGGCGCGGCCGACGACCTCGATTCCCGGGTGCGGTTCGAGCAACGTCGCGAGCCCGTCCCGGAAGATCGGGTGGTCGTCGGCGATCAGCACCCGCACGGGGCGGGCACCTGCACCGGGTCCGTCGTCCGTCATCCGTTGCCTCCCACTGGCAGCCAGGCCCGCACCGTCGTCCCACCACCGGGCGGGCACACCACCTCGTAGCGTCCCCCGAGCTCCTCGGCGCGCTCGCGCAACGACCGGAGCCCGACCCCGGCGACGACGTCCGGCGCGATGCCACGCCCGTCGTCACGCACCTCCACGGCCAGGTCGGCGCGGCCGGTCGCGAGCGTCACCGTGCAGGAGCTCGCGTGGGCGTGGCGGGCGACGTTCGCGAGCGCCTCCGAGACGATCCGGTATGCCGCGACCTCCACCGCCGCGGGCAGGGCGGCGACGTCGTCGGCACGGACCGACACCTCGAGTCCCGCAGCGCGCGTGCGGTCGGCCTGCTGCTCGACGGCAGCCAGCAGGCCGAGGTCGTCGAGGGCCGGCGGGCGCAGGCCGTGCACGAGCCGTCGCACGTCGGCGAGCGCCTCGGTGATCTCGGCGCGCGACTGGACGACGAGCCGGTGCGCCGTGGCCGGGTCGGAGTCGACGGCGTTGCCGGCTGCGTCGAGGCGCATGGCGACCCCGCCGAGGACCGGTCCGAGGCCGTCGTGCAGGTCCCGCCGGATGCGGCGCCGGTCCTCCTCACGCGACAGCACCAGCTGCTCGCGTGACTCCTGCAGCTCACGGGCCAACACGCTGCTGCGCACGGCGATGGCCGCCTGCCGGACGACGTCCACGAGCAGCACCTGGTCGCGCCGCGAGAGCATCCCCCGGATGCCCCCGTCGGGCAGCTCGATCGACCCGATCCGCTCACCGCGGTAGGAGATGGGGAACGAACGGCTCGCCGACGGCTCGGTGCCGTGCGTCGCCGCCAGTCCCTGTCCCGCGGGTCCGAGCACCTCGACGCGCACGAACGACACCCGGAACGCCTCGGCCACGCTCGCCGCGAGCGCCGGCAGCTGCTCCTCGAGCCCGCCGGACTCCTCGAGGCGCTCGGCCAGCGCCGAGACCACCTCGTACCGCTCCCCCCGCCTCCCCAGCACCCGTCGGCGCACCTGCGCGGTGAGCCAGGACCGCAGCGGACCGTATGCCGCGACGGCCAGCACCAGGACGAGCACCGTCACCTGCCGCTCCTGGAACCGGTCGCCGAGCAAGGCCGCCGCGGCGGCGACGACGCCGAGGTCGAGCAGGACGAACAGCGCTGCGATCGCGCCGTAGACGAGCGTGCCGCCGACGAGCGCGTCGATGTCGCCGGTCTCGGGCCGCACCACCCCGATGACGACCGAGACGCTGGTCGCCACGAGGGCGAGGACGAGGGCGCCGAACCCGACCGGTCCGTTGACGTCGAGCAGCATCACGCCGCCGGCGAGCAGGCAGACGATCGCGGCCCACAGCAGCCAGCGCAGCTGGGTGCGCTCCACCCCGGTCGAGCGCGAGTGCCGGGCGAACACCGTGGCGGCGGCCAGCGGCATCGCGAGCAGGGTCAGCACCTGGCCGACGCGGACGATGACGGCCGCGCCGCCGTCGGACAGCGGGAGGCTGATCTGCGGGAGCAGCCGCACCACCTCGTCGGGGAGTCGACCGTCGTAGATCACGTGGTCCGGAGCCAGGATCAGGCTCATCGGCAGGGTGACCGACATGACGAGCGCGGCGAGGGCCACCAGCCGCCAGCGACCCGACGGCAGGCGACCGGTCGGATAGAGCACGAGCACGAGCGGTAGCGCGACCAGCAGGAGCGACCCGGCCTCCGAGACCACCCAGTAGGCAAGCCCCGTGAGCGGAAGGGGCGGCTGCGCGCCCAGCCCCACCACGGCATACGACTCGCAGAAACCGTCGAGCGCCCAGAAGGCGCCGGTGCCGGCGAGCACCAGCCCGACCACGTGCCGTGGACGGAGGGCCAGGATCGCGGCGCCGCACAGCCCCACGAGCGCCCCGATGGCGCCGCTGACCACGCCGCGCTCGGAGACGTAGAGCGCCCGCTCGGCGTCGGTCGACCTCGCATCGAGCAGGACGCACCCGACGACGAGGGCGAGAAGGACCCCCACGAGCAGCCCGGGCCCGACGAGGTGCCGCTGGCGCGCGTCCGCCCCGGGCGCAGCCGTGCCCGGGGCCTGGGCATGCAGGGCTGGCACGACGGTCACCTCGCCAGTGTGCCAACGCCGGTGTCCCGTCGTCAGGGGATTGCTGTCCCGATCCGGCGGGACAACGTCAGGACCGGGAACGGGACGCCGGGCCCTGCCGCCCGGGTCGGGGGGCGCCGCAGAGTTCTCGGCAACGGCACCGACCGGGTGCCGACCACTCGACTCGACACAGACCAAGGAGACCCACCATGTCGCTCACGAAGACCTCAGCGCCGGCACGTTCGGACCTGTCCAGCGGCGCCGCCACCCGTGAGACGCCCGCCGTCCCACTCACCCAGCGTCCCTACTTCCGCCACGGCACGATGCTCACCGTCGGGGCCCTCGCGTGGTCGAGCATGATCGTCGTGTTCGGGCTCAACAGCGACACGACCGCCTACCAGTACGCCCACAACGCGAGCTCGTTCCTCTTCCAGGTCGGAGTCCTCTGCCTGGTGCGGGTCCTGTGGCGCAGCAAGGCAATCGGTGCCGGCAAGGTCGCACGGACCGTGCTCCGGATCGAGGCCGGCGCCCTCGCCCTGGCGATGGCGTCCACCGTGTCCGACTTCTTCGGGCTGACCAACCTCGACAACCCTGCGTCGCTGGCGCTCGACATGTTCTGGCCGATCTCGATGCTGGGGATGTTCCTCATCGGCATCCGCATCGCCGTCGCGGGCCGCTGGACGGGCCTGTCCCGCTTCTACCCCCTGGTCGCCGAGAGCTGGGCCGTCGTGACCGTGCCGACGATGGGCATCTTCGGTGAGGGCGTCGCTCGCTGGGTCGGCGCCGCCCACCTGGTCATCGGCTACGCCGTCCTCGGCCAGGTCGTCGCCCGCAAGAAGGCGGACGGCAGCTGACCAGGCGACACGGAGCCTGACACCACCACCGAGGTATGCCGCGTGCGGACTCCGCACGCGGCATACCTCTGCGTGTGGAGCCACGGGCGGGAACCAGCGGCGGAACCGCGCACCAGCCACCTGCGTCGAGTAGACATGTCTTCCCAGGTGCACCGCACCCGCACAGGAGGTGGCCGATGTTCGCCGCACTGACCGGCATGGGGTTGTCCGCAGCAGCGGGCCTCAACGCCTACATCCCGTTCCTCGTCGTCGCCCTGATCGCGCGGTTCACCGACTTCATCACGCTGCCCCAGTCGTACTCGTGGATCGAGTCGTGGTGGGCCATCGGCATCGGCGCGGTGCTGTTGCTCACCGAGGTGGTGCTCGACAAGATCCCCGCGGTGGACACCGTCAACGACGCGGTGCAGACGTTCATCCGGCCCAGCATGGGCGGCCTGGTCTTCGCCGCGACCTCTGCGGCCGAGGGGCTCGACAACTCGACGTGGATGACCCAGAACCCCTGGGTTGGGGTGGTCCTCGGCATCATCGTCTCGGGGCTGGTGCACGGCGGGAAGACCGTGGCGCGACCAGCGATCAACGCCGGGACGCTGGGCTTCGGCGCCCCGATCGCCTCGACGGTGGAGGACGGGGCGTCGGTGGGACTGAGCCTCGTGGCGGTCTTCATCCCGGTGCTCGTCGTGCTGTTCCTGGTCCTGCTGGCCTGGCTGTTGGTGTGGCTCTGGCTCAAGGTCCGTCGATGGCGCAAGAGACGGGACGGCCGCGCAGCGCTGGCCTGACGCGCCGCGCTCGCACGCGCTCGCATGATTCGTCCAGCCGGGACCGCGAGGATGGCCCCATGACCGTCGCCGCAGTCCCGCCGCCCACGCGTCGCGCCCTCGTCGTCGAGACCGCGCTGGTCCTCGGGGTCAGCCTCGGGTCGTCCGGCATCTACGCCCTGCTGTCCCTGGTCAACAAGCTCACCCGCAACGTGCCGCTCAACCAGCAGACCACGGCGATGAACTCGTCCGTCACCCCCGACCGGCCGTGGCTCGACCTGGCGTACCAGCTCGTCGGCATCGCGCTCGCCCTCGTGCCGGTCGCGCTCGCCCTCTACCTCCTGACCCGGGACCGGTCGGATGCCCGCCACGCGATGGGTTTCGACCTGCGCCAGCCGGGCCGGGACCTCGTGCGCGGACTGGCCCTCGCCGCCGCGGTCGGCCTCCCGGGACTCGGCCTCTACGCCGCCGCCAGGGCGCTCGGCCTCAACACCACCATCGCCGCGGCCAACCTCACCGACGTATGGTGGACGATCCCGGTGCTCGTCCTCGCGGCCGCGCAGAACGCCGTGCTGGAGGAGGTCGTCATGGTCGGCTACCTCTACACGCGGTGGTTGCGTGCCGGGTGGTCGCTGCCGGCCGTCGTCGTCACCTCAGCCCTGATCCGCGGGTCGTACCACCTCTACCAGGGTTTCGGCGGGTTCCTCGGCAACGTGGTGATGGGGCTGTTCTTCGGGTGGGTCTACACGCGCACCCGGCGGGTGGGGCCACTCGTGGTGGCGCACACCCTGCTCGACGTGGTGGCCTTCGTCGGCTACGCCCTGCTCAAGGACCACCTGGCCTGGCTCAGCTGAGCCGCGCCAGGTGGTCCTGAGCTCGGCGTTTCGAGATCACTTGGGCAGGTTGATGACCTTGTCCGGGTCGGGCGCGGCGACCTTGGCCACCGTGTTCCACTCGCTGAACTCGAGCGTGCCCGTGTCGTCGTCCGGGCCGACGATCTTGTAGATCGTCGCCTTGCCGTCGGCGCTCACGAGGAGCTCGCCGTTGTCCTTGCCCGACTTGTCGGTGATGGAGTAGGCGGCAGCGCCGTCGTACGTCGCCTTGGTGACCTTGGAGTCGGGAGCCGCCAAGGCGGCCTTCATCTCCTTGTCGCCGAACAGCTCGGTCAGCAGGCTCTTGATCGTCAGGTCACCGAAGTCCTTGGCCTCGGTGGCCGGCATCCGCACGTACTTGCCTGCCAGCAGCTTGGCGGCATCCTTCGAGATCTGGGTCGTCCAGAACTCGTCGTTGCCCAGCAGGTAGTACTTGCCGCCGACGGTGAGGATGGTCGCCTTCGCCCCCTTGCCGACCCCGAGCTCGAGCGACTGGTTCGACCCGTCGGTGGTGCCGGCGAGGTCGATCGTCATCGGCTTCCCGTCGTCGGTGACCGAGCCGGTGATGTGGGTGCTGTCGGCGGCCAGCGCGGTCTTGCGCGCCTGGTCGAACAGCTCGGCGGCCGTGGGCGGCTTCGCCTCGGTCGTGGTGGACGACGAGCTCGGGCTGCTCGACGACGTGGCCGGGTCGGGCTTGTCGCTGCCACAGCCGGCGAGTGCGGTCGCGGCGAGCAGCGGGATGGTGAGGACCCCGAGGGTCCGGTGGATGGCGTGCATGGTGAAGGTCCCCTCCCGAGACGGGCGACGCCCCTTCGCGTCGCCGCTGAGGCACCTTAACGCGGCAAACGTCGCATTTCGACTGATGCGTCGTACAGGATCTTCTTCGACAGCCCCGTGGCTGCGGCGACGTCGGCGCAGACGTCCTTGAGCCGCTCACCTGCGAGAACACGCTCCTGTATGCCGGGCAGCGCCTCCTCGACGGTGGTCACCGCCGGGGTCGCGCCGGCCACCACGACGGTGATCTCGCCACGCAGCCCGTCGGCCGCCCAGGCGGCCAGCTCGGCCAGCCCCCCGCGCCGCACCTCCTCGTAGGTCTTGGTCAGCTCGCGACACACCGCCGCGCGTCGGTCGGCGCCGAAGGCGTCCGCCATGGCCAGGAGCGTCGCGTCGATGCGGTGCGGCGCCTCGAAGAAGACCATCGTCCGCCGCTCGTCGGCCAGCGCCGCCAGGCCCCGGGCCTTCTCGCCGGGCTTGCGTGGGAGAAACCCCTCGAAGCAGAACCGGTCGACCGGCAGACCCGAGACGGCCAGGGCCATGAGGACGGCGCTGGGTCCGGGCACGCAGGTCACCCGGATGCCGGCCGCCACCGCGGCATCGACCAGGCGGTACCCGGGGTCCGACACGGACGGCATACCGGCGTCTGTCACGACCACCACGCGCGCTCCGCCACGGAGGCGCTCGACGAGCTCGGGCGTCCGCGACGCCTCGTTGTGCTCGTGGTAGCTCAGGACCGAGCCGCTCGGCGTGATGCCGAGGTCGGCACAGAGCCGGCGCAGGCGTCGGGTGTCCTCGGCCGCCACGACGTCCGCGGTCGCGATCTCCTCGACCAAGCGGGGGGCGGCATCGCGGGGGTCGCCGATCGGGGTGGCGGCGAGGACGAGGACGCCGGGGTCGGAGGTCACCGCTCCATCCTGTCAGGGGTACCCGAGTTGCTGTGCATACGATGTCGCGCATGACCCGGATCGAGCTGCTGCGATCACGGCTGCTCGGATTCAGGCCCACCGACACGCTCTGGGGCTGGCTCGGACCGTTGTTCTTCGCGGTCGTGGGTGGCGGGATGCGGTTCTGGTCACTGGGTCGCCCGCACCAGCTTGTGTTCGACGAGACCTACTACGTCAAGCAGGGCGTCTCGATGCTCGAGTACGGCGTCGAGATGCGGGTGCCGGACACCCTCAAGAAGCCCGACGAGCTGTTCACCCAGGGCACCCCGGACGTCTTCGGCACGGACGGCGACCTCGTCGTCCACCCGCCTGTCGGCAAGTGGGTCATCGCGGCCGGCGAGCACCTGTTCGGGCAGACGTCGTCGTTCGGGTGGCGCTTCTCGGTGTGCGTGCTCGGGACGCTGTCGATCCTCATGATCGGCCGGGCCGCCCGCCGGATGTTCGGGTCGTCGTTGCTCGGCACGATCGCCGCGTTCCTCGTCGCCTTCGAGGGCCACCACTTCGTCCAGTCGCGGACCGGGCTGCTCGACCTGATCGTCATGTTCTGGGCGCTGCTGGCGTTCTGCGCGCTGCTCATCGACCGTGACCGCTCGCGGGCGATCCTCGCCGAGCGAGCCGCCGGCCGGTCGAACCACGACCTCGCCTCGCGGCTCGGGCCCTGGCTCGGGGCGCGACCCTGGCGCTGGGTGGCGGGCCTCAGCCTGGGCCTGTGCGCCGGCACCAAGTGGTCGGGGTTGTTCTTCCTCGTGGCCTTCGGGCTGATGACGGTCTTCTGGGACATGGGGGGGCGGCGGGCCGTGGGGGTGCGGCACTGGTTCACGTCCGCGGTCGTCACCGACGGGCTCTGGGCCGCCCTGGTGATGTGCTCGACGGCGGTCCTGGCCTACCTCGCGTCATGGGTGGGGTGGTTCCGCTCCCCGCTCGGCTACGACCGAGAATGGGGACAGATCCACCCCTCGCGCGACACTCCGTGGGTGCCAGATGCGCTGAGATCCCTCTGGCACTACCACCAGGAGATCTACACGTTCCACGTCAACCTCCACGACAACCACCCCTACCGGACCAACCCCTGGTCCTGGGTCATCCAGGGCCGGCCCACCTCGTTCTTCTACGAGGGCCCCAAGCGGGGCGACGGTGGCTGCGCGGTCGCCCAGTGCTCCAAGGCGATCACCTCGATCGGCACCGTGTCGATCTGGTGGCTGGGGGCCGCGGCGATCGTCGTGCTCGCGTTCTACTGGATCTTCAAGCGCGACTGGCGGGCCGGCGCGATCCTCGCGGGGCTCGCTGGTGGCTACCTCCCGTGGTTCGGGCTGGAGGAGCGCACCATCTACTCCTTCTACACGGTCGCCTTCGAGCCGTGGATCATCTTCGCCGTCGTCTTCGTGCTCGGGCTGGCCCTCGGCCGCCGCTCCGACTCCTGGCGCCGACGGGAGATCGGCCTCTACGTCGTGGGTGGCTACTGCCTCCTGACCCTGGCGATCTTCGCGTTCTTCTGGCCGATCTACACCGCCCAGGTGATCCCCCAGAGCCAGTGGTCGCTGCGGATGTGGTTCCCCAGCTGGGTCTGAGGCATCAGCCGGATCACGGAGACGCGGGATCAGCCGTTTGGTTGAGAATGGGGTGATCCTGACGATTTCTTGACCACCCTCTTGGACGTCGATATTCGTACATATCGTCATAGTTGCGACAAAGGCCGATAGCCCTTTCCGAGTCGATTGGGAGGCTTTGCCTTCGTTGGCTCCCGAGCAGGGCACTTTACGTTCCCAATACCCTCTCTTTACTATCTCTTGACCATTTCCTGACCTCCACCACACACTCAGCGCAGCACGCAGGGGTGTGGTGCGAACGACTGAACCGCACCCTCTGCGTCACCACATTCGGGACAAGAGGGCAGGGGCTCTACAGATGAACACGAAGCGGGTATCGATCGCGGTTGCGGTCTCAGCACTGGGTTTGGCCATCGCACCGGGGGTGGCGTCCGCAGCGAACAGCCAGCCGGCGTGTGGGACTCCTGCCAAGCAGGCGGTCTACTCCACCGTCGTCGTGCCGGGCACGGCTGCCGTGACGCACCAGGAGTACGAGTGGAGCTCGGTCTCCGCGGTCATCGAGCGGCAGTGGCACCAGTGGCTGGTGGACTCCGCGGCGATGGACGCGGTGTACGAGACCGTCCACCACGCAGCGGAGTACGTGACGGTGCCGGTCCCCGGCCTGCCCGCCTACGACGAGCAGGTCCTGGAGAGCGCCGCCTATGACGAGCAGGTCGTCGAGACCGCGGCGTACGACGAGCAGGTCCTCGAGACCGCCGCCTACGACGAGCAGGTCCTGCAGACCGCTGCCTACGACGAGCAGGTCGTCGAGACCGCGGCGTACGACGAGCAGGTCCTCGAGACCGCCGCCTACGACGAGCAGGTCGAGACCCCGGCGTATGACGAGCAGGTCGTGACCCCGGCCTACGACGAGCAGGTCCTGCAGACCGCGGCCTACGACGAGCAGGTCCTGCAGACCGCGGCCTACGACGAGCAGGTCCTGCAGACCGCGGCCTACGACGAGCAGGTCCTCCAGACCGCGGCCTACGACGAGCAGGTCATGACGTCGCCGGCCGTGTACGTCACGGAATACCTCTTCGTCAGCAAGAGCGGCCGGGAGCGCTGGGACGCCGACCCCAACTGGAACGCCAACAACAACGACAGCTCCGGCGGCTGGGTCGCCGCGAACCAGACCCGCCAGGGCGCGCTCGTCACGCCGGCGGTCTACACGACGGTCCACCACGACGCCGTCTACACCACCGTCCACCACGACGCCGTCTACACCACCGTCCACCACGACGCCGTCTACCGGACCGTGCACCACGACGCGGTGTACACGACGGTGCACCACGACGCGGTGTCCACGACGGTCCACCACGACGCCGTCTACACCACCGTCCACCACGACGCCGTCTACACGACGGTGCACCACGACGCGGTCTACGGCACGGTCCACCACGACGACGTCTACACCACCGTCCACCACGACGACGTCTACACCACCGTCCACCACGACGACGTCTACACGACCGTCCACCACGACGCCGTCTACACGACCGTGCACCATGCCGCCACGCCGGACACCACGACCGAGGTGCTGGTGTCCCCTGCCTGGGACGAGCAGGTGCTGGTCACGCCGGCCACCGACGAGGTCGGCCACTGGGAGGAGACCTGGTCGGTCGAGTCCCCCGGTGCGGCCTGGACGGCCACCGGCGAGACCCGCTCGGTCGCAGGGGAGACCCAGCTGCTCTGGGCCGCCACCTCGCCCGGTGAGGGTTGGACCGCGACCGGCGCGTACCGGACCGTCGAGGACACCCCGGCCGTGCCGGACTCGTCCGAGCAGGTGCTCGTCAGCGCCGCCGTTCCGGCCGGACCGGCCTGCGAGAAGCCGGTGACCGGTGACGGCGACACCGTGGTGCCCGAGCCAGCGAACCCCGCCTCGGCGGTCCCGGCTGCGGCCGGTCTCGTCAAGCCGGCAGCCGTCAACGAGCTCGCCTTCACCGGCTCGGACCCGACGCTGATGTGGCTGGGTATGGGCTTCCTGCTCGCCGGTATCGGCGTCTCGGCCGGCTACCGCAAGGTCGCGCAGAAGCGCTGACCCTCAGGACCGCATGGCACAGGGGTCCGCGACCCAGGGGGTGGGCCGCGGACCCCTTCCATGTCCCTGGTGCCCCACGTCCCCAGGGGCTCCAGAGCACAGTGGCTCCACGTCCCGGGGGCACACTGTGACAGTGCCGACCCGGCACCGGCCACCAGCCGGTGCCGGGTCGGCCAGCGTCAGGAGCTGCGCCGACCCGGGCTCATCGCGAAGGGACGACCACCGTGCGGCACTGCATGCAGCGGAAGGCGGCGGCACTGTGGTTGAAGAAGCCTGTGGTGATCAGGCTCCCGGTCAGGTCCCCGAGCACACCTCGGGACTGCTTGAACTTCACCCCCGGTGATCAACCGCTCGCTGGGCGCCGCCCGACAGGGGCGACGCCCGGCGAGTGACCCGTTGGGTCGTGCAACGCACCATGCCGCATCCGCGCCCCGACACACCAGAGCCAGCAAATCGTAGATATTGCAACCAAACTCTGGGCACCGTCAGCTCCTGTCTCGCCCAGACCGCACGGTGGGCCTGACGCCTTGAGATCCACCTCGTGACGTGAGCAGTCCGCGGACTCGGCTCCCACCCGTGCGCACAACGAGCCCATTTCCGTCCATTCCTGCCGTGAGCTCCGCGTCACGTCAACGCTCGAAGGGGTCTTCATGGGTGAAGGGTCAGCCAACCCACAGGCCCCCAACCCCATGGCCCGGCAGTGGCGTCCCTCCCGTCCCCCTCACCCGCAGGGCGCCACTGCCGCCTCACCAAGATCGGCCAGAACCCCCACGACTGGAGTCCCTGATGACCGTGATCGCCTTCCGCCCCCGACTCAGCGCCGAGGCGCGTGCCGCGGACAGTGACGGCACCCCCGTCACGGGCACGTTCCGGTCCCCGCGCGGTAACGCAGGGGTGATGACCGGGCACCTTCGGCTGCAGCGCCTGGTCCTCGTTCCCCGGGGGGCCTTCGTGACGGGCGTCCTCACTGGCGAGCTCCGGGAGCCCGACGGGACCGTGGTGGGTCGGGACTCGAGGCGGACCACAGCTCCTGCGGACCTGGTCCGAGATGACCTGGGGCTGCATCCCGTGGTCCGACCACTGGAGCTGGACCTGATGGGCATTGCCGTGCGCGTCGAGCCATTCGCGATCGAGCCCGGCGCGGTGTTTCCGTCGGCGCACCGACTCGCACGGCGCGGAGCTGGTCGCCCGCCGGTACGAGACCTCGGCGGTGGTGCACGATGAGAGGCGTTGCCCTGGCGGCTCCGGTGATCGTGCTCGCGATGGTGCACCTCCTGCAACGGCTGGAGTCCTGGGCGACGGACACCAGGCCGCGCACCATCAGTCGGCTGCAGGGGGCCGCTGCCCGCGAGGCCCAGGCAGTTCCACCGTCGCCACGCCCAACACAGGCTGCACAGGGTTGTGTCCAAGGGGAAGCATCGGAGCAAGGCTGATCCCACTGCGCGCACGCGGCGTTGACGGGCCGCGGGCGCCATGGCATCCGGACGGCATACATCGGCGCAGGTCAGGCGCGTGCAATGGTCGTTCTGGGCGTAGTGTCGCACTCGTGAGCACGGCGCGGGCACCCGGCGAACCGCCGCAGCCGGATGGCGCGGTCGACGTCGCCGCGCTGATCCCCATGCTGCGGCGGATCGTGGCTGCCCGGGTGGGTGAGCACCCTGCCGCCGAGGACCTGGTGCAGGAGACCCTGGTCAGGGTGCTCGAGGCCGAGGACCGCATCGAGCCGGGGATGATCGAGCCGTACGCGATCGCCACGGCCCGGAACGTCATGGCGACGATGTGGCGCCGCAAGGACAGTGAGTCTCGCAATCGCCACCGCGCCCTGGATCCCAGCGTGCCCGACGAGGCCGAGGACGTGGTCGTCGCGTCCGAGGAGCAGTCGGCGATCAACGAGGCCCTACGCCGGTTGACCGATCGAGAACGTGAGGTCCTGCTGGCCCACGAGATCACTGGCCAGGCGACCCGATCCCTGGCCGAGGAGTCAGGCAGCACTGCGGGCGCGGTCGCGGCCCAGCTGAAGCGGACCAGGGCACGTCTGCGGGTCGAGTACCTCCTCGCCCTCGAGCGCACCGAGCCGCCGACCGCCGAGTGCCGTCCCGTGCTGCTCGCGCTGTCGAGCGCGGACCGGCGCCGCCAGCGCGAGGTGGACGCCGGCAGGCACCTTCTCGAGTGCGAGCTCTGCGCCAAGCTCAGCCAGCCGCTCCTGGGCAGAGGACCGCTGCGCGACAACGAGATCCACGTGCCCATCAGCGCGGACCCGGACATCGTCGCCGCCCGTCAGGCAGCGCGCGAGCTTGCGGTCCGCGCGGGCTTCTCGGGGGCAGACCTGACCATGCTCGCGACGGCGGTCTCGGAGGTCGCGCGGAACATCGTCCGGTTCGCGTCGACCGGCGAGGTGACCATCGAGCTGCTGGAGGGACCACGGGCTGGGATCCACGTGGTGGCCCGCGACACGGGTCCCGGCATCGCCGATGTCGAGGTCGCCCTCAAGGACGGCTTCAGCACGTATGACGGCCTGGGCCTCGGACTGCCCGGAGCCCGCCGTCTCATGGATGAATTCAACATCGTCTCCGAGCCCGGACACGGCACCACCGTGACGATGACCAAGTGGTTCGACAAGAAGGGAAGCGCATGAGCCAGGACGACGGCGAGCAGGAGATCGAGGCGGTTCACAACGCACCCTCGAGCGGCGACCAGCTGCTCCCCCAGCTGGTGGCACACCTTCGGGAACACCGGGCGAAGCTCCGCGACGAGTGGGCCTCCCGCATCCGCGATGCCCACCTGCTGGAGGCGATGACCCCGCAAGAGATGTCCGCAGAGACCACCTCGGTGTACGACAACTACGTCGAGGTGCTCGAGACGGGCAGTGTCGAGGCGTTGCAGCACTATGCGCGAGACCTGTCCGAACGCATCATCCCCCGAGGCGTCGAGACCCACGAGGTGGTCGGCATCGTGCTGCTGCTGCGCGATGTCCTGGCTCGTTCCCTCTTCGAGAAGTACCAGCGCGACTTCGGCCTGCTCAACCGCATCCTCGACGCGTACGAGCCGGCCGCCAACCGGATCGCCAACACCGTGGCGGTCAGTTTCGTCGAAGAGCGCGAACGCGTCATCAGGCAGCAGCAGGACGCGATCCGCGAGCTGTCGACGCCAGTGCTGCCGGTGCGCGAACGGCTGCTCATCCTCCCGATCATCGGAGTCCTGGACGGCGAGCGGGCTCGCCAGCTGACCGAGCAGCTGCTCAGCGGCATCCGCACCCACCGGGCCAAGGTCGTCGTCATCGACATCACCGGCGCACCGGAGGTGGACGAGACCGTCGCCAACCACCTCGTCCAGACGGTGGATGCCTCACGGCTGATGGGGGCGAGCGTGATCATCACCGGGCTGTCCCCCACCATCGCCCAGACCTTGGTCACGATCGGGGTCGACCTGAGCAAGATGAACACCATCGGCGACCTCCAGGGCGGGCTCGAGGAGGCCGAGCGACTGCTCGGCTTCACGGTCACGCGCAAGGTGGTGACTGACGGCTCGTGAACTCAGGACCGGCTCTCGTCTCCATCCTGCGGCAGGGTGACACCCTCGTCGCGTCGGTCCACACTGCCCTGGACGACTCGGAGATGGTCCGGTTCCAGAACGACCTCGTCAGCCGGATCGGCGAGCATCGGGCTCGTGGGGTCATCATCGACGTGGCTGCCCTGGACGTGATCGACAGCTTCGCCTCTCGCACGCTTCGATCGATTGCCGACATCGCGCGCCTGCGGGGAGCGGTGACGGTGATCGTGGGGATCCAACCGGAGGTCGCCTTCTCGATGGTGCGCCTGGGCATGGACATGGGTGATGTGCCGACGTCCCTCGACCTCGAGGAAGGCCTGGCCTACCTGGCACGGGTGAACGGCGCCGGGAAGCACGGTCATGAGTGAGCTGGACGACGCCACGCTCGACTACCGCGTGGCGTTCCAGCGATATCTCCCGCGGCGCAGCGAAGCCGCCCTCACCGACGGCTACGACCTCGGGCGCCGCGCCATCGTCCACGGGGTCAGCTTGCTCGACCTGGTGCACGTGCACCACGTCGTCCTGGCCGAGGTCCTGGCGGACACCCCCCGCGAGGACGTCGGTCGCGTCACGACCGCCGCGGGCGACTTCCTCCTCGAGGTGCTCGCCACCTTCGACATGGCCCACCGACGCCTGCGGACGTCGTCCGAGTGACGGCGACATCCCACGGCGCGGTCTCCTGAGTCAGAGACCGCGCCGTGGGGATGCTGCCTATCTAGTCAGCGACGTCGATCGGGTCGACCCGGTCGACCCGGCGGTGGAACCGCATGCCGGCGGCACCGCCGGCGATCGCACCCACCAAGCTGGCCACGGCGGCCAGGACCAGGGCCACCACACCAGCGGTGTTCAGCTCTGACGTGCTCACCGGCAGGCGGGGGAAGCTGTTCAGCTGTCCGAGGACGTCGTACTTGCTTCCCGCCACGGCTCCGACGACCGCCACCACCACGGCGACGACGAGCGCCCACAGCCACACGGCGAAACCTTGCTTGGCGCCGTTGAACCGAGCCATCCGACCGGCGACGTACCCGCCGCAGTAGTAGCTGACGAAGAGGATGATCGCGAGGGCAAGGGCCCCCACGACTCCCACGGTGGCCACCTGTTCGGAAGCGGCGTCGACAGCCTCGCCCGCGTCCGTCCCGGTGCCCAGCTCCACCGCCGTCCCGGCGGCTGCCAGGAGAGCAGTGAGGATGACGGCCATGCCCATGGCGGTGAGCCAGCCGAAGAAGGCCGAGCCGATCTTCACCCCACCGAACCGGTCCGCCTGGACCGCGGCCAAGCGGTCGCCGTCGGCGACCCGGTCGCGGTCGGCGACCCGGTCGCGGTCGGCGACCCGGTCGCGGTCGGCCACCCGGTCGCGGTCGGCCACCCGGTCGCGGTCGGCCACCCGGTCGCGGTCGGCCACGCGGTCGCGGTCGTCCAGCCGCTCTGCCTGCCTGCCGTCACGCCGATCGCTGTCTGCCAGGTCGCGGTCAGTGCTGCGTCTTTCGTCCTGCTCGGTACCGCGCGGTTCGTGCGTGCTGCTCATGTGTGCCTCCTTGAAAGGGGCCTGGACAGGATCGTCGTCCGGACGTGTGCCGATGTGCACCAGTGCTCCGTGACGGTCCCGGGGCGGGGTCTGCCGCCTCGAGGTACCTACCCCGACTCGGGCCGCGCGAAACCCGGAGGAGATGGCCCCCGCCGGTCCTCCGGGTCTCGCCTCGCCTGACAGTGGCGCCGCTCGTCGCGCGCAGGGCGCCACTGCCAGCGAGGGTTCGAGGCTGGAGCGCTCAGACCCCCAGTCCGTTGAGGATGGCGAGGATCTGGTTCAACAGGCCCGCGATCTGGCCGAGCGGACCGCCGCCGTCGAGGAGGCCGGCGACCGCGCAGAGAAGGTTGCCCAGGAGGTTGCCCGCCCCGGTCGTGGCAATGATGTCGAGCACCACCTGGTCGAGGTGGACCTCAAGCCCCAAGAGGTTCAGGTCCAGTGGGCCGAGCACCAGGTTCAGGATGTCGCAGCTTGCGGCCATCACGCCGGCGCCCATGGCGCCGGTGGTCGCCTGCTGCACCGGCAGGTTCATCGTCTTGGTGTGCGGCACCGAGCCACGGGCGCCCTGCAGCGTGGTCGTGACGGCACTGCGCATCATCAGCTTGTCGCCGGAGCTCCAGAACTTCTGCGGCACGATGTCCACCGTGGCGGCCCCGGTCCGGCCCTTCTTGTCGGTCCACGTCCCCTGGTAGCTCCAGGCCTTGCCCGCGCTCGTCGTCGAGTGGGCCGCCTTCGCTGCACCCGCGTGAGGTGAGGCGGCCTGCGCGGAGCCCACGAGGAGCGGACCAGTGGTTGCGACGGTGGCCGCCGCGACGATGGCCACGACGCGCGTCGTGAACCTCTTGCGCACCCTGCCTGCCGTGTGGTCACCGGTTCGTGCTGACTTCGCTTGCAACATGATGGGTTCTCCTCCCGGGGCTCCCTGTCGGGCACCCGCTGATGGACCTGCGATGTCGTGCCCGGTCCGGCTCGCCAGCCCATCTCTCGTGCAGGTGCTGGCGCCCGGTCGTGGCACGTACTGAAGACCCCCACCCAGGGCGCGCATGACGGGAGATCAGGGAGAGGCGCGGGCTTCGATTGCGCTCAACTGGCCCTACGCCGTGCGGGAGGCGTGGTCGCGGCTGACCAGCGGTCCGCGTCATACACCAGCCCTCAAGGCGTCCCGCGCGAGCTGGACCCGGTCGTCACCGCAGCGGACCAAGCCTCACGCAGGTGTCCGGCGCGAGCGGGCGACGTATGCCGCGGCGGCGGTCGTGATGGGGACCGCCGCGATGAGGCCGATGGTGCCGACAGCACTACGGACCAGCTCGGTCGCGACGAGCTGGTCGGACAGCACCTGGCCGAGGGGGTCGTCGAGGGCGACGATGAGCACGAGCAGCGGCAGGGACGCGCCCGCGTAGGCCAACACGATGGTGTTGATGACCGACGCGATGTGGGCCCGCCCGACTCGCGTCGCGGCGGCATACAGCTGCTTGCCACCCAGCTCCGGGTTGGCCCGGGCGAGCTCCTCCACCGTCACCGCCTGGGTGACGGTGACGTCGTCGAGGACGCCCAGGGAGCCGATCAGGATGCCGGCGAGGAGCAGCCCCCGCAGGTCGACCCCGTGGGACTGGCCGACGATGAACGAGCTCTCGTCGCCCGCGCCGGAGAGACTCATGGCCCCGACGGCCAATGTCGAGAGGAGTCCCGTCAGCAGCAGGCTCGCCAAGGTCCCCGCGAGCGCCACCGTGGTCGTCCGTCCCAACCCGTGGGTGAGGTAGAGGACGACCAGCACGATCGCCGAACAGCCGACGATGGCCACCGGCAACGGCGGTTTGCTGTCGAGGATCGCCGGGATCACGAACCCGAGGATGACGGTGAAGGTGAAGCCCAGCCCGAGCAGCGCGGTGAGACCGCGCCACCGTCCGAAGGCCAGCACCGCCAGGACGAACGCCGCGAGGAGCGCCCACAGCTGGGTGCCTCGCTCGTGGTCGATGATCGCGTAGCGGGAAGCCGCGTCGTTGCCGGGCGAGTAGGTCAGGACCGCCTTGTCACCGACGTGGACCGTGGGTGACCCGACGCCGGTCGGCAGCGGGACCGTGAACGTGTTGCCGGCCTGGTCACCCGTCGTCAGCCGCACCTGGGCGCTGCCGCACGGCAAGGTGGTCGCCGCTGGGGGTTGTGACTGCTGCAGCTGGTCCGTGGCGGGCGGGCAGGGCTCGACGTCCATCGTCGTGACGACACCGTTGACCTGCTGGGTGTCCGGGGCGCCGGCCACAGCCGCGGTGCTGTCCGGCCAGAGCCAGACCATCGCCAGCGCGACCGCGCAGAGCACGACTGCCACCGCGAGGAGCACCTTGGGTGACGTGTTCAGTCCGCTGGCGTGCGCGTGGGGGTGTGCGTGCCGTCCCGCCACCAGTCTTCCTCACCGCTCGACGAACGGTCGCCCCGAGCGGGCGCCCGACTACCGCGCCCATCCTGCCTTGCCCATGGGCGCCGTGGTGCCCCAGCCCGCGACGCGAACCGCGACGGCGGTACCAGCCCCGTCACACACACCGCTTCTGGATGAGGTGAGCAGCTGTCAACCCCCTGCAGAGTCCACCTGTTGCAGGTACTCATGCACCTCCTGGATCGCGACGGACCCTTCTCCGGCGGCAGATGCCACGCGCTTGACTGACCCCGAACGCACGTCGCCCACCGCGAAGACCCCCGGCATCGACGACTCGAACACGAAGGGCGCTCGGGCTGGCGACCAGCCGTTGCTTGCGGCCCCCGTCACGACGAAGCCGTAGCGGTCGCGGGCGACCTGTTCGGGCAGCCAGTCCGTGTGCGGCTTCGCACCGATCAGGATGAAGACAGCATCGGCCGGCACTGTCTCGATGGCACCTCGCCCGGAGTCCTGCAGGGTGAGGCTCTCGAGTTCTCCGTCGCCCGTCCCGTCGACGATCTCGGTTCGGTAGCGAACGTCGATGTTGAGCTGTCCCTCGATCTCCTCGATGAGGTAGCGCGACATCGTTTCGGCGAGCGTGGTGCGTCGCACCAGGATGGTCACCTTGCGCGCGTGCGCGGCCAGGTGGACGGCCGCCTGTCCGGCCGAGTTGCCGGCCCCCACGACGAAGACGGTCCGTCCGGTGAACCGTTCCGCCTCCGAGGCGGAGGCACCATAGAAGACGCCCCGTCCGACCAGCTCGTCGAGGGATGGGATGCCCAGCCGGCGGTAGCTGACCCCCATGGCGAGGACGACGGCGCCAGTCGCGATCTCCGCACAGTTCGACGTGGTCAGGTACAGCCGGTCGGCGTCGCTGCGGATCTCCTGGGTCTGGCACATCTGTAAGAACGTCGTCCCGAACACCCACGCTTGCTGGTGCGCCCGGGTGGCGAGGTCGGCACCCGTGACTCCACGCTGGAAGCCGAGGTAGTTGCGGATCAGTGAGCTCGACCCGGCCTGCCCGCCGATCGTCTCGCGTTCGATCACCAGGGTGCGCAACCCTTCCGACGAGGCGTACACGGCCGCGGCGAGCCCGGAGGGCCCGGCGCCCACGACGGTGACGTCGTACTCACGGGAGCCTTGCAGGCGGGTGCGCGCGCCATACGCTTCGGCGATCTCGATGTTGGTCGGGTCGACCAGAACCCGCCCGTTGCGCTGGACGACGACGGGAACGGCGGCGTCGGCCTCGCCGACCTCGTCGAGGATCAGCCTGCCCGCTGGCGACCCTGTCGGGTGGAAGACGAAAGGCACCCGGTTTCGGCTGAGCAGGCTGCGCAGCTCTGAGGCGCGGGCGTTGCCTGCCTCGGCGACGATCGACAGCTCCCGCGACAGCGACGCGTCTGAGCCGACCCACTCGTGGAGGTTCTCGGTCACCGTCCGGTGGAACAGCTCGTCGGCTGCCCGCCACGGCTTGATGGCGTAGTAGTCGATCTGCCCGAGGCCGATGCCTCGGCGCAGCGGGTGGGCTGTGGCATCCATCGCCCACTCGCCCCACGAGATCAGGAGGAGCCGGCGGGAGTGGGGGAAGAGCTCCCTGGCCTGGGCCAGGAGCTCGCACCCCGTGCCGTCGGGCAGCCACTGGTCGGACAGGACCAGGGCCACCCGCTCCCCTGCCTCCCGCAGAGCGGTCAGCTGGTTCAGCGCCGAGGTCGCCGCGCGGGCGGTCCGTATCTGGTACGCGCGGCCGTAACGGTCGTTCAGCTCTTGGCCCAGGAGCTCGATGGCGTCCGGGTCGTCGTCGACAGCCAGGATGACCGGACGTCGCTCGGGTGGGTCGACGTCTCGCGGAGCCGGGATGGGGGCCACGCCCCCATTGTGACGTCACGGATTCGTAGCGACGAGCCCGACTTTCTTGGACACTGACATCATGACCGAGCCCTCGACGCTTCCCGAGGCCAGCGACGCCGTGTCGCGCTACGCATGGGGCGAGGCGTTTCAGCTCTTCGCGGCGGCGGATGCTGTCGCGCCGCTCGGTCCCGACGAGCTCGACCAGATGGCCGAGTGCGCCTGGTGGATCGGCAAGATGCGCCACTGCATGGCGCTTCGTGAGCGCGCCTACGAGACGCACCGGAAGCAGGGCAACCCGAGCCGGGCGGCTCACGTGGCGATCGACCTCGCCCAGCACTACGGCGACCTCGGTGAGCGCGGCACGGCCACGGCGTGGCTGCAGAACGCTGCTCGGCTGCTCGAGGGACAGCCCGAGAACGCCGAGCACGGGTGGCTCAGCTTCGCGCGGAGCATCGCCGCGCGCGACATCGGCGACCTCGGTGCGGTGGTCGAATGTGCCAAGAAGGCTGAGGACCTGGGCGCACGACATGGCGACAAGGACCTGTACGCACTGGGACATGCGTTCCACGGCATCGGCCTGGTGTACTCCGACGACCCCGACCGGGGCCTTCGCATGGTGGAGGAGGCGACGCAAGGCGCCGTGGCCGGCGACCTGGGTGCCCGCGCGACCGGAATGATCTACTGCATGATGATCGCGGTCAACGCACAGGTCGCCGACTGGCAGGCCGCGGGTCGGTGGACCGAGGCAGCCACGCGATGGTGCAACCGGCAGGCCATCAACGGCTTCCCCGGTGTCTGCCGGGTCCACCGGGCCGAGATCCTCCGCTTGCGAGGGTTCCTGGCCGAGGCGGCGGACGAGGCTCTGACCGCCACGACAGAGCTGGGCTCCTTCAACCTGACCTTCTCCGCGCTCGCCTTCCGGGAGCTGGGCGAAGTCAGGCTCAAGCTGGGCGAGCTCGACGCGGCGGAGGATGCCTTCCGTCAGGCGGAGGAGATGGGCGTGACGCCGCAACCAGGTCTCGCCCGGGCGCTCGTCCAGCGGGGTCGCCCGGGGGCCGCCGCCACAGGCCTGCGGCGGATGCTCGGCAGCCAGGGCCTGGGTGCACTGGAGCGAGCGAAGCTGCTTCCCACTCAGCTCGAGGTCGCCCTGATGCTTGACGATCTCCCGACGGCGCGGACGGCCGCGGCCGAACTGGCCGAGATCGCGTCGCACCACGGGACACCCGCCCTGCGGGCGGTCGCCGACGCCGGCGAGGCCGCGGTCCTCCTCGCCCAGGACGACCTCGCCGACGCCGAGAGGGCGGCACGCAACGCGCACCGGCTCTTCACCGAGATCGACCTGACGTACGAGGCGGCCCGGGTCTCCTCGCTGCTCGGACGCATCTACGAGTCAGGGGGCGACCTGGATCGGGCCCGCGCCCAGCACGAAGCCGCACTGGCGACGTACGCCAGGATCGGTGCCGTGGTGGACGCCGCAGACGAACGGGCGATCCTGACCAAGCCCCAACTCGCATAGCTGCCCACACGGCATACCGAGTGTTGAGCGGACGGGGGAATGGCGGAGCCGTCCCGGTTCGCCTGGGCGGTGAACCGGGACGGCCACGCGGGCTGCACCAGCGGCGCTTCGCTCAGCGGCGGGCGGGCACCTTGTTCAGGGTGCAGACGAAGTACTTCACGATGCCGTCGTCGACGAGGGCGCCGGACGCCAAGGCTGCCCGGATCTCCGAGGCCGAGTCCAGGACGCCGTTGCCGTCGAGGTCTCCGGCTGCCAGCGCAGCTCCATACCCGTCCGGAGTGGAGACCTTGTGCACCTGCCACCGGCCGCCGTTGAAGCCCGGGTCGCCGGGCGCCGCGGTGGCCACGCTGGGCTGCGCGCCGAAGAAGTTGTAGATGGTGTCCCAGCTCTGCGCGGGCGCCCCTGTCCCGGACAGCTCGGTTGGTGTCGCCACCGTCCGGTAGAGGACGTGGTCCACATAGATCGCCGGTCCGGAGACCCCGGACGCGTATGCCGCCGGCCCCAGGCCCAGCACCGCGACGCCACCCGTCGCGATCGCACCGACGATGCGGAATGCCTTGCGATTCATGGAACTTCCTCACTTCCCACCGCCACGGTGGCGGCTCTGGGTCGAGTCAAGCGGGCCACTGCACCGACATGCCATGACGTGGCGGTTACGCCCTCCTTACGAGGTCCTGACGAGCGCCCTCCAGGGTGACGCCCGACGGTGGGGGTGCACCTATCCTCGAACCATGGTCAGCGCCCTCGTCGTCGATGATGACCCGACCGTGGGCGACGTCGTCGGTGCGTACCTGGCCCGTGCCGGGTTCGACGTGCACCGCGCCTCCGACGGGGTGACCGCGCTCGACCTCGCCGCCCGTACCGCGCCGGACGTCGTCGTGCTGGACCTCATGCTCCCCGGGATGGACGGGCTCGAGGTCTGCCGACGGCTGCGCCGTGACCAGCCACAGGTCCCCGTCGTGATGCTCACGGCGCGGGGCGGGGAGACCGACCGGATCGAGGGCCTCGAGCTCGGCGCGGACGACTACGTGACGAAGCCATTCAGTCCGCGCGAGCTCGTCCTCCGCGTGCAGGCGATCGTCCGCAGGGCCGCTGGCCAGTCCGCGGCCGACCGGCCCGACGACAGGGCCGCCCCGCTCCCGGCACGGGTCACCGACGGCGACCTCGTCCTTGACCGGCTCGCGCACGTGGTTACGCGGGCAGGCTCGCCGCTGGCGCTGACGACACGCGAGTTCGCCCTCCTCGACTGGTTCCTGCGACACCCGGGGATCGTGCACCGGCGCGAGGAGCTCATCCGCGACGTCTGGGAGTGGGAGTTCGGCGACAAGTCGACCGTCACCGTCCACGTCCGCCGGTTGCGCGAGAAGGTCGAGGACGAGCCCTCCACTCCGCAACGCCTCGTCACGGTCTTCGGTGTCGGCTACCGGTGGGACCGCACAGACCCGGACGCCCGATGAGCTCCGCCCAGCTCTCGGCGGTAGGGCTGTCGGCTGCCGTCGCGCTCGCCGTCGGGCTGGCAGGGGTTGCCGTGGTGGTGGCCCTCACCCGGCGATCGCTGGGCGCGGCCGCGGTCGCCGCACCGGTCGTCGTCGTCATCTCCGTCGCCGCCGGGGTCTATGCGAGCTCACGTGCCATGTTCCTGCGCCCCGAGGACTCCACCACCGTCCTCCTCGTGCTGCTCGCGGCCGTCCCGGTCGCCGCCGGCCTGGGCGGCCTCGTCGCCCGACGGGTCATCGCCGCCGACCGGGCCGCCACCGCAGAGCGAATGCAGAGGGAGCACGAGGCCCGCTCGGAGTCCGACCGGCGCGAGCTCGTCGCCTGGGTCTCGCACGACCTACGGACCCCGCTGGCCGGAATCCGCGCCATCAGCGAGGCGGTCGAGGACGGGGTGGCCGCGGATGTCCCCACCGCCATGGCGATGGTGCGCGACTCGGTGATGCGCATGGACGACCTGGTCGATGCCCTGCTCGCGCTGTCCCGCCTCCAGGCCGACGACCCGGGCCTGACGATGAGCGACATCGACGTGGGTGACCTCGTCTCGGACACGGTGGCCGGCTTGGTTCCGCTCGCCCGCGCCCGCGACGTTCGGCTCACCGGGTCGGCCACCCCGGGAGTGCGGGCCACAGTAGCCGCGACCGAGATCCAGCGTGCGGTGGCGAACCTGGTGGTCAACGGGATCCGGCACACGCCGTCCGGCGGCGAGGTGGAGACGACCGTCACGACACACGGGCCCGGAAGTGTCCTGGTCACGGTGCAGGACCAGTGCGGCGGTATCCCCGAAGGTCTGGCCGCGCGCATCTTCGAGACCGGGTTCCGAGGAACCGAGGCACGGACCCCCGGGGACGGCGGTGGCGCGGGTCTCGGGCTGGCCATCGTGGCCGGTGTCGCAAAGGCCCACGGCGGAACGGTCTCTGTCGTCAACACCACGGACGGGTGCCGCTTCTCGCTGCACCTCCCGGCCCTCCAAGGGTCGAAGGCGAGACCGGTGACGGCACCCGGGACCCGCTGAGCTCGCACACGCTTGTGCCGCAGGACCACGCGGTACGGCACGCGGGGTGTCGGGGACGCTACTTGCCGATGCCGTCGGTCAGCCCCCTGAGGAACTGGCGCTGACCGATGAGGAACAGGACGATCATGGGCAGTGCGGCCATGGTCAGCCCGGCGAACTGGACGGGCCAGTCGGTGAGCAGTCGGCTCTGCATGTCCATCAGTCCCACGGGCAGCGTCTTGAGGTCGCCGGTGCTGATGAAGACCAGCGCGAACACGAACTCGTTCCACGCGAAGAGGGCCTGGAGCAGGGCCGCGGAGACGAGGATCGGTCGACACATCGGCAGGATGACCTGCCAGAAGGCCTGCGTGGGCGAGCACCCGTCCAACGTGGCAGCCTCATCGACCTCTGGGGGGATGTCGATCATGTACGCCCGGATCAGGAAGGTCGTGAAGGGAATGCGGAACGCGGTGTAGAGGACGATGAGCGCCCAGTAGCTGTCGTAGATGTGCAGCTGCTGCAGCAGGCCGAAGAGGGGGATGAGGGCCACGGTCGGTGCGAGCATGAGCCCGCCGAGCAGGAGCCCGAGGATCGTCCCCCCGAAGGGGACGCGCAGCCGCACGAGCCCATAGGCCGCCCAGGCGCTGAAGAGGACGGTGGTGAGGATCGAGGCGGACGTCACCAGAACGCTGTTGACGAAGTAGCGCACGACTCCTGCGCTGCCGGCCCTGCCGAAGTTGCCCCAGCGCAGCTCGCCCGGAAGGCCCCATGGGCTCGCGAAGACCTCTTGGTTGCTCTTGAAGCTGCTGAAGACCATCCACAGCAAGGGATAGAGGACGGCGACGACGAGCAGTGCGAGCCCGAGCCACACTGCCAGGCGCGTTGCTCGGGCCCCGATGCGACGCGCTGCCCGCGCCGACCTCGCGACTGCCGGGGTGTTCGCCGACGGGGCCAGGGTCGGACGTGCCGCCTTCTGGCGGGTGGGGGTGGGTGTGGGGCTGGAGGCGGACATCACCATTGGATCCTCCGTCGGCGGCTGACGACGATCTGGACGGCGCCGATCGCAAGCGTGATCACGAAGATGACCGTGGCGATGGCGGACGCATATCCCATGTCGTCGTTGAGGAAGGCGTTGCGGTAGAGCCAGGTGCCCAACACCTGGCTGGAGTTCGAGGGCCCACCTGCGGTCATGACCATCACCTCGTTGAACACGAGGAAGGCTCCGGAGACGGTGAGGATGATGATGAGCGTCGTCATCTCGCGGACCATGGGCACGGTCACCGAGAAGAATCTCCGGATCGGGCCAGCGCCATCGACCTTCGCAGCCTCGTGGAACTCCTTGGGGATCCGCTGGATTCCGACGACGAACAAGATCGCGGTGTAGCCGATGGACTGCCACTGGCTCATCGCGATGATGCTGCCCATGGCGGTGCCCGGCTCCCCGAGCCACGAGTGCTGCCAGCTCTCCAGCCCCACTGCTCCGAGCAGGCGGTTCACGAGCCCGATCTCGGGGTTGTAGAGGAACGAGAAGAGGATGCCCGCGACCGTGATCGAGATGACGGCGGGGATGAAGTAGATCGTGCGGAGGATGCCACGCAGTCGTTCGTGCACGAACTCCTCGAGCAGGGCCGCCAGGACGAGCGAGAACCCGACCTGGAAAACCAGCGACACGATCGCGAACACCGTGTTGTTCCGCAGCGCCGTCCAGAAGATCGGGTCGTGGAACGCCGTGCGGTAGTTGTCGAGCCCGACGAAGGTCGGCGCTACCGAGAACGCGTTCCAGGAGAACAGGCTCAGCCGCAGGTTGTCGACGATGGGGTAGTAGACGAAGACCAGCAGCAGGACCAGTGCGGGCAGGACCCAGGCCAGCGACCGCCATCGCATCAACGTGGTGCTCATATGTCATGCCCTCCTCGGGTGGGCGTTGGTCGGTCGACGCTGACCGACCGTGTCGAGGTCGGACCGGGTGGTCCTTGGTCGGCGGGGCGGGCAGGTCCCATGATCCGCCCGCCCCACCAGGGTGTGAGGTCAGCCAGCCTGCTTCTTGGCCTTGGCGGCGGCCTCCTGGACGCCGGTCATGACGTCCTTGCTCGTCTTCGAGCCGGAGATGACACCTTCGATCCCGGAGAGGTAGGCGTTGGCCACCTCCGCGTTGGTCACCGTGTCGAGCCAGATCGCGAACTGGTTGGCCTTGCTGATGTCGGCGAGTGCTGACTGGAGCTGCGGGAACGAGTTCGCCGAGGTCGCCGAGCCCTGGACGGGACTCAGCCAGCCGATGTCAGCCGTGAGCTTCGCGGCATTCTGCTGGGTGGTCATGAACTTGAGGACGTCCACGGCAAGCGCCGCGTTCTTGCTCTGGGCGTTGACCATGAACCCGTCCGGCGCACCGGTCAGGGCTCCGGCGTCACCGGCCGCGCCCTGGGGTGCGGGCAGCCGCATGAAGTCCCAGTTGTCGGCGAGCTCCTTCGACGCACCCCCCTTGGCGGTCAGCACCTGGAACTCGACCGACTCCAGGTAGTGCATGGCGGCCTTGCCGTTGAGGAAGTTCGCCTGCCCGGCCTCGTGCGAGACACCGTTCGCGTCCTTGCTGGAGCAGTGCGTGACGATGTCCTTGAACTGGTCGACCGCCTTGGTGTAGCCGGGATCGGTGAACGCACCCGTGGCCGGGTCGTAGTCCTTGGCGAGGGTGTCTGGTGCGACGTTGTACGCGTTGAGCTGGGTGATGTAGTGGATCGCCGGCCAGCCGTACTGGTTGCCGAAGGCGATGGGTGTGTAACCCGCCGTCCTCAGCTTGTCGCAGTCCCCCAGGAGCTCCTCGAGCGACGCCGGAGCGCCGCTGATCCCGGCCTTGGTGAAGGCTGCCTTGTTGTAGGCCAGGTACTTCGCGTCGAGGTCGATCGGCACACCGAAGTTCTTGCCCTTGGTCTCGAACGCCTTGAGGGCGGCCGGCGAGAAGGTCTTGCCCCACTCGGTGTCAGGCCCGATGACCGAGGTCAGGTCGGCGGCCAGACCGGCACGGACGAACTTGTTGGCGAAGTCACCGGCCCACGAGAAGTAGATGTCGGGCAGCTGCTTGGACGCCGACAGCACTCGGATCTTGTCCTTGTAGGGCTGGTCGCCGACCTGCTCGAGCTTGATGGTGACCTTGGGGTTGGTCTGTTCATAGGCCTTGGTCACGCTCTCGAAGTACGGGGCGTACTTGGGGTCGGCGAACTTGGTGACCATGGTGATGGTTCCGGACTTCTCGGCTGGTGCCGTGAGGCTCTGGCTGCTGGCTCCTCCTGCACCAGGGTTGGCCGTCCCGGGCGCGCCGCAGGCGGCCAGGGCCACCGCGGTCGCGGTGGCGAGCACGGCGAAGGATGCGCTGCGCGTGGTGTGCTTCATGTGAGGTCCACTCCTTTGTGGATGGGGTTGAGCGGTGCAGTGAGTCCCTCGAGTGAGGTCTCGTACCCGAAGGCGCCGAAGGTGGCGCAGGTGCTTGAGGCGTATGCCGTCGCGGCGCCGAGGAGCGTCGCGAGCGGCGTGTCGCCGATGAGGCCGGTGAGAAGTCGGCCGATGAAGGCGTCCCCGGCTCCGAGGGTGTCGACGACGGGAGTGGCTGGCGCCTGGGCATGCACGACCAGCTCACCCTGGAGCGCCACCGCCCCGCCGGCGCCCATCGTGACCGCGACGAGGCTCGGGCCGAGGTCCCGAATGCGCCGGGCCTCGTGGACCGCGTCGTCGACAGTTGCGAAAGGCATTGAGCGGATGGCGATGTCGACGAGCGGTGCGTACTCGGCGATGTAGGCGTGCGGGCGCTCGGAGAAGTCGAACGATAGCCGCGATGCAGCTGCGGAGACGTCGGCCAGCTGGTCTTCGACCATGGAGCACTCACCAGTGTGCACGATGGTCGCCGCTGCGACGGCTGCGAAGTCCGCCGGTGTCAGCACGAACCTCGACACCCCCGGGTCCCCGTGGTCGAACACGCGGTTTCCATCGACGACGCGCACGTCCGCCGAGGCGTTGGGGCCCTCGACGATCCTCAGCATCGAGGTGTCCACCCCCTCGGCCACCAGCGCGTCGAGGACGGCGCGCCCGGCGAGGTCGGTGCCAACCGCACCGATGTATGCCGCGCCGGCGCCGCACCGACGCCCGTGCACGGCCACGTTGACCGCGTTCCCCCCGGGGTAGAGCACCCCCCGTTCGAGGTACCGGTCGACGACGTTGTCGCCGAGGGTGAGCAGGGTGACGTTCATGAGGCCGTCCTTCAGTACGCCATGCGGCGGTAGTAGCGACGGGTAGACAGGGGGTGGTCGCGCAGCACCTCGAGGTGAGCGCTCACCCGCTCCAGCAGGGCGGACAGGATCACCGGAGACACGAGGGCGCGGGTGGTCTGCGAGATCCCGGGCAGCTCCACATCGGCCGTGTCGAGGACGAGCAGCTTCTCGGTCAGTCCGGAGACGAAGCGCTCGACCCGGTCGGCGACGGGTCGGGTGGCGTCCTCGCCCTTGAGGAGGAGCACGCTGACGTCAGCTTCGACCAGCTCGAGCGTGCCGTGGAAGAAGTCGGAGGCGTGGACCGGACGCGTCCGGATCCACTGCATCTCCTCCAGGATGCACATGCCGTAGTAGAAGGCCTCGGGCCACGTGGTGCCCGACCCGGTGACGATGTGCCACGGGTCCGCCGCGATCGCCTCGGCGAGCGAGTGCGCTCGCGGTTCGAAGGCGCCCTTGGCGTCGAGGAGGAGCTCGGGCAGGCGCACCAGCTCGGCGACGACCCCTGCGTGGTCCTCGAGCCCGCCCGTGCGCGCCAGGATCGACAGCGACAGCAGGAGCGACTGGAGGTAGAACGACTCGCAGGACGTGTCGTCCTCGGCGAAGTTCACCAGGCTGACGTCGGCCTTGATGCCCAGCGGGGTGTCGGGGTGGCCGGTGAGGACCAGCACCCGTGCGCCGGCAGCCTTGACGAACTCGAGGGCCGCAATGCTCTCGGCGGTGGTTCCGGACAGCGACGGGATGACCACCAAGGTGTCCCGACCCACCGTGGCGGAGCCCGTCAGGACGAGCTCGGCCGGCAGCACGACGTCCGCGCGGAAGGTCGAACGGTCGCGGAGCAGGGCGGCCGCGGGCTGCATGAGGATGCCCGCGCCGCCGGCCCCGGCGAAGACCACGTTGGTCACGCCGGAGCCGAGGGCGTCAGCCGCCACGGCATCGATCTGCTCGGCCAGGCCGACGGCACCCGACTGGATGCGCAGGTAGCGCGCCGGGTCGAAGTTGAGCAGGTCAGGGGTCATGCTCAGTACTCGACCTTGAACATGTACCGACGCGTCTCGAGGTCGTGACCGCGGACCGACTCGTAGTGCTGGGCGAGCCGGTTGGCCAGCGCTCCCACGACGATCGGCGAGACCTCGCCACGGACGGACTCGGGGATGCCGGGCAGCTCGAGGTCGCGCACGTCGACGTACTGGGCCTTCTTGCAGTACTGGTCGAGGAAGCTCTTGGCCCGCTCCCCCATGGGCCGCGAGGCGTCGTCACCGACCCACAACAGGACCGCGGTGTCGTCGTCGACCATCTCGAACGCTCCCTGGAAGAACTCGCCGGAGTTGAAGGCCGCCGCGTGCTTCCACTGCATCTCCTGCAGGAAGCACATGGCCAGGCCGTAGGCCCAGCCGAAACTGGGTCCGGACCCCAGGACGTACGTGATCGGCTCGTCCTTGAACGCCTCGGCGATGCCGGCGAGCTCCGGCTCAGCCTGCTCGACCGCGTGCCGGACCGCGGTGGGCAGCGCCACCAGGGCCTGGTCGACCGCATCGGTGTCCAGCTCAGCGCCGGTGGCGGCCAGCAGCTCGAAGGCGACGACCAGCTCGAACAGGTCGCTCTTGCCGGTGAACGCGGCGTCGACCGCCTCGGCGAGCGGGCTGCCGGCCTTGGCGGCCGCGATGACCGTCGCGCCCGTGGCCTTGGCGGTCTTGGCGGCGGCCACCGTCTCCTTGGTGGTGCCGGTGTAGGAGGCCAGCACGACGAGCGAGCCCGGACCCATGATGGCCGGGACCGAGGTGTTGAGCTCGTCGCTCTGCAGCTGGAAGGCCGGGAACGACGCCTTCTGCTGGAGCAGGTAGTGGGCCGGGTAGCTGCAGATGATCGAGCCGCCGGCACCGACGAAGTACACGTTGCGCAGCCCGCGCTCCACGACGTCGCGTACCACGGTCGCGATCGCAGCACGCTCCGCGACGGTGGCCGTCAGCTTGTCGACGATGTCGGCGTCGATCGGCTTGAGGGGAAGGGTTTCGGTCATCGGTGCTCCTGGTTCCAATCCGCGAGTGACTCGCTTTGATAACGTTCTCAACCTGATGAGTGAGAACGTTCTCAATCTGATGGGCTGCTGTCAAGAGGGTTCCCGGAAACTGGTCAGATCCGGTGCGGCGAAGCAGGCCGACACCGGCTAGGGTCAGGCCAGGAACTCGGCGGGCGTGAGCCGCCGACGGGTCACCCGGGACCCGCGCGCTCGCCGGGAGCGACCGGCATACCGAAATGCTCGGCAGACCGCCAAAACCGTTGGTACGACACGCATTTGAAGGAGCACGTTGAGCAGAAGCGTTGAACCGCGCGGCATCGCCACGGTGCCGGATGTCGCGCGTGAAGCGGGAGTCTCCACTGCCACCGCGGCCAGGGCGCTCGGCGGCTACGGCTCGGTGCGCGAGAGCACCCGGGAACGCGTCTTGGCCGCGGCGGAACAGCTTGGTTATCGAGCCAACAGCCTCGCGCGCAGCATGATCACCGGGTCGACGCGCACCCTCGGCGTCGTGATGTCCGATATCGAGAATCCCTTCTTCCGTCGCTCACTGCGCGGCATCGCCGACACGGCGCGGGCCCAGGGGTTCGAGGTGCTGCTGGCCAACACCGACGAGGAGCTCGACAAGGAGGAGACCGCGGTCAGGGTGATGACCGAGCGACGCGTCGACGGCCTGGTCGTGTGCCCCGCAGACGGTGGCGACAGGTCCCACCTCCGCGACGTCATTGCAGCTGGCATCCCTGTGGTCCTGCTGGACCGGAGCGTGGCGGGCCTGCAAGCCGACACGGTCGGTATCGACAACCGCAAGGCTGCGCGAGCTGCCACCGAGCACCTGTTGGCCCATGGCCACCGCGACATCGCGATCCTCACCGGTGGAACGCACGCGATGCTTGAACGCATGCTGCGCCCCGACATGAAGGGCGTCGAGCGGGCTTCGGCAACGACGGTCGGCGCCCGCGCGGCCGGGTTCCGCGACGCGATGACAGCGGCCGGTGTCCAAATCCGACCGGAGCTGATCTCCTCCGGTGGCTACCGGCGCGAGGACGGCGAGGCTGAGACGGCCAGACTGCTCGCCTTGGAGGACCGGCCCACGGCGATCCTCGCCTTCGATGCCATGCAGTCGCTCGGGGCGTTCCACGCCATAGCGCGCGCGGGGATTCGTTGCCCGGAGGACGTGTCCCTGCTCGGCTTCGATGACACCGAGTGGGCTGACCTGGTCAGCCCGGCGTTGACGGTCGTCGCCCAGCCGACCTACGAGATCGGGGTGGCAGCGTGCCGCCTGCTGTTGTCACGCATTGAGGGAGCAGGGGGGGCGGTGGCGCATCGACGGTTGCCGACCGAGCTCATCGAACGTGGCTCCGTAGGACCGTGGCCGGCGTCCTGAGGGGAGCTGAGGGGGCCGTCGCTGACCGAGTGCTTCGCGCCGGACTTTGTTTCACCAGCGGGCTGGCACCCATCCGCCGTCAGCGCGCCCGCAGCGTGAGCTGGGCGCGGTGGTGCCTGTAGTGCAGCCCCGGGTAGGCGTACACCTCGGCCAGTGTCATGAAGGGCTGGAAGTACGGGTCCCAGCTGGTCGGGAATGGCATCCCCCGACCCAGCCGCCGTGCTGGTTCCCGCTCGAGGCTGGCGACCAGGTGGTTGATGGTGTGGTCGCACAGTCGGCCCATCCGGGCGTGGTTGAACACGAGTGCGCCGCCGCAGGAACCGGCGTAGTTCACCCAGTGGAACGGCACCCGGCCAGCGTCCAGCAGCCGGGCGAAGCCGCGACCCACCCATGGCGGCAGCACCGCCATCAGCCGCACCAGCGGCAGGAGTCGACGCACGACCAGGAAGCCAAACACCATGTGGAACAGCAGCTGCTCGTTGCTCCACCTGGTCCCGGTGGTCCGCGCGCCCAGCCGGCCAGGGGTCGCAGTCGCAAGCAGGCGGTGCAGGTCGTCGCGGCACCCGGTCAGGTCCGCGACGATGGCGCCCCGGTCCGCCCCCGCGGCCGCGTCGTCTTCCCGGGCGCCCTCCCCCGCGCTCACGGGACGTCGCAGAACATCAAGGGAGGTGACGGTGGAGACGGCGCAGCAGCGACCCGATGACAGGCCAGTCCTGCGCGCCGGCACGCATCACCCGACCCCGGACCGCCGCGACCGCGCGACGAAGGACAGAGCCGGGGTTGCGGCGGCCGGTCTCGGTTGCGGAACGGGCGCGCCGGTGCAGCCACTGCGCGCACCCGGCGCACACCCCCACCTCTGGGTGGGACCCCAGCCGGCTCAGTTCCGCCTCGTCGAACGTGTTGCCGCAACACCAACAGGTGGGCCGGTCCACCAGCTCGTGCTCGAGCGCTGCTTGTGCTGCCATGAGCCCATCGTCACCCCGCGCCAACTCGATGACCAGAGGTCCACCCGGTCGGGTTCAGACCGGGTGGACCAGTGGACGGCCGGACTGCTCGCCTGGGAGCACGCCATCCGTCGGTCACCCAGACAGTCCTGACGAGCCATCCGTGCCCGTGTTGTCCTGGCGAAGCCGCGCGAGTTCCTGGTCCTTGGCCTGCGTGAAGGCTTCGCCGAGTTCGCTGAGCTGCTGGTTGCTGGCCTCCCGTGCGAACTTGGGAAGGATCTCGTTCTCCTCCTCCTCGACGTGGTGGCGTACCTCGCCGATCATCGCCGCGATCAGCCCGTCCAGACCGGGCTCTTCCGGATCGGTGGCGAGCAGCTGTTCCAAGGTCTCCTCCACGTGGTGGTGCTCCGCGATTCCGTCGTCCACATCCGCCTCTTCGTCGGGCGCCGTGGACTTGATGGCGGGGTACACCACCTTCTCCTCGGCCTTGGAATGCGGAACCAACAGTTCCTGGACCTGCCGCAGCAAGGGCGGGGTGTCCGAGGGCTCGGCTGACTCGAGCTGCTTGAACACGGCTTCCAGTTTCCTGTGGTCGTCCTTGATCAGGGTGATGACACCAGACATGAGCACGCCTTTCGGTCGAGATGACGGGGCCAGCGCTGCTGACACCGCTGTTCGTGCCCACCGTCGCCGCACCGCAAACGTCCGACCATGGCCCCCCTCCGCCGGTGTGTGGCCGGCTGCGGGCGCTCCGGCCCGGACGACACGTGGAGAGTGCCCCTCTTCGACACGTGAAGGACCCGAGGGTTGAAGGGCACCACAGCGGGCATGAGTGAGGGACCCAACCAAGGAGGCGCCATGCCCGCAGGGGCCCATACCCACGAGACCACCGCGCTCGAAACCTCTCCCCAAGGGCCGGATTCCGACGCTCCGGATTCGCCGACGGAGGTCACGCGTGAGTCGTGGCGGTACATCGCGCGCAAGACGCTACGCGAGTTCAGCAAGGATCAGTGCACCGACCTCGCGGCGGCCCTGACCTACTACGCCGTGCTGGCCCTCTTCCCCGCAGTCATCGCCCTCCTGTCCCTCGTCGGCCTCTTCGGCCAGAGCCAGCAGACCGTCGACACGCTGCTGGGGATCCTCCGGGACCTCGGGGCCGGGTCGGCCGCGGACACGCTCGGACCGACCCTGACCTCCATGGCGGAGCGGGACGGAGCAGCTGGGGTCGCCTTCGTCGTGGGGCTCGCGACCGCCCTCTGGTCGGCGTCGGGCTACGTCGGCTCGTTCGGGCGGGCCATGAACCGGATCTACGAGATCCGCGAAGGTCGCCCCTTCTGGAAGCTGCGCCCCGTGATGTTGGCGGTGACCCTGGTCGCGGTCATCCTCGTCGCGCTGGTGGCCATGGCCCTGGTGCTCACCGGTCCCGCCGCGCAGGTCGTCGGTGACGCCATCGGGCTGGGCTCCACCGCCCTGCTGGTCTGGAACATCGCCAAGTGGCCGGCCATCCTGCTGGTGGTCGTCGTGGTCGTGGCGATCCTCTACTACGTCACCCCCAACGTGAAACAGCCACACTTCCGCTGGGTGAGCGTCGGCGCGGTGGTGGCGATCGTGGTCTGGATCGTCGCGTCGGTGGCCTTCGGCTTCTACGTCAGCACGTTCTCCAGCTACGACAAGACGTATGGCGCGCTGGCCGGTGTCGTCGTCTTCCTCCTGTGGCTGTGGATCACCAACCTGGCGCTGCTGTTCGGCGCCGAGCTGGACGCCGAGTTGGAGCGCGGACGGGAGCTGCAGTCCGGCATCGCCGCTGAGAAGACGTTGCACCTGCCGGCCCGTGACACTCGGGGGACGGACAAGGCCGACGCGAAGGACGCCGAGGACGTGGAGCGCGGCCGCCGCCTCCGCGCCACCCGCGGAGGAGACCAAGACGCTGACTGAGACGTCACCTGCCCAGGAGCTTCAGACCGGTTCACGGGACCTGTTCTTCCCCCGCTTTGACGAGTGGGACCGAGACGTCTCCACGGGCATTCGCGTGCACGGGCGCTCGGGAGGCACCGGACCGGCCGTGGTGCTGCTGCACGGCCACCCTCGCGCCCACACGACGTGGCACAGGGTGGCTCCGCTCCTGGCGGCACAGGGCTACCTGGTCGTGTGTCCCGACCTCCCGGGTGCGCGCGCTGGCGGTTCTTGATGGGGTGCCGTTGGCAGAGGCGGTGGAACGAGTCGATGCGCGGTTCGCCACCCAGTGGTGGCATTGGTTCTTCTTCGCCGGTTCGCCTCATGCCGAACGCGTGATCACGGCCGACCCCGTCGCCTGGTACGGGCTCGACGACCAGGCGCGCGGCGCGATGGGTGCGGAGAACTTCGACTACGTCGCGGCCGCCCTGCGCGACCCTCACACGGTCCGCGCCATGCTGGAGGACTACCGGGCCGGCCTCTCCGTGGACCACGCCACCGACCTGGTCGATCGCGACCGGGGGCACAGGATCAGGTGCAGGACCCTCGTGGCGTGGTCCATCCATGACGACCTGGAGCAGCTCTACGGCGACCCCGCCGCCCTATGGAGGGATTGGGTCGACGGTCCGATGGACACGGCGCGCATCAACACTGGGCACCACATGGCGGAGGAGAATCCCCAGCAACTCGCTGAGGTCCTGGGCAGCTTCCTGGCCGAGGCGACAGGTCGCACCAGCACGCCGGAGTGATCGACCAACCCATCACCTGGGTTGGCGTTCGTCCCGCTCGTCGTGCGCCTCTGCTCAGGGCGACCGGAGCAGGCGCGTCTTGACCAGGAGGCGGGCGAGGTCGGCGTCGGGGATGCCGGCTCGCTCCGCGGCCCCCGTGAGGCGTTGTGCCGCGAGGTCAGCGTCGACTCGGTGCGCTGCCATGATCATGCCGATGGCCTGGTCGGTCGCAAACCGGTCGCGCATCTTCTGGGGTGACCGCTTCGAGCGTCGCACTCCTGACAGGGACAGGTCGGCGTTGGTCACGGCCGCACCCGGCCACGCGCCACAGACTGCTGCCAGCTCGGAGTGCAGGCCATCGAAGGTCGTGGGGGTGCCTCCGTAGAAGTTGACCCCACCCACCACCGCGTCGCCCTCCACCAGCGGGACGGACAGGGTGCTCTCGACACCCGCCGAGTTCTCGGCGCGGGAGAACTCGAGCCACCGGGTCTCGTCGAGCGGGTCGGCACGGGTGGCCCCGACGGTCGCTCCCTCTTTCATGGCCTGCACGCATGGCCCGTCGCTGAGGTACTGCACCGCATCGAGTGCCGCGACGTCCAGGCTGGTAGCCGCCCACGTGAAGGCCAAGTCCTCCTGAAGAAACGACAGGGTCATCCCCAGACACTCAGGGGCGAGGCCAGCCACCACGTTGGCCATCGCGTTGAACCGCTCTGTCATGTCCTCATCCTGGAAGCGGGACATCTCCGTCAGGACGAGTCGTGTTTCCGGGATGGGTTTCATGACCAGGATGTCCTCCACGTGCGGCTGGGCTTCGGTCCACATCTACCCCGGAATTGTCCGGGTATGCAACACCCCACGAAGCGCACGAGTCGCTGACCTACCCAGAGACCCATGGAACGCATCGTCGTCGGGATGGCTAAGGTCACAGCGTGCTCCGATTGCGTCCCCTGCCCCGAGCGGTCTCCTCGATCGCGGCGCTCTTCGCCCTGGCCGGGTGCGCGGGCCAGGGCAACGTCGAGAACCACCACGCACAAACAGCCGCCCAGCAGTTCGCAGAATCGGTCGCCGCCACTCCCACCAGAGCGTGTGCGCTACTCGCTCCAGAGACGCTCAAATCCTTGGATGACAGCGGCGGCGACTGCGCCGAGACCCTCCCCCAGCTGGTCCAACCCAACGACGGTCCGGCCACGGCGGTGCAGGTCTACGGCAAGGACGCCATCGTCCACCTCGGCTCAGACACCATCTTCCTGGCCAGGTTCACCGCCGGATGGCGCGTCACCGCAGCGGGCTGCACCCCACGCCCCGGCCGACCCTACGACTGCACGATCAGGGGGAACTGAGATGCGCACGTTGTTCGCCAGTTACCTCGTGTTCATCGTGGGCGGCCTCGCCTACTGCATCGCCATCGGTGTTGCCCACCGATGAAAAGGACCCTGCGCGAGAACGGCCTCGCACTCGCCTTCACCGCCCTGCTCCTGGTCGCCCTGGTCGGGCAGGCCCTCACGGGAGAGGCCTCGTACAACGAAGCTGCCACCGACGCCGGTCTACCGACTCTGACCGTCCTCGAGTACGTCACGTCTTCGCAGTTCACTGTCGACGTCGCCGAGAACTGGCAGTCCGAGTACCTGCAGTTCCTGCTCTACATCCTTCTCACCGTGTGGTTGCTGCAGAAGGGCTCCCCGGAGTCCAAACCGCTGGACTCCGCCGGCCGCGAGTCCGACAAGGACCAGAAGGTCGGCCCGTACGCCGACAAGGACTCGCCGCGCTGGGCCGCCGTCGGCGGGTGGCGCACGGCTTTGTTCTCCCGGTCTCTCGGCCTGACCATGGGTGCAGTGTTCATCGGGTCGTGGGCCGCCCAGTTCATCGCCGGCCGCTCGGCCTACAACGCCGAACAGCTCCAGGACCTGCAGGACCCACTGACCTGGTCCCAGTACCTCGCCGCGCCCGACTTCTGGAACCGCACCTTCCAGAACTGGCAGTCCGAGTTCCTCGCGGTGGCCAGCATGGTCGTGCTCAGCATCTATCTGCGCGAACGCGGCTCGCCGGAGTCCAAACCGGTCGGCACATCGAACACCGCCACCGGCGTCGAAAGTTGAGCTGCAGCACTCAGCGCTGAGGGGACTCCGCCGTCCTCGCTCCGCTGCGGCGACTCCTCGAATCACTCCGTTCGATAATGCAGAGAAGGACCCACGAAAAGCGTGTGGGTCCCTCTCCTGCGTTGTGGAGCTGAGGGGATTCGAACCCCTGGCCTTCTCATTGCGAACGAGACGCGCTACCAACTGCGCCACAGCCCCATGATGCGGACGAAACAATAACACCAGCACCGGGCCCGACGGAAAACGGTCAGGTCAGGCTCGCCCGCATCACGGTGTGGCCGTTGTTCACCTGGCGGATCTCGACCGAGGCGATCTGGGTGACCCGCAGTGCGGACACCCCGACCGGGTGCATGATCCGGTCCGGCCGGGCCGTCCAGTCGCGCAGCTCGGTGGCCTGGCCCGCGCGGTCGACGACCCAGATGGCGTAGTCGATCCGGTAGTCGCCACCCGATGCTCCGGGATCAGCACCGCTCGTGGGTCTGGTCGTCGTCGGCCCAGACGTGGTGGGCCCACCGGTCTGCCGCGCGTACTGGCACTCCACCCGCAGCTCGGTCCCGTTCGCGATCGGCACGACATCCACGACGGCCGTCATGAGGGACGGCTCGACGGCCGTGAAGGCCAAGCGGCCGGGAGCCGTCATGGGCCCAGTGGTGTGGGTGGAACCAGCGGTGACCCCGGGGTCAGGTGAACCGTCGCGCCCCGCCGTCGACACGGCATACCCACCGACGCCTCCGATGAGGAGGGCGGCGGCGGCCGCGGCCAGTGGTGCCAGCCACCGCTCACGACGCGACTCGGCGGCAACAACGGGCAGCACGGGCATCAGTGACGCGGGCGGCTGCAGGTCGGCGCCGCCGTCGAGGTCCATCGCGAGGACCTCCCCGGGTGGGAGCTGGGCGAGCAGGCCGGGCATGCCGGCCAGCTCGGCGACCGCAGACCGGCAGGCGGCGCACCCCGCAAGGTGCGACTCGTACTCGCGCCGCTCGGCGACCGGCAACGCTCCGAGGACGTAGGCGGCGTCCCAGTCGGTGTAGTCGTCGGTGCTGCTCATGGGCTCGTCACCCCCTTCTCCTGCAGGACGAGACGCAGGCTGCGCAGCCCGTAGTGGAGCCGTGACTTCACGGTCCCCTCGGGCACCCTCAGCTCGGCGGCGATCTCGGCCACCGTTCTCCCTTCGTAGTACGCGGCTGAAATGACCTGGCGGTGCTCGCGCGACACCGAACCCAGCGCGTCCGCGATCAACCACCGGTCCAGGACCTCGCCCGACCGGTCCCCCACGCCCACCTCGACGAAGTCGATGCCGGCCACCTCGTGACGTGACGCTGCGCTGCGCCAGCGGTCGACCACGAGGTTGCGCACGACCGTGAACAGCCAGGCGCGGGCCTGTGGTTCGGAGCGGGTGCCGAGCGCGGGGTCGCGCCAGGCCCGCAGCAGCGACTCCTGCACGACGTCCTCGGCGACCTGCGGGTCGCGGGTGAGCCGCAGCGCGAACCGCCACAGCTCCGAGGCATGGCGGTCGTGCAGGCCCTGGAGGGCTGCTTCCCGCTGGCTCGCCGCCACTACCCGCTCCTTCGACCCTCGGAAGCCGACACCACGACTGGCACCGACATCACGGATCCCGACACGACCGATCCTCCCCGGTCGGGGAAGTCTCCGTAAAGGACGAGACACGACCCGTCCGGGTTCACCGGCTGGGCCCAGCAGGTGAACCACAGCGGCCTCGGCTACGTTCCTCCGACATGGAGATCAACGGACTTCCCGCACACGCCCTGTTGGTGCACCTCGTCGTCGTGCTGCTGCCGCTGACCGCCGTGGCAGCCATCGTCGTGAGCGCGTGGCCGGCCGCCCAGCGCAAGCTGACCTTCCTCGTCCCCCTGGGAGCGGTGGTCGGTGCCCTCGCCGTGCCCATCACGACACGCGCCGGCGAGGACCTTGCGAAGAAGCTCGGCAACCCGCCCTTCATCGACAAGCACGAGAACTTCGGCGGCATGGTGCTGCCCTGGGCCACCGCCCTGGCTGTGACCACGCTCGTTCAGTGGCTCTACCTGCGTCGCGGCGGCGCGACCACCGTGCCGCGGGTCGCGCTCGCGGTGCTGGTGATCGCGAGCGCGATCGGCACCGCGACCATCGTGGCGCTCACCGGCGACTCGGGCGCTCGCGCCGTCTGGGGCAGCAGGTAGGAAGACGGTGTGGGTCAGGAGCCCCGAGTCGGAGTGAGAACTACCGGCTATCCGGCAGTTTCGCTTCCAACAGAGGGGGGCCCGTCGGCAGGGTGAGAATCTCGGCCCCGTCGTCGGTGATCGCGATCGTGTGCTCGCTGTGCGCCGTGCGACACCCGGTGGCGCTGCGCAGGGTCCACCCGTCGTCGTCGGTGACGAGCTCGTCGGTGTCGGCCATGATCCACGGCTCGAGGGCGAGCAGCAGCCCGGGTTGCAGCCGGTAGCCACGACCCGGACGCCCGGTGTTGGACACGTGCGGGTCCTGGTGCATCGTCGACCCGATGCCGTGACCGCCGAACTGCGTGTTGACCCGGTAGCCCGCCTCGGAGAGGACCGTGCCGATGGCGTGCGAGAGGTCGCCGATGCGCGCGCCGGGACGGGCCGCCGCGATGCCGGCCGCGAGAGCGCGTTGGGTGGTCTCGATCAACGCGACGCTGTCCGGCTGGCTCGACCCACCCACCACGAAGCTGATCGCGGAGTCGGCGGCCACCCCGGCCTTGAGGACGGCGAGGTCAAGGGTCAGGAGGTCGCCGTCGGCCAGTGCGTAGTCGTGGGGCAGGCCGTGGAGCACCGCGTCGTTGACCGACGTGCAGATGTAGTGGCCGAACGGTCCGCGCCCGAACGACGGCTCGTAGTCGACGTAGCAGGACTGCGCCCCGGCCTCGCGGATCATCGCCTTGGTCCAGCGGTCGATGTCGAGGAGGTTCGTGCCCACCGTGGCCCGACTCTTGACCGCCTGCAGGATGTCGGCGACCAGGGCGCCACTCTCCTTGGCCCGCACCAGCTCGGCGGAGCTCAGGATCTCGATCATGGCGTCAGGCGCCGGCGACGCGTCGCTCAGGAGCCTCGTCGTATGCCGCGTACTCGGTGTCGGCGTCGCCGACCAGGTCCGCGGAGGTCGGGGCGGGACGGGTGACCCGCGCCTTCATCGTGTACGTCGGGCGGGGCACCGGCACCGGGTCCCAGGTGAGCGGGATGTCGTCGTCGTCGACGAGCGGCCGGGCGGGGACGGCGGGCGTTGCGGCGACCGGCTCGGCGGTCGAGGCAGTGGACGCCTGACGCAGGCTGGTCTCCACGGCCTGCACGTCGTAGAGCTCGCCCCGCACGGGGACCGGAGCCGACGTGGGCACCTCGTCGGCGATCTCGGCCTCAGCGGCGACAGGAGCGGTGCTTGTCGGCGCGACCGGCGCGGTGTGCGGCACAGGCTCGGCGGTGCGCCGCTCGGCGGTGCGCGGCTCGGCGGTCGGACGCGGCTGGTTGGCGCGGCGACTGGCCTGGCGGGCTGCCATCCGGGCGCGCCGCTGGGCCTGGGCGTCGGCCCGGGACCACGCGAGGGCACCACCCACGGCCGCGACCGGGACGGCCACGGCGTAGAGCGGCACGAGCGAGAGGGCGACGAGGGCGCCCACCACGACGACCGTGGCGAGGGCGCCGAGCATGATGGCGGCCCGGGCGCGCCGGGCCGTCGGGAGGGCACGAGGCGCGCTCGCCCCGTGCTCGACCGGTGGCGCGGACGGGGCCGTCGAGCTGGTCGGGGTGGTCGGCGACGTCGCGGCACGCTTCACGAGCACCTGCGGACGTGCGACGCGAGCCGGCGTCACGGCATACGAACGGGGCTGGGGCGTCGAGAGGTTCGACGCAGGCAGCGGGCTGCGGCGCTCGAGGACGCGCATCGACTCGGAGAACTGGTCGACCGAGCGCGCGGTGGCGAGGTGCTCGCGGCGACGGACCCAGTACTGCACGAAATAGGCAGCCCAGACCGCAATGATGACGAGGAAGACGAGACTGCTGGGCTGCACGGATACGACGTTAGGTGTCCCGAGTCGGTGCGCCGGGGACGTGGGGCGGTGTGTCGCCAATGTGGCTGGTGTGATTGGTGTGCATTCGCTCGAGCAGGGATCGACCCCCGAGGTCCTCGGTCGTCAGCGCGAACGTCCGGTGGTCGCGCCAGGCCCCGTCGATGTGCAGGTATGCCGCCCGCACCCCTTCGTCGCGAAAGCCCAGCTTGCGCACCACGGCCAGGCTGTTGGTGTTCTCGGGGCGGATGTTGACCTCGATCCGGTGCAGCCCCATCGACCCCAGGGCGTGGTCGCCGGCCAGGGCCAGGGCGGTGGGCGCGATCCCACGGCCCGCGACCGACTCGTCGACCCAGTAGCCGGCAGCCGCGGACAGCAACGAGCCGTAGGAGATGCCGAAGAGCACCATCTGCCCGACGATCCGGCCGTCCACCCGCACGACGAACGGCAGCATCCGACCTGCCTTGGCCTCGGTGCGGTAGTGCCGGACGAGGGTAGGGAAGGAGACGTAGGTCGGCTCACGCTCGGGCGACGTCGCATCCCAGGGGCCCAGCCAGTGCCGGTTGCGGCTGCGGACCTCGACCCACTCTTCCCGGTCCCGCCGGCGCAGCGGGCCGAGCACGAGCTGCTCTCCGCCCGGAGTCTCGCCCCGGAGCACGACGGGCCAGGTGGCCATCAGTGGTCGCCGCCGCGAATCTGCGAGAGGGCATGCGGCAGGACCGCCTCGAGCACCCCCAGCCCGTCACGGACCCCGCCGGTCGAGCCGGGCAGGTTGACCACCAACGTGCTGCCGGCGATCCCGACCAAGCCTCGGGAGAGGGCGGCGGTCGGCACTCCGGCAGCCAGTCCGGCGCCGCGGATGGCCTCGGCCAGGCCGGGCACCTCGCGGTCGAGCACCTCTCGGGTGGCCTCCGGGGTGCGGTCCGTGGGCGAGAGACCGGTGCCCCCGGTGGTCACCAACACGTCGGGGGTCGCAGCCAGCGCCGCCTCGAGCGCCTCGGACACCTCCGGGCCGTCCGGCACGACGAGCGGGTCACCGACCTCGAAACCCCACTTCAGCAGGGTGTCCACGATGAGGGGGCCGCCACGGTCGGGGTAGACGCCACGGGCGGCCCGCGAGGAGCAGGTGATGACGATCGCCCGGCCGGCCGATGTGGGGGCCTCCCCTGCGTCCGGCGCGTCCCGGGTGTCCCGGGTGTCGCGGGTGTCGCTGGTGTCGCTGGTCGCGCTGCCCGGCTGGCTCATGGTTCCTCCACCCAGTCGCCCGAGCGACCGCCTGACTTGGCCGTCACCCGCACGTCGGTGATGCGGGCGTGCTTGTCGACCGCCTTCACCATGTCGATGAGGGCGAGCGCCGCGACGGACACCGCCGTCAGCGCCTCCATCTCGATGCCGGTGCGGTCGGCGGTGCGCACGGTCGCGCCGATGTCGACCCCGTCGTCGGCGACCACCAGGTCGACCTCCACCGCGTGGACCGCGACCGGGTGAGCCAGCGGGATCAGCTCCGGGGTCCGCTTCACCGCCTGGATGCCGGCGATGCGGGCGACCGCGAGCGCGTCGCCCTTGGGCACCGTGCCGTCACGCAGAGCGGCAACCGCAGCAGCCGAGAGCAGGACCCGTCCGGCGGCTGACGCCTGGCGGGCGGTGACCGCCTTCGCCGAGACGTCGACCATGTGGGCGGAGCCGTCGGGTCGCACGTGGGTGAGGCCCGGGGCGCGTTCGGCGGGGTCGGGGGGGCGCTCGGCGGGGTCGGGGGCGCGCTCGGCGGGGTCGATGGTCACTGGCCCTCCCTCCCGAGCAGCGGCAGGCACATCAGCTCCTCGCCCGCGGCGACCTCGGAGACGTCGGCCGGGATGACGGCCAGCGCGTCGGCCGCGGCGAGGGCGCCGAGCATGTGCGACCCCTGGCCACCCGCCAGCCGGGCGCGATCGTCGTCGAGCACCACTCGCACGAACTCCATCTTGCCCGGCACCGACCTGAACGGCTCGGCGGCGACGGCGGGGACGTAGCCCGGCGGGTACGACGGCTCGGGCCGGCCAGCCATCGCGCGCAGGGCCGGCGCGACGAAGACGTGGAACGAGACGAGGGCGCTGACCGGGTTGCCGGGGAGCGTGAACACCGGCACCTTGTCCTCGCCGAGCACCCCGAAGCCCTGCGGCATGCCCGGGCGCATGGCGACCTTGTCGAACTGCACCGTCCCGACGCGGGACAGCACCTCCTTGACCGTGTCGAAGGCGCCCATCGACACCCCACCGGTCGTGATGATCACGTCGGCGCGGACGAGCTGGCCCTCGAGGGTGTCGAGCAGGGTGCGGGCGTCATCCGGCACGCCCCCCACCCGGAACGGCGTGGCTCCCACTGCCGTCACGGCGGCGGTGAGCATCACCGAGTTGGAGTCGACGATCTGGCCGAAGCCCGGGGTGCGGCCGACCTCGACGAGCTCGTCGCCGGTCGACACCACGACCACCCGCGGCCGGGGGACGACCCGCACGCGGGAGATGCCGGCCGCCGCGAGCAGGGCGATCTGTCCGGGGCCGAGCAGGGTGCCGCGGCGCAGCACGACGTTGCCCGCCTCGACGTCCTCCCCGACCTCGCGGACGTGGGCTCCGACGCCGCGGCCCTCGCGGATCTGGACCTTCACGACGCCGCCGTCGGTCGCCTCGACAGGCACGACCGCATCGGCACCGTGCGGCATCGGCGCACCGGTCATGATCCGCATCGTCTGGCCGGGAGCGAGCGAGAGGGCCTTGGTGTTGCCGGCGGCGATGTCGTTGACGACCGGAAGGACGACGGGGTGTTCGGCGCTGGCCGTCGCCACGTCCCCCGCGTGCACGGCATACCCGTCCATGGCGGAGTTGGTGAAGCCGGGCAGCGAGCCGCGCGCCTCCACGTCGACGGCCAGGACGCAGCCCTGGGCGTCGAGGACGCCGAGCTCGAAAGGCGAGATCACCTTGACGGTGGCCAGGATTCGCTCGAGGTGCTGCTCGACGCTGATCACGGGGTCGCCATCGCCGTCGTGGGGAGGTTCGTCGCGCTGAGCGTTGTGCCGTCAGGGATGCTCCGCGGCTCGTCGGCCTCGACCACGACGTCGCCCACGCAGCGGATGCCGGCCCCGAAGGTGACGTCGCCACGAACCGCCAACGACGTGCACTCGACGAGCGAGGGCGCTTCCTCCGGGAACCGCGCGTCGAAGTCGTCGATGAGCGTGTAGTGCTCGTCGAGGTCGACGCGGGGGTCCGGTCGGTCGGTCTGCGCGACGACCTCGTGGCCGTCGCCGAAGCCGTAGAGGTCGGACCGGAGCAGCAGCAGCTCGTTCGTGGTCTTGACGGGCCGGAAGCGCCGACGCGGCACGTGCACGGCCCGCGACCCGTCGAACACCTCGATCGCCGTGCCCATGGCCGACTCGACCTGGATCACGGGAGTCGAGTCGGAGCGGCTGGGGTCGACGGTCTTCTGGTTGATGATGATCGGCAGCCCCAGGACCCCGTCACGCGCCTCGAGCTGCTCGTGCAGTGCGTCGAGGTCGACCCACAGGTTGTTGGCGTGGAAGAGCGCATGCCGGTCGGTGTCCTCGAAGTACTGCTCGTCCTCCGGAGCCACCATCGCCCGTTCGCGCAGCACGACCCGGCCGTCACGACGACGGACCGCCAGGTGGCCACCCTTGCGGTCGTTGACCGTGCGCTCGCAGACCTCGGACACGTAGGTGATCGACTCGCGGGCCATCCAGGCCGGGATCGCCGGGTCGCAGGTCGCCCCGAGGTTGTCGGAGTTCGAGAGGAAGGCGTAGCGAAAGCCCTTGTCGCGCAACGCCTGGAGCACCCCGCTCGCGGCGAGGGCGACGTAGACGTCGCCATGGCCGGGAGGGCACCACTCGAGGTCGGGGTCGTCGGGCCAGGAGACCGGGGTGAGGTCGTCGGCGCGGAGCTTGGGCTCGGCGTTCTGGAGGAAGTCGAGCGGCAGCCCGTCGACCGGGAGGTCGTCATACGCCGCGAGCACCTCGAGCGACTGCTCCCGCGTGCGGAACGAGTTCATCAGCACCAGCGGCACCCGCACGGCGTGTCGCTCCCGGAGCGCGAGCACCTGCCGGGCCACCACGTCGAGGAAGGTCAGCCCGTCGCGCACCTCCAGCACCGACTTCGGACCCGACAAGCCCATGCTCGTGCCGAGCCCGCCGTTGAGCTTCACGACCGCGGTCTGGGCCAGCGCCCGGGCCTGCTCCTCGGCATCGCTGGTGAGGTCCTCGAGCCGTGGCACGTCGGTGAGCGGTTCGATGTCGGACTCCGGGATGAGGCCGGTGTTGCCCGCCTCGAGCTGGGCATAGGCGTCCTCGAAGACGTGCACCGCCAAGGGGTCCACCCCCCGCTGCGTCATGCGCTCGACTGCCTGCGCCAGCCCGTCCTTGCTCATGAGCGGCAGCCTAGTGGGACGATCTGGGCGTGCCCCTGAACACCAAGACAGCCGTGCGACAACGACTGCGCGAGCTGCGCCGCGAGCGCGTCCCAGGACGCGACCGCGCCAGGGACGGTGCCGAGCTCGAGCTCGCCGCCCTCGAGGTGGGGTATGCCGCGGGGCTGGCTCCCGGTGACTGGGTCGCCGCCTACGAGGCCACCTCCCTGGAACCACCCACGGAGGCGCTGGTCGCCGCCTTGGTGGCACGCGGCATACGGGTCATGGTGCCGGTGACGCTCGAGGACTGGGACCTGGACTGGCGTGAGGTGGCTGCGGTCGGGGACGACACCGGCGAGCTGCTCGGGACGTCGGCGATCGCGCGGGCCTCGGTCGTGTTCGTGCCGGCCCATGGAGTGGACCGGTCGGGGACGCGGATCGGGCAGGGCAAGGGCTGCTACGACCGGGTGCTCCCCCGCACGGACGCCGTGGTCGTCGCTGTCGTGCACCCGTGGGAGGTGCTCGACGAGGAGCTGCCGCGCGAGCCGCACGACCGCCCCGTCCAGGCGGCGATCGCCGCGGACCTGGGTGTCGTCGACCTGACGGGACGTCAGGCACCGTAACCCGCAGACGGCTGCCGGAGGGTTGCTGACCTGATGGACTGTCGAGACTTGTCGGGCGTCTGGCCGCCGCGCGTCAGAACGTGCAGGCGTACTTCGATGCTTGCGGGATGGCTCGCCAGGAGAGGGCGAGCGCGCTGAGCCCGTCGCTTCCCGCTCCGCCGCCGACGCTCACCACCATGCAAGGCACCCAGCGGTCCCCCACCAGGGCCTCGACGCGGACCTGACGCATGACACTCGGCGGTTCGGTGTCGTGCACGACCAGGAGGGCGTGGGCGATATCCCCCCGCACCACGATCGATCCGAAGATCCCCTCCGTGCCCGGGGGCTGTGCCTCTGGTGCGTCGTGGATGATCCGCACCATCAGCAGGGAATCGTGATGTCGATGCTCGTGGCTACCCGCGTGGCCACCCCGTTCACATGGCCGTACGAGAGAGTCCGCCAATGGCGGTAGGAGGTGGAAGTGCAGGACATTGCACCCATGGACCACACCCTCCAGTCAATCCGGTGCTGATAGAAGTACGGTCCGGCGTTTACCCATTTCCAGACGCCGCTTACCTTCGTGTAGATCTGCGGACGGGTTAGGACGTCGATATCGGCGGGCTCCGTGCACTCAATGTATCCCTGGACGTAAATGGTCCTCGCTGAACCATTGAAGGTTGGCGTGTCAGCATGCCCGTGACAACCCCCGGCGACTGCGGCGCCGGAAAGGCGTGCATCGGAAGACAGGGCGAAGTTCACGTCGGGCGTCGGTGCGTAGTCCAGGCCGTCGTCGGTGCCGACGACGGCGGACTTCCAGTCCCGGTCCGTCGGTGTTTGCGCGGCTGAAGCTGGAGCCCCCAGGACAGCGAGCAGCAGAAGGGCGACGGCGGGTACTAGCAGACGCTTCATGGTGATCCCCTTTGCCGCCGACGCATGCGGTGGCCTCAGAATTGAGACGTCTGATCTCCAAAAGGGTGACGCCGCCGGGCACAAGCCGCCGATCGGGGATACATCGCTGCACGTTGAACTGTCAGGGGACGGCCAGCCCAGTCACGGGCCGCGGCCGACGCCGGAGATCGACTTGTTCGGAAGATCCGCCGTGTCCTGGCTCGGCGGATCTTCCGAACAACTGGCGCTAGGGGGTGCGCAGGTCAGCTGGTCGCGCCGGGGACGAGGGTGAGCTCGTCGCCACCGGCGTCGCGGATCGCCTTCTCGCTGAACGGCCAGTCGTAGAGCTCGTTGTTGACCCAGGCGTCGGTCTGGTCGCTGTAGTGGGCGTCGTAGGTGTGGCCGCTGTTGCCGGTCTGGTTGACCCAGCGCGACTTGTCGAGGTCGGAGAGGTCCACGACCATCCGCATGGAAGGCGCCCAGTCGACGTCGAACGCCTTGTCGGAGTCCTCGTCGTCGAGGCCGACGCTGGCGTCCCAGCCGTTGGCGTCCACGATCGCCGACCCGCCGGGCATGTTGATCGGGCCTCGGTTGAAGAGCTTCGCGACGACGCTGGGGACGTCGTCACCGCCGAGCACCTGGTGGGTGAGCGTGAGCTGGTGCAGCTGCCCCCACTGCCAGTCGGCGGCGTCCTTGCCGAGCTCCTTCGTCAGCTGGAGCCGTGCTGCGACGAGCGCCTTGCGCAGGATCTCCGACTGGCCCTCAGCCACGCCGGGCGTGCGCTTGTCGTCCCACCACGGGGAGCCCTCCTTGGTGAGCAGGACCGTCATCGCGCGCATCCACTGGTCACCGCCGTCGGCGCGCAGGTCCTTCGGCAGCTCGTCGTTGAACGTGAGGTTGAGCAGGTTGGCCCACACGGCGTTGTAGTAGGCGGCCGCCGCGCCGGACTCGCTGTCACCGACCGGGTTGGTGAAGTCCCAGCCGCGCAACAGGTCCTGCGCCTGCTTGGTGAAGTCGTCGTTGCCGAGGTCGACCTTGAGCAGCGCCTTGACCAAGGTGGGTGCGAACTGGCTGCGGGTGTCACCCTGGATCTGCGACATCATCGCCGGCGTGATCTTGGCTTCCTTCTCGACCAGCGACCTGATCCGCTGGCTGCGGTAGCCGTAGTCCCACTCGGTCGTGAGGAACGGCGTCCCGCTCTCGGTGACAGCCTGGTTGGCCGCGACGATGAAGCCCTCGGGCGGGTTGTAGGTGTGCGGCATCTCCTCGAACGGCACGTAGCCCTTCCAGTCCCACGACGAGACCCAGCCCGGGCGGATCCAGAAGCCCGGGGCGGCCTCCATGTAGCGGCTGCGGATCGGGATCCGGCCGGGCGCCTGGTAGCCGATGTTCCCGTCCGTGTCGGCGTAGATCAGGTTCTGCGACGGCACCGCGAAATCCTTTGCGGCCGTGCGGAACTGCTCGAAGTTCTGGGCGGTGTTGAGACCGAAGATCGCGTCGGCGGTCTGGGTCACCTCGATGCCGGTCCACTGGAGCGCGACCTCGTAGGACCCAGCACTGGGACGCCCGTTGACCGGTGGTCGGTCACCGGCGTTGGCGACGTTCTCGATGGCGTCGGACAGGATCGGGCCGTGCACGGTGCTGCGGACCGTGATGGTCTGCTCTCCCCCACCGCCGCCGATCTTGATCGTCTCGGTGCGCATCGTCAGCGGGACCTGCTTGCCATCCCGCAGGTAGGTGTTGCCTCGCACCTGCTCGAGGAAGAAGTCGCTGACGTCGGGGCCGAGGTTGGTGAAGCCCCAGGCGATCGACTGGTTGTGGCCGATGACGACGCCCGGCAGCCCGGAGAACGAGTAGCCGGCCACGTCGAACGGGCACGAGCTGCCCACCGACCGACAGTGCAGACCGACCTGGTACCAGATACCCGGGATCGAGACCCCGAGGTGCGGGTCGTTGGCCAGCAACGGCTTGCCGGTGCTGGTGCGGTTGCCGCCCACGACCCACGAGTTCGAGCCGATCCCGTCGCCGCGACCCATCGTGACGGGGACGGCGTTCAGCGCACGCTGCACCACGGCATACGCACGCTCGGCGCCCGGCGTGGTCTCGGCGGCGAGCTCGCCCTTGACTGCGGCCCTGGCCTTCGCGCCTGCGCTGCCGGGAACGGCCGAGTTGGCGGACGTGGCTGAGGAGGTGAGCGGCGACCAGTCCTGGCCGGAGAGGATCGGCTTGTTCGCGTTGTAGTCGTAGGCCGGGTAGAGCTCGTTGATCTGGTTGATCGGCATCGAGCCGGCGAGGCGGGCCCGCATCAGCTCGGCGCTGTAGTCACCGCGCAGGTCCCAGGCCATCGCCTTGAGCCAGGCGAGGGAGTCGGCCGGCGTCCACTCCTCGACGCGGTAGTCCGTCACCTTCTGGCCCAGCACGACGTACTCGAGCGACATCTTCGCCGGGTCGCCCTGCTGCTTGATGTAGGCGTTGACCCCGTCGGCGTAGGCCTGCAGGTAGCGGCGGGTCTCGGGCTCGAGGGTCGGCAGCTCCGCCTCGGCGACGCGGCGCCAGCCGAGCGTGCGGATCACGCGGTCGGTCTCGAGGCCGCCCTCGCCGACCAGCTCGGACAGGCGGCCGGCGGTGATGTGGCGCCGCAGGTCCATCTCGAAGAACCGGTCCTGCGCGTGGACGAAGCCCTCGGCCTTGAACAGGTCGTCGGCGCTGTCGGCGTAGATCTGCGGGATCCCGCGGTCGTCGCGCAGGACGCTGACCTTCCCGGACAGGCCCGGGAGCTGGATCTCGCCCTCCGTCGTCGGGAACGGACGCCGCACCCACGTGACCGCGAGAACCGCGACAATTCCGAGGACGACGACGAGCAGAGCTGCCACGGCCACAGCAATGCGGCGGGCGAGAATGGCGCGAGACACCCTGCGAGACTATCCGCACCACACCAAGGGAAAGGACGTGACGGGCCGTGCGCGCTGCGATCCTCCCGGGTGTGGCTCCCGAGGTGCTTTCGGGGGTGATTCCGAGCACGCTTCCGTGGGCCGGGTCGTCCGACGCGTTCACCCTCCACGACCTCACGCCGGCGCTGCTGATCGGCTCGCTGGTGCTGCTGGTCTCGGTGGCCGCAGTGCGCCTGTCGCTGAAGTCCGGGCTCCCCTCCCTGCTGATCTACCTCGGCATCGGCCTGGCCATCGGCGAGGCCGGACCGTTCCTCCAGATCCGGTTCGACTCCAACGAGCTGACCCAGGTGCTCGGCTACGCCGCGCTCATCCTCATCCTCAGCGAGGGCGGTCTCAGCACGCGGTGGGACGGCATCCGCCGCTCGGTCGGGCCGGCCGCCGTCCTGTCGACCGTCGGGGTCATCGTGTCGGTGGCCGTGGTCGCGCTGGCCGCCCGGTTCGTCCTGCACCTCGACTGGAACACCGCCCTGCTCGTCGGCGCGATCCTCTCGTCGACCGATGCCGCCGCCGTGTTCTCGGTGCTGCGCCGGGTGCCGCTGCCCCGACGGATCACCGGCATGCTCGAGGCCGAGTCCGGCTTCAACGACGCCCCCGTGGTCATCCTCGTGACCGCCCTCGCCGCGCGGTCGGCCAACCCGGCCGACGCCGAGGGCTGGTTCACCCTGGCGCTCAAGGCGGTCGCCGAGCTCGGCGCCGGTGCCGCCATCGGCCTCGCCGTGGGCTGGGCGGGCGGCCAGTTCATGCGCCGGTCCGCCTCGGGTGCGTCGGGCCTGTTCAGCATCGGGGTGGTGGCCCTCACCGTCCTCGCGTATGCCGCGGCGGCCAGCGTGCACGCCAGCGGCTTCATTGCGTGCTACCTGGCGGCCCTGGTGCTGGGGAACCTCAAGCTGCCGCACGGGCCCGCCGTGCTCGGCCTGTCCACCGCGCTCGGCTGGCTGGCCCAGATCGGGTTGTTCGTGCTGCTCGGGCTGCTGGCCTCGCCGAGCAAGATGGGCAGCCAGATCGTCCCTGCCATCGTGATCGGGTTGGTGCTGCTGCTCTTTGCGCGGCCCCTGTCGGTGCTGGTGTCGGTCTCGCCGTTTCGGCTCGGCTGGCGCGACCAGGCCTTCCTGTCGTGGGCCGGGCTGCGGGGGGCCGTGCCCGTCGTGCTCGCCACCGTCCCGCTCACGGTGGGCGCCCGCAACGTCAGCTGGATCTTCGAGCTGGTCTTCGTCCTCGTCGTGATCTTCACGCTCGTGCAGGCGCCGACGCTGCCCTGGGTCGCGGGCCGCCTCGGCATCGTCGAGGACTACCGCAGCCTCGACCTCGCGGTGGAGGCCACCCCCCTGGAGGAGCTGCAGGCCGAGCTCATGCAGGTCACGGTGGGTCCGGCATCGAAGCTGCACGGGGTCGAGGTGTTCGAGCTGCGGCTCCCCGAGGGGGCGAACGTCACCCTGGTCGTGCGGGGTGGCAAGGGGTTCGTGCCCGGCAACAACACGGTGCTCCGGCGCGGCGACCAGCTGCTCGTCGTCTCCACCGCCGAGGTGAAGACCCTGGCTGAGAAGCGGGTCAGGTCAGTGAGCCAGCACGGCCGACTGGCCGGCTGGCGCGATCCGGCCCCTCGGGTCCGGGGTCGCGGCGGACGCCTGCGCGACGCCGGCGCCCGGCTGCGTGCGGCCGGTGGCAGCCGCCGCGACGGCGGCAGCGGGAAGAAGTAGCCCTCGCGCGGCCTTATAGTTGGCAGTCGAACCATCACAGTGCCAGCCCACACAGTGCCTGCCGCGACTCGTGTGCGAGCCGGCCAGGACGCCCCTTGGAGGAACAGTGCCGACGTACTCCTACGCCTGCACCGAGTGCGACCACCGCTTCGACGCGGTGCAGTCGTTCAGCGACGACTCCCTGACGGTCTGCCCCGAGTGCCAGGGCCGGCTGCGCAAGGTCTTCAACGCCGTGGGCGTCGTGTTCAAGGGTGGCGGCTTCTACCGCACCGACTCCCGCAGCGGCTCGTCCTCCTCGGTGCCGGCCGCCAGCTCGAGCGACTCCTCGTCGTCGTCCAGCTCGTCCAGCTCGTCCTCGGGCTCCGGCTCGTCCTCCTCGGCGAAGTCGACCCCGTCCAAGGCTGACGGCTCGGCCGCCTGACGCGCCACGCGGCATACCTGCACCGCCCGCGCCGTCCACAGGGCGGGCGTCGTCGTCGGTGCGTCCACAGGCCCCCGCGCGGGAGGTGCGGCCGCCAGCCCGCTGCGTAGGCTGCTGGCATGACCTCGACCCCTCGCGCCGACCTCGGCCTCATCGGCGGTTCCGGCTTCTACGAGTTCTTCGAGGCGGCCGAGCGGGTGAGCGTGACCACGCCGTTCGGCGACCCGAGCGACGACCTCGTCATCGGTGAGGTCGACGGTCGGCGGGTGGCGTTCATCGCCCGCCACGGCCAGGGCCACCGGTTCCCGCCGCACCGGGTCAACTACCGCGCGAACCTCTGGGCGCTGCGCTCGGCCGGGGTCCGCCAGGTCCTCGCGCCGTGCGCCGTCGGCTCGCTCAAGCCCGAGCTCGGGCCGGGCACGATCGTGGTGCCCGACCAGGTGGTCGACCGCACCTGGGGTCGCGAGCACACCGTGTATGCCGCGGAGGGACCAGTCGTGCACGTCGGGTTCGCCGACCCTTACTGTCCGCGCGGGCGCGCCGTGGCCCTCGGGTCCGCCGAAGCCGCAGGCAAGCCGGTCACCGACGGAGGGACGCTCGTCGTGGTCAACGGCCCCCGGTTCTCCTCCAAGGCCGAGTCCGCCTGGCACCAACAGGCGGGCTGGACGATCGTCGGCATGACCGGCATGCCCGAGGCGTCCATCGCCCGCGAGCTGGCGATGTGCTTCACGACCGTCGCCCTCGTGACCGACCACGACGCCGGCGTTGACGGCGGCGCGGCGGTCACGCACGAGGAGGTGCTCGCCGTCTTCGCGAAGAACGTCGACGGGCTCAAGCAGGTGCTGCGGTCCGCGCTAGGGGCGATGCCGGCCGAGGAGCCGGACGACACCGCCGTCTGTGAGTGTCGTCGCGCGCTCGACGGGATCACCCTGCCGTTCGAGCTCCCGGGCTAGGCGAGCTCTCATGCCCGTGACCCTCGACCGGAGTGCGCCTGCAGGGGCGCGCCCTGCGGGCGGTCTGCGCGGGGCGGTCGGCTGGCTGCGCGGCCCGGGTCGGCGCCGGCAGTGGCGTCGGCGGGTGGTCCGACGTGGCCTGGCCGTGGTGTGCGCGGTGGCCGCGGCCGCCGCGCTGGTCGGGATCGCGCGTTCGGCAGACCCGCGACCGATGGAGCGGGTCGTCGTCGCGGTGCGCCCGCTGGCCGTCGGGGAGATCGCGACCCCGGCAGCCCTGCGTGAGGTCTGGTGGCCGGCCGACCTCGTGCCGGAGGCCAGCGTCCACGACCTCGGCGCGGTGCTGGGTCGTCCCCTCTCGGTGCCGCTCGGTCGTGGCGAACCCCTCACCCGCACGCGCGTCACCCGCGGCGGCCTGCTGCTCGGCCAGCCGGTCGACATGGTGGCGGTGCACGTGTCAGTGCCCGATCCGGGCGCGATGGCGATGGTGTCGGCCGGCGACCGGGTCGACCTGTGGGGGCCCGACGGCCTCGTGGCGCGCTCGGTGCTCGTGTTGAGCGTGGACAATTCTTGGACCACCGACTTCGGCGCGGTCATCCAGGGCCAGGGGTCGTCGAGCGGCTACGACGTCGACGGCGGCGGGATGGTCGTCTCAGCAGGTCACGACGTCGTGGGCCGCATCCTCTCGGTCCCTGACGACGCCCTCGGCCGCACCCAGCTCGCCGTGGTGCTCACCCGCGACCGACCGCGGGTGGGCTGAAACCCTCGCGTCACACCCGTGCCGCCAGCCCCAGAGTCGCTAGCGTGGAGCGCGTCAGACAGACAACTAGGGAAAGGTCGCGACACCCATGAAGGGTTTCAAGGACTTCGTCATGCGGGGCAACCTCGTGGAGCTTGCCGTCGCCTTCATCATCGCCGGTGCATTCGGCACGGTGGTCAAGACCTTCACCGACCTCCTGATGGGGATCATCGGCAAGGCCGGCGGGAAGCCCGACTTCAGCACCTACAAGCCCGCAGGCCTGCCCGTCGGCATCTTCCTGACGGCACTGGTGGCGTTCCTCATCCTGGCCTTCGTCGTCTACTTCTTCGTGGTGAAGCCGTACGAGGTGGCCAAGGCTCGCTACGCGAAGGTCGAGGAGGACGCTGCCCCGGACGAGAACATCGTCCTGCTGCGGGAGATCCGCGACTCGCTCCGCGGCCGCGCCTGACCGAGCTCCCGGTTCGAGGTGAACGCGCCGGTGATCACCGGCGCGTTCACCTCGAACGGGAAGAGAGCTCGGCGGTCAGTCGGAGCCCCAGTGCGGTGGACGCTGCTCGCGCAGCCACCGGTCGTGCGCCGACTCGTCGTGGCTCTCGCCCCACCCTGCGTCGGTGTCGTCCGTGGTCTGCTGGGTCGGCAGGTCCAGCGTCGGGGCGTCGGGCTGGTCGGAGGTTGCCGGGGCGATGACCCGCTTGGCCTTGCGCCCCCGCACCCGACGCGCGCGGGCTCCCTCGTCGGACGCGGGCATGAACTCATCGACGATCGGCTCGGCCGACACATCCGCTTGGTCAGGGTGGACGTCGTCGAACAGCGAGGGCGAGGACGCGCCACGCTTCGCCTCGGGAGCATGCGCCTCTGACGCGGTCGCTTCCGGAGCAGTCGCGTCCGGAGTGGTGGGCTCTTCGGCGACGGGCACGGCGGCGGCGCGGCTGGCCACGGCCTGCTGCACGGCGGCGTGCACACGGGCGACGTCGCGGGCCGGGTCGCGGAAGAGGTCGGTGGACCAGACGCGGACGTGCATCCAGCCGAGCCGGCCGAGCTGTTCGCCCCGCAGCCGGTCGCGATCGCGGCTGCTGCGCATCGCGGCATAAGACGCGCCGTCGGTCTCCACGGCGACGAGGACGGTGCCGTGGTGGTCGGGGTCCTCGACGGCGAGGTCGATCGGCTGGCCGGCCGACCCGTAGGCCTCGTGCACGACGAGTCCGGTGTCGCGCAGCCGGCGGGCGAACTCCGCGCGCAGCGGGTCCGCTGCGCGCGGCTCCCGGCTGGGGCTGGGCGCCTCGGCGGTGGGCGCAGCCGGGAAGGTGCCGTCCGCGGCATACGCCAGGAAGTCTCGGAGCATGACCGCGCCGCGCGCCTTGAGGCGAGCGGGGTCGAGGTCACCGGCGAGCAGCGACGAGACGACGGTCATGCGCCGGCGCGCGCGGGTGATGGCGACGTTGAGGCGACGTTCGCCGCCCTCGAGGTTGAGCGGACCGAACCGGTGCAGCACCCGGCCGTGCGGGGTCTTGCCGTAGCCGACCGACAGGATGATCGCGTCGCGTTCGTCGCCCTGGACGCGTTCGAGGTTCTTGACGAAGAAGCGCTCGGGCCGGTCCTCGTCGAAGAAGTCGCCCACCCCGGCCGCGGCGTCGGTGGCGAGGGCGCGCCGCAAGGCGTCGTCGAGCCGGGTCGCGTGCTTGATGCCGAGCGCGATGACGCCGAGCGACTCGTGGGGCCGGCTGCGGGCGTGGTCGAGGACGAGCTCGACCACCCGTGCGACCTCGGCCTCGGTCGACTCGATGGCCTCCTCGCCGGGCGTGACCACGCCGGAGCCCTCGACCGACTCGAGGCGCACGACCGCGTCGGTGCCGGTGCCGGGGAAGGTGACGAGCGAGCCGTCGTACATCTCCTGGTTGGCGAAGGCGACGAGGCGCTCGTCGAGCGAGCGGTAGTGCCACGACAGGCGGCGGGTCGGCAGCGCGGCGGTCAGCACGTCGAGCACCGACTCGAACCCCTCGGTGAGCGCCTCGGACTCGGGCGCGGCGTCCTCGTCGATCGCCGCGGTGAAGAAGCTGGTCGGTGGCAGCTGGCGTTCGTCACCGGCCACGACGACCTGGTGGGCGCGCGAGATGGCCGAAACAGCCTGGGCCGGCGGGATCTGCGAGGCCTCGTCGAAGATCACCACGTCGAACCAGCGCCCGGGCGGCAGCACCGAGGCGACCACCAGGGGCGACATCGCCCAGGCGGGCTTGGCAGCGGTGAGGGTCTCGGCGGCCTTGGGCAGCAGGTCGCGCAAGGGGCGGTGGCGGCGGGCCTTGCCGGCCTCCGCGCGCACCAGCGCCTCCTGGTCGGGGTGGTCGGCCAGCACCTCGCGCAGCCGACGCCCGGCCCCGGCCCGCACCCGGTCGGCGCTGACGCGCAGGTGGGCGTGGTCGGCGGCGACGTACTCGCGGGCGACGCGTTGCAGCTGGGCGCCGTCGTGCGCGCCGTAGCGCGGGTCGCGCACGATGAGGTCCTCGGACAGCGAGGTCCACCAGACGAAGTCGAGCTCGGCCGCGACGTCGTCCGGCTCGACGCCACGACGGGCGAGGTCGTCGAGCAGCGCTCCCATGCCGGACTCGCGCAGGGCGTCGAGGGTGCCGAGCACCTGCGGCACCACCGTGAGGCGGTCGGGTCGGGCGTCGAGCTCGGCCATCCGCTCGCGCAGCTGCCCGAGCGTGGCCCCGAACAGGTCGCCACCACCGGGCGTGCCGGCGAGTCGCTCGCCCAGCCAGGTGAGGTCGGCCGAGAGCGCTTCGTATGCCGTGCGCGCCCGGTCGAGGTCGACCGGGATCTCGGGGCGCCCGCCCGCGCCGGCCATCTGCTGCCAGGCGAGGCGCTGGGTCTGGGCATCGAGCAGGGCCGCGTGCAGGTCGGCCGGCGGCGGTCCGGGCCGCAGCAGCGAGCGGGCCTGTCGGCGCAGCCGCCAGCGCGAGTACCAGCCGAGCGCAACGCCGTTCGCCTCACGCTCGGCCTTGCTGCCGGTCGCCGCGACGAGCTCGCCCAGCGGGATGTCGAAGATCTCCGGGCGGAACACCTCGAGGGTGTCGCGCACCCGGCCGACCGAGTCGAGGACGTTGCCCCAGTCACCGGTGCGCTCGGCCTGCGGCAGGCTCACGTCGGAGAAGACGTCGTGCATGGTCTGCTCGACGTCCTGGAGCCCGCCCTGACTGAGGCGGCTGGTGATGTCGCGGGCCCGCACGGCCTCCTCGGACGTGGCGATGCGGGCGCCGAACCACGGGTCGGTCCCCTCCTGTGTCGACCAGGCGCCCAGGCTGGCGGCCTCGGTCAGCTGTCGCCCCAGCTCCTGGACGCGCTGCCGGTCGAGGCCGGCGAGCTGCTCGCCCCGCACCCGGACCCGCGAGGTCGGCGGGTGGGCGCGGCTGCCGAGGGTGGCGATCGCCTCCTGCGCCTGGTGCGCGGAGACACCCCAGGGCTGGCGCACCTCGTGGAGGGCGGCGGCGTGCTGCACCAGGGTGGCTCGCCGGTCGACGAGGGCCTGCTCGATCTCGGTGGTGTCGGGGTCCTGCACCTGGCTGCCGCGCTCGAGGGCAGCGCCGAACTGCTGGGCCAGCCGGCGCCGGTTGCTCGCGCCGTCGTAGGCGTCGAGCACGAGGTCGCCGAGCCCCACGCCGTCGAGCCGCGACAGCACCGCGTCGATGGCGGCGCGCTTCTCGGCGACGAAGAGCACCCGCTTGCCCTCGCCCGCGAGGCTCGCGATGAGGTTGGCGATGGTCTGGGACTTGCCGGTGCCGGGAGGGCCCTTGATGACGAGGTGGGCGCCGGAACGGACCGCATCGATCGCGGCCTGCTGGGTCGAGTCGGCGTCGAGGATGAGCAGCTCGTGGGCCGGGTCGGAGTCGGCGGGCGACTCGGGCACGGAGGTGCGCACCGCTCGCAGCGCCCCGGGATCGCCGGCCAGGGCCGCGATGACGTCGTGGTCGGCGAGCGAATCCCCTTGTGCCGCAAGGTCGGCCACCATCGGGAGCTTGGCGTAGGAGAAAGTGCCGACGACGAGCCGCGGCATGACACTGAAGTCGGGGACCGACTCGCACAGGCGGGCCAGCTCGAGGTAGACGGGGTGCGGGTCGAAGGCGCCGCTGGCGTTGGCCAGCTCCTCGAGGGCGGCGGTGTCGAGGTCGAGACCCTGCTCGGAGCGCAGGTAGTGCTCGAGGACGGGGTTGAACTCCACGTCGTTGCCGAGGTCGAGGTCGAAGTCCTCACGGGCTGCGCCGGTGGGCTTGAGGACGCAGGACCGCAGCAGCACGGGCGCGGCGGGGGCTCGCGACGCGCCGCGGACGGTCCAGCTCGCCATGCCGATCGCGATGAACCCGGCGGCGATGCCGCGCTCCTCGGAGAGCTCGAGGGTCTTGGCGCGGATCACCCGGGCCCGGCGGCGGGCCTCGTCGAGGGCCGCCGGCTCGCGGACCAGGTCGGACAGGCGGGTCGGTCGGCCGGCCAGCAGCATGGCCAGGCCACCGGGGTGCGCGGTGGTGAGGTCGAGGGTGCCGCTCGGCAGGTCGCGGTACCAGAGCAGGGTGTTGCGGCCACCGAGGTCGACGAGGTGCCGCTGCCAGGCCTTGACCGCCTCGGCGACCCGCGCACCGCGCGGGTCGGCGTCGGGCCCGTTCGGGGCGGGAGCATCCGCGCTCGGGACGGCACGCGACGTCGGGTCGGGGGTGCTCGCGTCAGGGGTCGCCGTCGGCACGGGTGGGGTCTCGTCGGTCGGCGGGGTCACCCAAGCAGGCTAACCAACCTGGTCGCCCTCGCGGTCAGGCAACACGGTGTCGGGCAGCACGGGGTCGGGAGTGACCGAGGTGTGGCCCGCGACACCGTCGGTCGGGGTGGTGGTGTCGACGCGGATCAGCAGCGACGCGAGGGCGACGATCGCGGCGAGGACGGCCGAGCAGGCCCCGAGCACCGAGTAGCCGAGCTGGCCGACGACCACGCCCGCGAGCGCTCCTCCGCCACCCGCTGCAAGACCCATGACCAGGTCGGCGGCGCCCTGCGCACCGGCCCGCTCGGCCAGCGGCACCGACTTCACGACCAGGGTCGAGCCGCTGACCAGCGTGAACGACCAGCCGAGACCCAGCAGGAAGAGCCCGATCGCGAGCCCCGCCGACCACCCGATCGGCGCCTGGGCGGCGAGCACGCCCGCGACCACGAGGATCATCGCGCCGGCCAGTCCGCACGACCGTCCGCCCCAACGGTCGACCGCCAGACCGGTGAGGGGCGAGAACGCGAACATCCCCAGCACGTGGATGCTGATGACCAGGCCGATGACCCGCAGGCTCGCCCCACCGTGGTGCATGTGCAGCGGGGTCATCACCATCACGCTGACCATGACGGTGTGGCCCAGCGCCATCGTCACGAGGCCGAGCAGCGCACCGGGATGGGCCAGCAGCGTGCGCCACCCGCGGACGATCGAACCGTGCTGGCGCTCCAGCGGCTCGGTCGCGGCGGCGGCGGCGCGCTCCCGCGCGAGCAGGAGGGGGTCCGGCCGCAGCATCAGGAAGAGCACGGCCGCCCCGAGGATGAGCCCGAGCAGCGAGAACACGTAGGGGCCGGTCAGCGGCGGGATGCCCAGCCACTCGGCGATCGGCTCCCCCGGACCCGCGAGGTTGGGCCCGAAGACCGCGCCGATCGTGGTCGCCCACACCACCGTCGAGAGGTCCCGTCCGCGGTGGGACTCGTCGGCGAGGTCGGCCGCGGCATACCGGGCTTGGCTGTTGGCGGCGTTGGAGCCGCCGAAGAGCGCTGCCCCGGCGAGGAGCAGCGGGAAGTTGCGGATCGCGCCCGCGATGATCATCGTCAGCGCTCCGGTGATGCCGAGGGCGTAGCCCAGGAGCAGCCCCCAGCGGCGGCCACGCGCGGCCATCACGTGGGCCATCGGGATCGCGATGAGCGCGCCCCCCAGCACCTGGAAGGTGCCGCCGAGCCCGGCGAGGTCGGCTGACCCGCCGACGTCCTCGGCGAGCAGCGCCCCCACGCCGGCGCCGGCGGAGACCCCCACGCCGACGAGCACCTGGGTGACGATCAGGGTCGACACCGTCTGCCGCTGGACCGTTCGGAAGTAGTGGGGCGCGTGGTCGGCAGGCATCCGGCCAGTATGCCGCGCGGCCCAGACACGGGAACCGGCCCGGCCCGCGGGATGCGGACCGGGCCGGGGGACCCGCCGGCTGGGACCTGCCAGCCCGCCGGCGGGTGGCTCAGCCGGCCCCGGTCTGGGACCACGCGGCATACGCGGTGCCACTGGGCATGAGGAGGGCGACGGTGCCGGTGCCCGCGGTGACGACTCGGCGCGTCCAGCGCTGGCGAGCGGTCACGAGCTGCCGTTGCCCTGGCCCTGGGTGGCGAGACCACCGAAGGCGAGCGGGAACGAGACGTTCTTGCAGCCATCTTGCGACGTGGCGGTGTTGAGCATCATGACCGTCAGCGGGATGCTGATCGAGGAGTTGCGCGGCACGACGTAGGTGACGGCGCCGGGCCTGGTCGCCTCATAGCCGCTGACGACGAGGTTCGTCGAGCCGGCGCACGAAGGGTTCGCGTCCTTCGGGGTCGCGGTGAGCTCGAGGATCCGGTAGGCGACCTGGTCGGGGTTCGTCACCGTGACCGAGAGGGTCTTCATCTGACCGGGACGCAGCTCGTTGACGGCGCTGACGGCAGCGAACGGTGCGTGGCCGGGGGCGTCAGCGGCGACGGCGCTGCCGTTACCCAGCACCAGCTTCAGCGCGCCGTCCCGGGGAGCGGGTTCGTCACGGGTCATCCGGACGCCACAACCGCCCATCAGGGCGAGGATCACGACGACGCCGATCACGACCGCAAGGTTGCGGCGCTGGCGTGGTGTGGTGGCCATGGGTTCATCTCCCGGGTCGGTCATGCGGTCGTACCTGGGCTTGCTGCCTGGCTGGGCCTTGGTGGGCTTGCTGTGGGCGGCCTGCCGCCCGGTGGTGGCTCTGTGCATACTTGCCGTCGCCACCGCACCGCCACATCCTCTGTCAAGTCACGCAAGACTGTCTTTAGTTGGGCAAGAAACCCCCCGATTGGCTCTAGGTTTGGTCAAGAACCTGCGGGCATTGCGTGGCATGGTGTATGGCTTCTGTCCGTTTTGGCCAGTAATCGACCATTTGCGGTCGGGGCGTGGTCGGCCACCCGCCACTGGCCGCCACGAGGGTCCGGGCACGACGAAGCCCGCTCGCCGGACTGGCGAACGGGCTTCGGGCGGCCCCTCTCGGGGCGGAGGGCGGACTAGTTCAGGTCCGCCAGGGGCATGTAGGCCGTGTTGATGCAGCCGCTCGACTTGCCCACCTTGGTGAGGCCGGTGCGGTCGCCGGTGTAGAAGAACTGCGGCGAGGTGGTGCGCAGGCTGGGGTACATCTGCTGGTGGGTGTCGTCCACGTGCTGCAGCCCCACGGCGTGGCCGAGCTCGTGGGAGAGCAGGTTCTGGCGACGCAGCCCCGTGCCCGTGCCGCCCTTGAGCTGGCTGAGCATCTGCGGGGTGTCGATGACGACGAACCCGCGCTGCGCGGCGACGGTGTAGGTGGTCGTGCCGCCGACCGTGCGCGCCACCCAGCCGTAGTAGAGCCCGCCCTGCCCGAGGGTGGATCCGGAGAGCGCGTAGTCGGTCTTGGTCGGCGACGTGAACGCCACGACCAGCTCGGCGGTCTGCTTGGCCATCGACCCGACCCGCGGGACCTCGGTGGTGCTGCCCTTGTAGACGAACCGGAAGCCGGTGCTGTTCTGCACCTGGACCAGCGCCTTCTGCGTGTCTGCCAGGACCGTCGCCCGCTGGGCACTCGGCACGGCGCCGAGGTTCACCTTGTAGGTGATGCCCGTCTGGCAGCCGTTCCAGCGCACGACCTGCTTGGTCCCGTTGGGGAGGCTGGCGTAGGTCAGCTTGTAGGTTGCGACGGCGCCGTCGGCGACCAGCGGCGTGGTGGCCATCGAGGTCACCGCGAGTGCGAGTGGCACCAGGGTGGCGCCGACGACGGCGAGTGGCTTGGGCATGCAGGTTCCTCTGGCTCGGGGGGCGGCCGGGGCTTGAAACCAGAGGGTATGCCGCGTCTGGCCCCTTTCGTGCCCAGATTGGCGCGCGACTCGTCCCTTCGGGTGATCCGCATCTGACCAGGTGGGGCGATGGCCGTTTGCCTCCAGTTGTGCCTCGTTCACTGTCCCTAGTGAACGGGGCGGATCGGGCTCTCCTCACGCCTTCGCGGAGCTGGCCGGTCGGGCCTGGACTGGCTGCGAGGCCTGGGAGGCGCACCGGGCGGCATCGAGCACCTGACCGGCACGGGCGAACAGGTCCGCCGCCTCGGCGAACAGGCCCGCGGCGCCGTCAGTGTCGTCGAGCGCAGCGGCGAGGTGGGCCTTCGCCTCGAGCACCGCGGCCGGCCAGGCCGTGCCCTCCCAGTTGGCTGCCGAGCGCTCGGCGGCAGCAAGGTGGCGGCGGGCTGCGCCGAGGTCGTCCGCATCAGCGCACGCGATGGCGGCCGGGACCTCGAAGGTCACGGCGCAGAACGGGCAGAAGTCGGTGTCCCCCATGGTGGCCTCGGCCCGCTCGACCACCACCCGCGCCGCGACGGGGTCGGGAGCGGCGACCACCATCGTCCCGTGGATCCGCTGCAGGAGGTGCCTGCCGATCACGGACCACCGGGCCAGGGGCAACGCCTGCTCGAGCAGCCGCGCGGCGCCCTCTCGGTCGCCCCGGGCGAGACGGACCTCGGCGAGGCGCTGGAGCGCGTGCGACTCCCCGGCCGGGGCGTCGGAGTCGCGGTGCAGGTCGACGGCCTCCTGCAGCTCGCGCTCGGCGAGGTCGAGGTCACCCATGAGCAGGGCGGCCTCGCCGATCAGCGCGGTGGAGAAGGCCACCCCGCGCAGCGCCCCGTACGCCTGCGAGCGCCGGCGCAGCACCCCGGCCAGCTCGATGACCTCGGGATAGGGCACACCGCCGTAGAGCAGGTACTCGGCCACGCAGAGGTGCGCGTCGAAGAGCGCGGTCGTGAGGCCCGTGTCGGAGAGTGAGCGCCGGAGCTCGATGCGGAACCGCTCGAACCACTCCCCACGCTGGTGCGCGATCATCCCCTGCAGCGCGATCAGGTCGACGTAGCGCCACGGGTCCTTGAGGGTGAGGAGGGACTGGCGCGCCCCCACCGCCAGGTCCCACGCCCCGTCGATGTCGCCGCTGAAGTAGGCGAGGTTGCCGCGGGCCAGCAAGATCGGTCCGTCCGCGTCGTCGCCCAGGAGCTCCAGCCCGGCCAGGGCCGATCGCGCCGTGTCGAAGTCGCTCGCGAAACAGGCCGAGCGCGCCAGCCGGGCGCGCACCAGCCGGTGCTCCACCCCGCTCGTCAGGGGCACCGCGGCGCGGTAGCTCGCGATGGAGGCCGGGTCGCCGAGTGCCGTGAGGAGGTCACCGCGACGCGCCAAGAGGTGGCCGAGCACCTCGTCGGTCGCGAAGGAGCTCACGGCGTCGACGAGGTTGAGGGCATCACGGTAGGCACCGAGGGCTCCGGCCGTCTCGACCGCCGGCAGGACGTAGGGGATCGCCTGCCGCGGCTGTCCCGCGGCGAGGTACTGGTGGGCGATCCGGGCCGGGGACGCCCCGAGCCGGGCCAGCTCGCGCGCCACCTCGACCCGGGCGGCGCTCTGGGCGGTAGGTGGCATGCTGTCCAGCACGGCCTCACGCACCAACGCGTGCCGGAACTGGTAGCCGGTCTCCGACCACTCCACCACCAAGCCGGCCTGGGCGGTCTCGAGGTGCTGGTAGGCCTCGGCCTCGCTGACGCCCGCCACGGCGAGGAACTCATCGGTGGTGAAGGACAGCCCGAGCAGGGCGGCGCGTTGGAGGGCACGAAGGGTCTCCGGCGGGACGCTGGCGAGCGTCGCCGGCTCGCGCCCGGTCGCTGTGGCCGCTCCGAGCTCGAGGGCCGTGAAGGGCAACCCACCGCTGACCGCCCAGATGTGTTGTCGGGCGGCTTCGTCGAGGCCGGGGAAGCGCTCCCCGAGTAGCCGCAAGGTGCCCGACTCGCTGAGGGGGGCCACGTCGATGCGCGACCCGATCCCCCGCGCGACCAGGCTCGTGTGGACCTCCGCCAGGGCCGCGTTGTGGGTCGTGCGGTGCGCGAGCACCAACAGCACCTGGTCCGACGCGGCGCAGCGCGCCAGGTAGTGCAGCAGTCGCAGCGACGCCTCGTCGGCCTCGTGGAGGTCGTCGACAACCAGCAGCAGGCCACGGCCGGCCGCGCCCAGTCGCAGGAGCTCCGCCGCCGCCACGAAGAGCCGCTGGTGGGCGCTCTCCCCCGACCAGCTGATCTGACGCTCCGAGAGGGCTCGGTCCAGCTCCTCGCGGTAGCGGTCGTCGAGCCCGTCCAGCAGGGCCGGGTGCCGGCGACACAGGTCGCCCAGGGCCTCCAGCACCGGGGCGTAGGGCCACGGTCCTTCGACCGCTGAGGCCGTGCCACGGCCGGTGCGCCAGCCCGCCCTCGTGGCCAGCACCTCCGACAGGTCGAGCACGCTGGACTTGCCGACGCCCGGTGGGCCCGTGACGAGGACGGCTCCGCCGCGCCCACCCTGGGCCACGGCGATCCGCTCGCGGAGGGCATCGCCCACCGCTCGCCGGCCGACCAGTCGACGCTGTTCGGTGGGTGCGGTCTCGGTCGGGGCGGACTCGGTCCCCAGGGCCATCAGCTCGGCGCGCAGCGACTCGGCCTCGACACCCGGCGCCGTGCCGAGCTCGCGACGCAGGACCAGCTCGAGCCGTTCGAGCTGACGCAGGGCCGCCCTGACGTCACCCCGGCCGGCATGGGCCCGCGCCAGCGTGAGGTGCGCCTGCTCGTCGGCGGGGTCCGCCGCCACCAGCTCCTCCCAGCGTCCGGTGACCCGCAGGAGCTCGCGGTGGAGCAGGGCCAGCGACTCACGGTCGTCCTGGGCCCACGGCTCGTAGAGGTCGTCGGGAAGCAGGACCCCGCCGTACAGCTCGAGGGCAGCCGTGGCTGCTGCTGCTCCGCCGTCCGAGCCCGCGAGCGCCGTCTCGGCAGCCGCCCGGAACTCGACGGCGTCGACGATGACGTCACAGTCGGGCAGGAGCTCGGCGAAGTCGTGCCGCAGGACGACACCGTGGCCCGGAGCATCTGCCAGCGCCCGCCGCGCGTAGTGCGCGGCCTGGTGGAGCCGGGGAGCGGCGGTCTCGGGCGACAGGTCCGGCCAGAGGAGGTCGATCACCTGCTCGCGGTGCAGTCGCCGTCCCTTGGCCAGGGCGAGCACCTTGACGAGCATGCTGGCATTGCGGCGGCTCCATTGCTGATCGGTGACCACGGAGCCGCCGATTGCTACCGAGAAGCCTCCGAGGAGGCTGACGCGCGCATCCATCGTCATTGCCGATCTCAAGGTGAGTGTCTTCAACGCTAGCGACCGGCACCGGGCATGTCAGCCGAGACAAGACCGCCCGTAACGGTCGCAACCGGACCAAGCGGTCGCGGCGGAAGGGACTGGAGCAGACCGACCTCGTCGCTCATGGCCGAGCTGACCTCGCGCAGCAGCTGCTGGATCTCACCTGGCCCCCAGTCGTAGCCGGCGATGCGACCGCTCACCTGGAACAGCTGTGCGGACAACGCATCCCGCTTGGCCTGGTAGCCGGCGAGGGCCATCGCCTCCGGTTGGTCCCCGCCCCACGCCGCGAGCAAGGCGTCCGCGAGCAGCTCGGCGTCGCGCAGGGCGTCGGTCATCCCGTGCGTCGTGATGGGGTCGCGGAAGTAGCCCGCGTCGCCGACCAGGGCCCACCCCGCGCCGTGCGAGCGCCGCACGTGCCCGGGCTGACCGGACCAGCCACGGAGCCGGCCGACCCTGGTCGCCGCCTCCAGCCGGTGCCGCAGGGCGGGCGCAGCCTGGGCGAACAGCTCGGCGAACGCAGCGTCTGCGCCCTGACGCCGCGCCAGCTTCAGCCGTTCGGGAGTGGTGCCCACGAAGACGCAGGTGTGCCCGTCGTTCGTCGGGATGAGGCCGGCCGCGGTCGCGGAGCCGTAGGCCCACTCGTATCCCTCGGTCGGAAAACCGTCGAAGTAGCCGTAGAGCACTGCACCCTCGGTGGCCGTCGAGCGCTCGACCGGCGCCGCCACGGCAGCCGCGACGGTGGACCTGATGCCGTCCGCACCGATCGTCGTCCTCCCGTGTGCCGTGAACGGGCCGTGGGCCCCGTCGATGCCGCGCACCCCGGTCACCCGCCCATCGGCGTCGGTGAGCAGGTCGGTGACGAAGGCTCCGTGCCGCACCTCGACCCCGGCCGCCGCCGCTGCGTCGACGAGGATCCGGTCGAGGACGTGCCGGCGCGGTGCGAACAGCGCCGGCACGCCCTGGCTGGCGCGGATGGAGATGCGGACGGGGCTGGCGCCCGGGTAGTGGAACAGGGTTCGCGTCACCGGCGGGGTGCCTGCTGCGACGACGTGGTCGAGCAACCCCCATCGCGAGAGCTGCAGGACCCCGGCGCGCATGAGTCCGTGGGTGGACAGGGTGTCGGAGCCGTAGGGCATCCGCTCGAGGAGCAGCACCTTGGCCCCGGCCCTGGCCAACAGCATCGCGGTGGACGCGCCGGCCACGCGACCTCCGACGACGACGGCGTCGTAGGTGGTCATGACGCCTTCCCCTCGAGCCGCTCGTCAAGCTCTTCATGCTCGGTCTGGCCCGACGATCGGGCCGAGTCGATGAGGTCGGCGACCACCAGGGCCGCGTCGTGCCGCGCACCGTCGACCATCCCCGAGTCGCGGCGCGTCTGGAACCTCTGGCCCACGACGTAGACCCCCGGGGCCTCGGTCCGGCCGCGCTGCTGGCGGATCGACCCGTCCGCTGCGGTGATCGGCAGCTTCAGCCACGGATGGCTCTGGCGGTAGCCCGTCGCGAGCAGGACCGTTCGGATGTCCGCAGCCGCCAGGTCCAGGGATGCCGGCGCGCCCTGCACCGCAACGGTTCTCGGCCGCTCGGCCGCCCAGACCTCACGGGTCAGTCCGCTCTGGTCGATGTGCCGGTCGACGGCGTCGAGGAACCGGTGCATCCGGTTGTCGGCGCTGTTGACCGAGTCGGCCAGGTCGTCGGCGAAGCTCACCTGCTGGCCGTCTGCACCCAGGAGATGACCGGCGAGCCGGACTCCCCTGGCCTGCAGCGTGCGCAGGTCGAGCTCTCGGGACTGGCCGTGACCCCTCCGGCCGACCAGCTGCATCGACGGCTCCCGTCGAGCCGCCTCGGCGTCGCGCACCTCGTCGATCGTGCGGGCCGTGCGACCGGTGCGCTCGAGCCACCAGTAGATGTCCATGCCCCGGTACTCGCGTGGCATGCGGTTGTGCCGTCCCACGGCCACCACGACGTCGCGGCCGGCAGCAGCCAGCTCGTCGGCGATCTGGACACCGGAGGCCGAGGCCCCCACGACCAGCACCCCGCCCTCGGCGAGCTGCCGGGGGTTGCGGTAGTCGGCCGAGGTGGTCAGGTGGACGTCCGGGCCGAGGCCCTCGAGGGCAGCCGGGATCCGCGGCTGGGCGCCGGGTCCGGTGGCCATGACGACGTGGCGAGCCAGCCAGGTCGCGCAGTCGGTGACGACGCGGTAGCGGTCACCAACGGCACTCACCTCCTCGACGCGCACACCAGCCAGGACCGGCGCACTGAAGCTCGCGGCATACCTCTCGAGGTAGCGGACGAACTGGGGGGCGCTCATGAAGCCGTCGGCGTCGGGGCCCTTGTGGGCCCACCCGGGGAGGCGAGCCATCCAGTTGGGGGTGAGCAGGTGCAGGGAGTCCCAGCGGGACGTGCGCCAGCTCTCGGCGACGCGACCACGGTCGAGGACGATGTGGTCGCGGCCTTCGAGGGTCAGCAGTCGGCTGACGGCGAGGCCTGCGTGGCCGGCACCGATGACGACGGTGTCGATGGCGGGCATGGTGGTGCTCCTTCTGGTGCGCCCCGTCCGGGATCGCCGGACGGGGACGCGCCTGGTTTCGCTCAGCCGGTCACGACGGAGACGGAGACGGGTGTGGGGTTGGTGATGACGTCGTAGACGGCGGAGCGGCGGCGCGACTGCTCGACGATGCCGCGCAGGGTCTCGTCGTCGGCGTCGCCCTCGATGTGGAACGTGACGCGGATGCCCTGGTAGCCGTTGCGGACCGAGCCGTCGGACAGCCCGAGGATGCCGAGCAGGTCGATGTCGCCCTCCACGGTCGAGGTGACCTTGGTGAGCGTCACTCCCCTGGCCGACGCGATGTTGGCGACGCCCGCGGTGAGGCAGGCGGCGAGGGCGTGGAGCAGGTACTCGACCGGCGTCGGCGCGTTGTCGGCGCCGGTGAGGACGACCGGGTGGTCGGCGTCGAGCACCGTCTCGTGGGTGTGCGTCAGCTCCTGGCCGGCGCCGTAGAAACCGTGGATGCGCGACTGGCTGTGGGTGCCGGTCTGCCAGGTGTTCTCAGCACGGAACTGGAACTTGGCGATCTCGTGCTGTCCCTTGACCGCGTCGAGGGTGGCGAACAGCGTTGCCACGTCCACGCCGTTCAGGGATGCGGGGGTTGCGTATGCCGTGTTGCTCATGGGTGGAGCTCTCCTTCGGAAGTGCCGGTGGTCCCGGCGGTTGTGGTTGATGGAGAGGACCGTAGGAAGGGCACCTTTCGGCGACCTTTCGGCCGCGGGCGGGGCTCCCGGGCGGCGCGAAAGGAATGGGGCAGCGCGAAGGGTCGCGGGCGGCGGCGCGGAAGGTCTGCGGAAGGTCGCTCCGTCAACCTCCTGGCAGGCACCAAGGAGATCGGCTCCTTGGCCTGACCAAGGAGATCGACATGAGTGAGTTGACGACGATGGCGATGGCCGTGCACAAGGTGGCGACGCTGGAATCCCAGCACCCAGTCCACGCGATGGCGTACGACCTCGCACTCGAGAAGCGGCAGGCGCGCCGTGCCCGCTGGTCGCAGTTCCGATCACGGCGGACCGTGTCAGCCAGGCGTGAAGCAGCCCTCAGCGCTGGATGCTGAGATGCGCTGCACGGGGCGGGCGCGTCTCGGGGAGCAACCCCGGCGACGCGCCCGCCTTGCTATGCCGTGCCCCTCAGTGAGGGGCGGCCCCGCTTCCGGCAGGCGGGTGGGACGTCGGCGACAGGGGCTATCGCTCGGCCGCGAGCGCTGCGGCCTGCTGGTTGATCCAGTCGGTGGCCGAGCGGGCCGTGATGCCGCGCTCGCGCAACGGGGCGTCGTCCCAGTTGATCTCGGACTCGTCCATCGTGACGCCGAGACCGACGATGCTCGCCATGGCGTCGCCACGACCGCTCACCTGCAGGACCCTCATGACGAGTCGCGCGACCGGTAGGGGTGCGCGCTGGACCTTGAACGACCGGCCGGTGGCGCGCTCGGCGACAGCCACACATTCGTTGCGGCTGAGGGCTTCCGGGCCTCCGAACACGATCACTTCGGGCGGGTTCCGCTCGGTGGCGACTGCTGCCACCAGGGCTGCGGCGTCCTCGGTGGCGACCCACCGGTGCTTGGTGTCTCCCTTGCCGAAGGTGGCGACCCGGCCAGCCTGAATATCGAAGCGCCCGACGGCGGCGACATGCACCTCTTGGAACGCGTCGGGCCGCACGATGACTCGTCGCATCGGGGAGTTCGCGAGCCGGCGCTCGGTGGCGGCCTTGGCCCGCGCCATCGGCATAGGGGGCGACTCGTCGAGGCCGGCGTAGGAGACGTAGACGAACCGCTGGACCTTGCTGTCTTCCGCGGCGTCGATGAGGTCGGCCATCCCCCGCTCCTCGACCGCACGGATGGTGGGCCCCTTGACGCCGGCCAACCGTCGACCGATGACCGTTGCGGTCGCGACCACGATGTCCACCTCATGGCACGCCGCTCGGAGGGAGGCCGGATCGGTCAGGTCGCCCCGGACGAGCTCGGCACCAGCGGCGCGAAGGGCAGACCCGTCCGAGCCTGCCCGCACCAGGCAACGCACCCGGTGCCCAGCGTCGAGGAGGCGGCGCACGACCCGGCCGCCAAGGTCACCCGTGCCACCCACCACGAGGATCATCGCGCCCTCCCAGGATCCCGGGCGAGGTCACCCGGTTGCTTCAGGATCGTCCTGCGCAGCGACCACGGTCAATGGGCGCGGGAGGTCCGGGCTTCCTGACCGGCAGACGGGCAGTGCGGGGCTTGGGCTACCCTTCCTGTCGCAGGGCTTCCAGTGCTCTCGGTCGCAGCGACCGTGACAGCGAGGGTTCCAGCCCTGCCCCGCCCTCGTAGCTCAGGGGATAGAGCACCGCTCTCCTAAAGCGGGTGTCGGCAGTTCGAATCTGCCCGAGGGCACCACTAGGAAAATCGCAGGTCAGGGGCTATTTCGTGGCCATCACGGTCGGTGTTCACTGGAAATGTCATCAGAACCATTCGCGGGGGAGCGAATGACATCGTTGAGAGGTCGCGAAATGCAGGTCTACGAAGAGATGGTCCGCGACGCCCTCAACGAGCTCGCCGACGAGGAGCACCAGCGCCGGCTTTGGACCAGCCTGACTCCGTCCGGCCAGTCCTCGCTCGAGGAGTGCTGGGAGCGGCTGTTCGACAACAGCGGCCTGGGTGCCGCACTTGACAGTCGGACCCAGGTGTTCGGCGAACAACCAGACCAGTGCCTGCGGGAGCTGGATGAGGCCTTGCGTCAGGTGCCGGCGACTGCCTCCGCAGATGACGTCATCGCGAGTGACGAGATGGTTCTCGTCCGCAGCCTCGCCAAGTCGACTCTCGGCCTCCTTCCCGACTAGCCCGGCGCGAAGCAGGGCTATCGGGAACGAACGCTGTAGGTGCGACTGCACGGTGAGATCGAGCGGGGCTGGACCGGCAGCCCGAGCGCGGGCCCTTGGTGGGCTGGTGGAAAGCGGCAATGAGCGCGCACACTCGATAGATGGACATCAAGGCCCTGAACTGCTTGGTGAGGGGCCACCGTTGGCAGCGGGAGCGGCGGCCCAACGACACCGAGATACTGACCTGCCGCCGGTGCGGCGCGGTCGAAGTCGAGAAACACGACATCGACCATCCGACCAACCCCTTTAGCAGCGGCAGCCCCGGAGCCGGACCCCTTGGGTAACCGGAACCGCCCGGCATACGCGAGCTCACCACTTCCACAATCGCGGGCCGAGGCCACGGACCTTCCGCCGCGTGCGCTGGACGTGCTCGGATGTCGCCCGGGGCGCATCATGGGTTTCATGCTGACATCGACGGACGTCATACGACAGAACTTCACCCCGACGTCGATGCGTCGGGGTATGACGAACGCGAGGTCGATGACTTTCTCGACCAGGTGAATCGAGACCCTGCGCTACTACGAACAGGGAGGGCAGCCGGCTCCACAAGCAGCCGCCGCATCTGATCGCACCGACTCCGCCGGTCTCGCACAACGGGGGTCCCGATGGCTACGTGGAGACCGAGAGCCGTAGGCAACCGTCAGTCGAGCGCTCGAACGTCATCTGGCTGGAGGCCACGCCCAGGGGCTCCACGCTAGGCGGGATCCTCCAGCGTCGACCGGTGCACCACACGAGCCAGGTAGCCGTCGAAGCTGTCGGCGACCGGTTCCTCTCGCCGCAGCTCGCAGTCGATGACCGTCACCTTCGGCGAAATGCGATACCCACCTTGGTCGCGCGGCGCTCCCCTGTAGTCGAGGCACAGGTCCCAGTGTCCGTCCCCGTCGAAGGGGATGAGACCCGTCGGGTCGGCTGGCACCCAGGTGTTGTCCTCGTCGCGCTGCCACCAGGCCTGCTGCTCCAGCCGCGGGAACCCGGGTCCGATCCCACGGACCATGCGGTGCACCACATCTGGCACCCCATCGGAGGGAAAGGTCCAGTCGGTGTAGCCACCGTTCTGCTCCTCCAGGAGCCGCACCAGTGACGCCGGAAGCCGGACCCGGAACTCGTCCTCGAAGATGCGCAGCACCTCAGGAGTCAACGGCGGCTTGACGTACTTGGCAAAGGCCGGCGAGGTCCAGAAGCTCTCCGGCAGAGACCCTGCGTCTGTCACGACACCAGTATGGAGGGGGTAGCCCAAGCGAGCCGATTCAGCGGGTGAAGGTGGCGCGGTAGTCCGATGGCGTGGCACCGGTCAGCTCACGAAAGGCGGCGTTGAACGCCGACAACGAGCCGTAGCCCACCTCGTGCGCGATCGTCGTGACGGGGGTGTCGTCTGCGGCGAGCCGCTCGACAGCCCGCAGGACCCGCATCCGCCGGAGCGTTGCGCGCCAGGTCATCCCGACCTCAGCCTCGAACCGGCGCGCCAGAGAGCGGGGTGCGAGTCCGACCTCGGCCGCGACGTCCTCGAACCGGATCTCAGTGGCGAGTCCTTCCTCGGTGAGCCGCAACGCAGTCCGCACCTCAGCCGAACGCCCGGCGGGCATGACGACAGGGCTGGGCAGCTCGGCCAGCCGCCACGCCACTGCGGCCAGGGCCGCGAAGATGGCGCGGGCGTAGGGCGGGAGTGGCTCCTCTGCTTCCTGCCATCCGCCGCATTCGGCGACGAGCGCGCGCGCCAGCGGGTCGAGGTCGAATACCGTGAGCCCCTGCCGGGGCGGTGGGACGAAGTCGATGTGGAAGAGCACCGAGGCGGTCGTGGCCGGCTGCGGAATGGTGACCGTTGCCGGCCGCCCCGCGGTCAGCAGGGCGGCCCGGGCCGGCGGCAGCAGCCAACGCTGTCCCTCGGCCTCCAGCCGTAGTGCGCCTCTCGAGGCGCACAGCAAGTAGTGACGGTCGACGAGCAGCTCGGTCGGCTGGGTCGGCGCGAACGACCGGGTGAAGGCGAACGCCTCGCGGGTCACGGGTGAACTCTCACGCACCGATCGTAGGGAGGCCGTTCCCGTCAAGCCACGGACTCGACGAGTTCGGCGCGGAAGCGCCGGCTCACCGGTCCTTTAGTGATCAACGGTCGCAGTATGCCGTTGGACCGGGCGAAGGCGTCGGAAGCCAGGTAGGCGACGAACGACGACTGGTCAGTCCACTCGTGCACCACCGTGACGGTGCGGTCGTCCTCGCCAGACGCGTAGACGCGAAACGCAAGGTTGCCCGGCATCGAGCGGACCATTGGCCGCTCGCCTTCGAGCTGGCTCAAGGCGCGAGAGCGGTCAGCCGGGGCGGTCGAGAAGTCGAGGATGGCGATGAACACGATGTCTCCTGGGTGCGTGGTGTGGATGGTGGATCCAGCCTCACCCGACCGGGTCACTGCGCGCCTCCGCGCAGCGGACCCATCTACGCGTCCACCGGACACACGCGTACGCCGGAGCGCCTGATCGGCAGCCTGTTCACGGCGGCATACCAGACGTGCGAGACGTCAGTCGTTGAACCGCTTGCGGATCGGCGCCAGGAAGGTCTCGCCTGCAGCGGTGGTGCTGCTGGTCGGGAGCGCGATGGTGACGTCCCAGGTGGGTCCATCGGCAGGCAGCGGCAGGGCGACCAGCTTGCCGGCCTTCTTGGCGGCGATGTGGCGAGGGACCACGGCGATGCCCAGGCCGTGCTCGACGAGATCGAGCAAGGTGTGGACGTCATTGACCTCGGAGGCGATGCGCCGGGTCACCCCCGCCGCAGCAAAGGCCCGGTCGGCCACCTGCCGGGAGCCCCAGTCGGTGTTGAAGTCGACGAAGGCCTCATCTCCCAAGGCCTTCCAGGCCACGCGCTTGGCGCGGGTCAGGCCGTGCTCGGGTCGGCAGACCAGCGTCATGGGCTCACTGGTCAGTCGCTCGAACCTCACGTCGTCCGGGGCGCCAGGCGCCCCTGCGACGAAGGCGATGTCGAGCCGCCCGGTGTGGACCTCGTCGATCAGGCGTGCCGACCCGGCCTGCTGGACGACGAGTTCGACTCCGGGGTGCTCCGAATGGAAGGTCGCCAGCTCCTTGGGTACGTCGACCGCACCCAGGCACTGCTCGGTGCCCACACGCAGCCGGCCCCGCCGCAATCCCTGGACCGCGGCGACTGCGTCACGGGCGGCCGTCACGCTCGCCAGGGTGCGTCGGGACTCCTCCAATAAGGCCTGTCCGGCGTCGGTCAGAGCCACCCGTCGGGTGTTGCGGTCGAACAGCTCCGCGTCGAGCTCCTTCTCCAGCGCCCTGATCGAGGCAGACAGCCCGGACTGGGAGATGAACAGCCGCTCAGAAGCACGGGTGAAGTGCCGCTCCTCGGCCACCGTGACGAAATGCTCCAGCTGACGCAGATCCATGACCCAGAAGCATAGGTGGTTACTCCCATCAGTTTCTACTGTTGGACATGTTAATCAGGGTCGGCAATTCTTGACGACATCAGCAATCCGCCCCACCCTGAACGGAACAGTCCCTTGAACGACCTCCAGCCCCTGACCGTCGAGGAGGCCAGCCGCCTCGCCGTCACCGCCACCGTCACCGACCTCGAGTACTGGGCGCACAACGTCGCCGTCGATGGCAGGCTCGACCTCCTCGACCTGCTGCGCGTCCTGGATGCGGTCCGCGCCAGCAGCGTCCCGCAGAGCGCGGGCCAGCCCACCTCCCTGGCCATCCTCGCCAGCTGAACCGGCAACCAGCCCCTGAACCCGCAACCACCGCCTGAACCCCCAGCTCCCAACCATCCCCCGAAACCCCCAGCTCAAGGAGCCACCACCATGAACCCGCGCCAGATCGGCGACACCAAGGTCAGCGCCATCGGACTCGGCGGAATGCCCATGTCCATCGAGGGCCGACCCGAACGGTCTCGTTCCATTGCCACCATCCATGCCGCGCTCGACGCCGGCATCAGTCTCATCGACACCGCCGACGCCTACCACCTCGGCGCGGACGACCTCGGCCACAACGAGACCCTCATCGCTGAGGCCCTGAGCTCGTACGGCGGCGACACCTCCGGCGTGCTCGTGGCCACCAAGGGCGGGCACCTGCGTCCGGGCGGCGGCGCCTGGACCCTGGACGGCTCCCCCGAACACCTCAAGGCAGCGTGCGACGCGTCCTTGCGGCGCCTCGGGGTCGAGGCCATCGGGCTCTACCAGTTCCATCGACCCGACCCCACCGTCCCCTACGAGGACTCGGTCGGCGCCATCGCGGACCTGCTCGACGCCGGCAAGATCCGTATGGCCGGCATCTCCAACGCCAACCCCGACCAGATCCGCACTGCTCAGGCCATCCTCGGCGGGCGGCTCGTCTCTGTGCAGAACCAGTTCTCGCCCGCATTCCGCTCCAGCGAGCCCGAACTCGAGCTGTGCGACGAGCTGGGCATCGCCTTCCTCCCATGGAGCCCACTCGGAGGCATCAAGAACGCCGCTGACCTCGCCACCCGCTACGCGCCCTTCGCCGAGGTCGCGGCCGAGGTCGGGGCTACCGCGCAGCAGGTCACCCTCGCGTGGATGCTCGCCAAGTCGCCGGTGGTCATCCCGATCCCCGGATCCAGTCGCCCCGAGACCATCCGCGCCTCAGCTGCCGCGAGCGACCTCGCGCTCACCCCCGAGCAGTGCAGCCGACTCGACCAGTCCTGACGGGCGAAGGGTCAGAAGTCGACGCCGTGGATCGGGAGCATGAGGGGTGCGAGCTGCGAACTGCGCTCGGCCGACTTCAACAGCGTCGGGATGTCGCCGTTGAACCTGTCGACGCCCAAGGACAGGCAGACCAGCATCATCTCGACTGATCTCAACGGCTGGGTCCATTTCAGCAGGACTTCTGCGGGGAGCGCGTGACGCATGGCCTCGATCTGCGAGAAGCTCGCACGGTCGCCGCTGTACGTTCCGCCCTGGACGAGCGTCGGCCCTCCGGCGCCGACGAGAGCCGTGCAGGCCTTCATCTGGTCCTTGGATGCCAAGGTCGTGTCGAGTAGCACGCGGACCTTGCCGCCCTGGGGCTGCGCGGCCTCGACGACAGCCGTCAGCTGCTCACGGACCAAGTGCAGACAGCCCGCACCGTCGAGCCCGGGTGCCACGATCAACGCCACCTCGGCGGCGCCGGCCCACACCAGCTCCTGAGCTTCCGCCGCCAGGTCGGCAGGATCGTGCTGCCGCGACCTGTCGTTGAACGCCAGTGCCGTGACGGTCGCCGTCGGGGTCCCCGCGAGCTGCCCGGCAACGATGGCCAACTGGTCCGGCCGGCACACGACCGCGGCGACGCCGACTTCGAGGGCGTACTCGCAGCCTTGCCTGACTTGGTCCTGGTCAACGTCGGGCCCGTAGACACGGTGCTCCAGCGCGGCCGCGATGGCCTCGGTCGTCACGACCTCACGGTCCAGCTTCACCTTGGCCCGAACCTGCGGTGTCAGTCCAAGCACGGGCGACCCCTCTTTCCGGTACGGCCCTCTGGATGACCCAGCCTTCCATCAATTCGCTGGGTTTGCTACCAAGTATGGCGCTTTGTGACGCTTCCGATCTACACGGACCCTGCGAGCGTGGCCCAGGCGAACCTGGCCCGGCGAACCTGGCCCGGCGAACCTGGTCCAGACGGCGCCAACGCGTCGTCGGCTACTCGCCCGAGCTGCCCTTGGTTCGCGAGGCCACGGCGGCGCGCTCCTGCTCGACGCGTTGGAGGAGCTTGGTGCCCCGTCGCTTGAGGGACGGACCGGGGTCGGTGATGTGCTTGGGCGGTGGATACCTGACCCACCACCGGTAGGACCGGTCGCGGCGAAGGAGGTCCACGGCATACGACCTCGCGCCACTGATGGTGGCCTCGCTGCTCCCCTCGACGCCGAAGTCGGCCGCGACTGCGACGAACGCCGCAGTCGTCCTGGCTCGCTCGTACTCGAGCCGAGCCGCCGCGCGAATCGCCCACAACGGCAACACGATCGGGACGACGACGGTGAGCAGGATCCCCGCCACGATCGCGAAGGCGCACAGGGCCTGCGCCCACGTCCGTGACTGCCAGCCCCAGGAGTCGCGGATCAGGGCGAGCGCGAGAGCCGTGTAACCGATCCCGTAGAGGGCCGACCAGCCCACCTGGACGCCGACCGGGTGCGCCACCCGCCCGAATGCCCAGCTCACCCGGTCGCTGCTGCGGTCCTCGGCCAGCTGCTGCAAGGCGAACGCAGTCACCCCCGCGATGACCATGCCGCTGACGGACAGCACGATGCCCACGACCAGGCAGGGCGTCCAGTGGGCATGGAGGGTTCGGAAGACGCGGTCCCAGCCGGACGAAGTGACCCACACGGCGAGCCCGAAGGGCGCCACCGCCAGCGCCAGTCGGATGAGGGCAAGGTCCAGGTATCGCGAGACGCCTCGGAGCCGCCACCAGATGCCTTCGCCAAGGTGCCCCCACGTGTTCGAGCTCGGCTGCTCGGGGGGCAGCACGCCGGCCCGGATCGCCAGGCCACCCAGCGCGGCATACGGGCTGCCCATCACCGCCGGGATCGACCCGAGCAGCATGAGCCCCAGCGAGAGCACCACCGTTGCGATGACGACGGTGGCGCCCTGGATCGCGCCGCCGGCCGCAGTGGCGTCCTCCCGCGCCTGGGTGACCGCCTCCGCGACCAGTGGCACGAGCGGGGTCAGCAGCACGAGTCCGTGCAGCACCGTGCCCGAGCGCATGGCGCCGTAGCTGAAACCGAGGATCAGCACTCCGAACCCGATCGCCGTGGCCGGCCCCGACACCGCCGCCGGCAGCGCGCCGAAGAGGGACAGCACCACGAGGACGCCGCCCAACGCCAGCGCGAGCGTCGCCAGCGCGCGCGCGACGCCGCGGCTCGTGAGCCCGACGACGCCCCAATAGATCACGAGCATGAGCCCGCGCAGGGTGCGGGTGATCAGACGGAGCGCACCCAGCCCGGAACGCGGGGAATCGAGGGTCGTGGCGGCGACGGCGGCAGCCGTCGTCACGGAGCGGATCAGCAGGTCGCTGCTCACTTCCGACGCCAACGTCTCCCGCCCGACGCCCGCTCGGTCGAACGCTGCGAGGGTCTCGACCTTCTCCGCCTGCGTGAGCGGGCTCCCGTCGCGGACCTTGGTGGACACCCCGTCCAGGAAGGCCGCGTCAGCCTTGACGAGGAGCTGGCCCCGGGAGCGGGCGCTGGCACCGTCCACCTCGTCGCCACGGATCGCTCCGAGCAGGGCGGGCAGGTCCTCCGGCACCACGTCGAGGTGGATGGCCCAGGCGAAAAGTGCTGCGAGTGCGGGCATCGACGGAGGCAGGTCACCGGGCGGGGTGTCGGGATTGAACGTGACGGTCAGCTCGGCGACGGCCTCCTCCCGGAGCTTGCTGAGTCTCGGATCGTCCGCCACGAGAGCGGAGCCCGCGCCGAAGAGCGACGCCACCAGGCCGTCGACCGTCTGCTGCGCGAGGGTCGCCGGCGGCCCGGTCACGAGGTACCCGGAGAGCTCGGCCGCGCGACGGACCCGCGAGGGGTCCAGCACGGTGAGGCTCAACACCGACGCAGCGTCGAGCCGGCCCCAGATCCAGTCGTTGAGGCGCCACGACCGCTTCAGGAAGCCACCGAACCTCAGGACCGACATCCCTCCGAGCTTGTCGTCGGCGGTGATCGAGTGTCGGGCAAAGGCATTCGCGGTCTGCGCCGACAGCTGCACGAGGTCGACCGCGACGGTCGAGCCGTCCGTGGTCTCGTCGCCGAGGGCGGTGCTGGCGACCTCCAGCTGCAGCAGCCGGGTGAGCAGCTGTTCCGCGTCGAGCGCCTGGCCGCCCCTCTCGGCCTCCGGCACCAGGAAGTCGTGCCAGGCGAGCAGCCCGTCGCCCGGGGTCATGCATCCGTCGGCGTCCTGCGACGCCGGGAGGTAGGGCACGATCCCCACGAGGCAGTCGACCACGGTCTGCACGTGGCTGCGGACCGTCCGCCCGACGTGGCCCGGGTCCTCACGGACCGAGGCCAGCCGCTTCTCCACTGCGCGGAGCACCTCTGCCGCCCGCGCGTCCGCCGGGGCCTGCGCGCCGGTCTGTGTCCGCACGAGGGCGCCCTCACGCGCGGCCAGGTCCTTGGCTTGCTGGTCGAGACCGGCCGGCTCGACCCCGAGCATGAGCTCGGCATAGCAGCCGAGCCGGAACTCCCAGTACGACTGGTTCGGCTCCAGCGTCACGAGCACCTCGTGGGTCTCCCAGTCGTCGTCGATCAGGGCGCGGCAGTCGGTGAGGCGGACCGACTCCTCCGAGATGATCTGGAACGCGTTGGCCACCTTCTCGTACGCCGGGCCGGGCTCCAGCACCCAGATGAGGCGGCGGATCAGGTCGATGGCTGCTTCGGCGATCCGCTCGGCGCCGCTGTTGCCCCAGGCCCAACCCGGCCCGCGATCCGGGTGCGCCGCGTCGGGGATGCGTTCCGGCACATAGGGCATGCCGATGTTGCCGGGATCGTCGAGCGCTCGCTGTGCGTTCTGGGCCGCCTGTCGCACGCGTTCGTAGCTCCACGCCGAGACCTCGGCACTGGCCAGGTCGATGTTGGCGGCCCGCGCATCGAGCAGCCGACGGGCCAGGTCGCGAGCGGCCCGCCACTTGCGCAGCCGCCGATAGTGCGGGAACAGCGAGCGCGCGAGCGACTCCACGGTCTGCCGGTCTTCGCGGCGCGGGACCGCATCGGCTGAACTCGTCTGCGCTGCAGGGTCTTTCGTCGCCGCTTTCGTGCCCTGGTATGCCGCGTGCGCGCCGTGGTAGGCCTCCTCCTCGCCGCGTCCGGTCCCGGTCTGCGCCTCGGCGATGGTCAGCAGGATGTCGGTGCGGGTCCCCCGTCGCCCGGCAGCGGCGCGGTTGTGTTGCTCGATCTCCTCGACGAACGTCCGGCCCCCCTGCGCGGACAGCGACGACAGCACCCCGGTCAAGGTCTCGCGCAGCGTTGGCGGCGCATCGAGGGCGTCGGCCGGGTCCTCACCCGGCATCGGCGCATGCGGGTAGACCAGCAGCATCACCCGTCGGACCGGACGATCGGCCGGCATCGCCTGGATCGCCCGCAGCGCGTAGTGCGTCGGGGTGTTCGCCAACAGGCCGCCGTCGACGGTGAAGCGCGACCGGTCGCGGCTGCGTCGGACCTCCCCCCACGACGCCACGACCGACTCCAGGTCGGGACGCACTCGCCTGTCGTCCGCCGATCGCGCCGAGACCTGCGAGGCCGGCTGCCCGGGCTGAGCCGGTCGTCGGCCCTCGCCCACCGGCACGAAGGTCGGCTCGAAGGCCACCGGGAAGCTGGCGGAGGCGCGGGCTGCCAGCGCCAGCTCCGAAGCCGTTGCACGGATCCGGTCCGGCGAGAACGGGTCGGGCAAGGGCTTGTCGGTGCCCGGATCGCGCTCCGGCGTGGGCCATCGGCTCCAGCGCAGCCGGCCCGCATGCAGCGCCTGCGGCAACGGCTGGCCGAGGGCGTCGGTCGTGACCAGCTGGTTGCCCTGCAGCACGGTCGTGGCCATCGTCAGGTCGATCGGCGCCTGCGCCGCTGTCGTCGTCTTCAGCGGCCAGGCAAGCGCCCCCAGGGCCTTGCTCAGCTCGGGCAGGAAGTACTCGTCACCTCGCATCAGCGAGGAGGGAGAGCCCACGAACGGCGTGCGGAGCAACGTCTCAAGCTGGCCCTGCTCGATCCACAGGTCACGCAGGGTGGCGATCCGGGCGGCTTGGTTCACCTGGGCCAAGGCGAGCGCGGCGCCGTTGATCCCACCGGCCGAGGTGCCCGCGATGACGTCGACCCGCGCGACGCACCCAGCCAGTCGCAGCATCAATGCGTAGGGACTGTCCGGCCGGTCGGGGTCGGCCTTGGCGAGCCGGTCCAGCTCGGTGACCGTGCCACCCATCCACACCGCGAGGCTGACCCCACCGTTCAGCACCACGCCGAACCGGACCTCCTCGCGCGGGACGTCCTTCAAGTCGACATGGCCCGCCAGCCCGGGAACGTCGTTCGTCATGGTGACCCCTTAGAGCCGTACTCCCGAACTTCGATGGTCCCGCGAACTGCCCCATCTGTCAGGCCCAAACGATCGGACGTCCGAGCCGTTCCCCTGGACGCACGACCGTCCGGGGTGTTCCCGGGGCCACTCGCCCGCGGTCCGGGCCACGCCGGCATACCTCCAAGGCATGTCGTCAGGCGTAGGGGTCGGTGACCTTCCGTAGCTCGGTGAGGGCGTCGCGCAGTTGCTGCATGCGCTTGGAGCCGAGGTGGGCCCGCCACTCCTCTTCGATGCGCTCCTCCTCGGCCCGGGCGTACGGGATCGCCTTCTTGGCTCGAGAAGTCATGCGCACCAAGCGGGCCCGGCCGTCGGTGGGATCGGCAACCCGCTCGACGTAACCAGCGTGCTCGAGCTTGTCGACCAGGGCGGTGGCGGTCTGCTTGGCGATCTGGGCGCGTTCGGCGAGCACGCTCAGGCGGGTGCCTTCGAGGTCGATGCCCATCATGAGCCGGCTCTGCGCGATGGTGACGTCATCGAAGCCGCGCTCCTGCAGCGCCTCGAAGATGCGGTTGGCAGCCGACCGCGAGGCGATGAACATCAACAGGCTGGCCGGTAGTTCGCGTTCCATGGCATCCCTTCACAAAGTCCCATCATCGAACTATAGTAGTTCGTCGATAGGACTAGTTTAGTCACGGAGGCATCATGGACACGACCCGCGACACGGTGGTCGACTTCTGGTTCGACCCGGTCTGCCCCTACTCATGGACGGCCTCCCGCTGGCTGCTCGAGGTGGGCCGACTCAGGCAGGTGACGGTGCGTCACCATGTCTTGAGCCTCTACCTGCTCAACCAGGACCGCACGGACATCGAGCCGGAGTACCGAAGCAACATCGAGGCTAGCCGCGGGCCGGCCAAGGTGGCCACCGCGGTGGTGGCGCGGCGCGGGATCGAGGCGCTCGCCGACTTCTACACCGCCTTCGGCAAGCGCGTCTTCGACGTATGGCGCCGACCCACCTCGGCGGAGTATCACGAGGTGATCAGGGCTGCCCTCGCGGAGGTGGGGCTGCCGGCCGAGCTGGAGGACGCCATGGAGTCCGAGGCGCACGACGACGCCATGCAGGCCAGCCACGACGAGGGAGTGGCGCTCGTGGGACGAGGCGACGTCGGGACGCCGATCACCTCCTTCGACGGGGTTGCGTTCTTCGGTCCGGTCCTCAACGCGATCCCGCGTGGCGAGCACGCGCTCCAGGTGTTCGAGGGTGCACGCTCGCTCGCGGCATACCCGCAGTTCTTCGAGCTCAAGCGCACCCGCCTGCAGCCCCCGGTCTTCACCTGAGGGCGCCGGGGTTCACTGGAAGGAGACGTGATGGCAACCCTGACGGCCACCGAAGCGGACGCCCTGTGGGCTGGGATCGACGACCAGCGGGGCAGGACCGCCGCACTGCTCGAAGGTCTCACGCCCGAGCAGTGGGAGCACTCGTCGCTCTGCGACGGCTGGACCGTGCGACACGTCGCTGCCCACCTCACCATGCAGCAGCAGCGCGTGCGGGATGCCCTGGGCTTCCTCGTCCGCCATCCCCGGCTCGTGCGGAGCATGCCGTTGAACACCTTCATCCACGATGCCGGAGTCGTGCAGGCGCAGGCCCTGTCCACGGAGCAGATCATCGCGGGGATCAGGGCCGACATCGGGTCACGTCGCCACAATGCCGGGCTCACGCCCCTGGAGACGCTGACCGACATCCTCGTCCACGGCCAGGACATCGCCATCCCCCTCGGAGTGGACCTCCCCATGCGGCCGTGGCTCAGCGCCCTGGCCGCGACCCGTCGGTGGGACACCCGAAACACGTGGCTCGCCAACGTCAACCGCCGACTGCCGTGGGCCACCTGCCGGCTCAGCGCCACCGACACTGAGTGGAGCCGCGGCGATGGACCTGAGGTGTCCGGGCCGATGGGCGCGATCCTGCTCCTGCTCACCGGAAGACCCGCGGCCCTCGATCAGCTCACCGGCGAGGGTGCGGCCGCCCTTCGCCTGAGCGTGGGGAGGTCCACCTAGGCTGGGAGAGTGAGCCACGCAGGCATCGAGCCGGTCTCATCGGAGGCACCGATGCTGTCGGGGCCAACGTTGATGACCCAGAGCTGGCGGGATCTCACCTTCCTGCACTGGGCGGTGAGACCGGAAGCGGTCGCAGACCTCATGCCGCCCGGCGTCCACCCGGACACCCTCGACGGGTTCACCTACGTCGGCCTCATTCCGTTCCGGATGGTCGGCGCCGGTGTTGGCAGGGGTCCCCGGGTGCCTTACCTGGGTTCGTTCCTGGAGACCAACGTGCGGCTCTACTCGGTCGACGACACCGGCCGCCGCGGGATCGTGTTCCTGAGCCTCGACGCCGACCGGGCGGCCGTGGTGGTCGGCGCCAGGCTGACGTTCGGGTTGCCGTACCGCTGGGCCCGGATGAGCTACCGGGCGAGCAGTGACGTGCACACGTATGCCGCGCGCATCCGTCGCGCTGGCACGCCAACTGCCAGCCACGTGGCGGTTCGTGCAGGCGCACGTCGTCAGAGCACCGAGCTCGACGACTTCCTCAGCGCGCGCTGGGGACTGCACGTGCACTGGTGGGGCCGCACCCTCTACGTCCCCAACCACCACGAGCCCTGGCCAGTGCACGACGTGGAGGTCCTGGCGTTGGACGACGATCTGGTCGCTTCGGCAGGCCTGCCCGGCCTCACCGCTCGGCCGCCCGACCACGTGGCATTCAGTCCCGGGGTGCGCACGGTCTTCGGGCTCCCCGGGGACGCTGCTCGTCCCCGACGTCCCTAGGGCGCGGACGCCATCGAAGTGACCATGGCGTAGGAGACCGTGGGTGCTCATACTGAGTCCGCCTGCCGCTCGACCAGCACCTTCAAGTTCGTCAGCTCCTTGCGCGCTTCACGTGGGCTGAGGATCGCCATCTCCACGATCCTGGAAACAGGACCCAGCCGGCGGCGCCACTGCGTTGTGGCGTGGAGTCGCAGGTCGGTGCCGCCCGAATGCCCGATGAGTCGGGAGCTCACCTCGACGCTCAAGCCGAGGTATGCGTCCGTCCGCGTCACCAGCTCGTGTGGCGGGTTGGCGCTCAGGACCGTCGTGCGCGCTGCGAGCGGCCCTCGCCTCGAGACGTACGTGGAGCCGGGCACGCCCGGAGGACCCTGGACCATCGCCACCACCGGCTTCCCGGTCTGCCAGTCGGGGATCCTGACCGGATCGGCATACACGAGCCACACCTGCTCAGGCGTTGCCTCGATCCAGATCGTGTACTCGAGCGCACTCATTCGATTGCCTCCAAGACCATGAGACGCCAACCCCTCACCAGCGTAGCCATCCGGAGTGGGCACACCTCTTGCGGCTGGGGACCGCGTCGATAGCGTTGGAGCCGCATGCATCCCACACCCTCGATGGCGAAGGACGGCTCCCGTGGCCTCTCGACTCACGGTCCCAGGCAACCCGGTCGCTGACCCCGACTCCATCGTCGAGGGCGAGCACTGGCGGATCACCGTCCTCACTCCAGGGCTCCTGCGCCTCGAGTGGGCTGACGACGGCGCCTTCGAGGACCGGGCCAGCACCTTCGCGGTCAACCGAGCGCTTCCCAAGCCCGACGTCGAAGTCCACCGCGACGGCGAACGCGTCGAGCTCACCACCGGCTGCCTCCACCTCTCCTACGACGGTATGCCGTTCAGTCCCAGTGGTCTCGTGGTGCAGGCGACCTCGCCGATGCCCGGCTCGCACACCGTCGAGTGGCGGTTCGGCGAAGCGGCCGACGGGCTCGGCGGTACGGCCCGCACCCTCGATGAGGTCGACGGCGCGATCGAGCTCGGCCCGGGAGTGGTGTCGCGCAACGGCATCGCGGTGATCGACGACTCCGAGTCGTTCCTCATCCAGGACGGTGCGCCGGCCCCTCGCACGAAGGGAACCACCGACCTCTACATCTTCGCGCGCGGACACGACTACCGCGCCGCCGTCGCCGACCTCTATGCGGTGTCGGGCGACGTGCCGATGCTCCCCCGGTGGGCGCTGGGCAACTGGTGGAGCCGCTACCACCCCTACTCCGCCGCCGAGTACCTCGAGCTGCTCGACACCTTCGAGGCCGAGGAGGTGCCGCTGTCGGTCGCCGTGATCGACATGGACTGGCACTGGGTCGACATCGACCCGCGGTTCGGCGTCGGCTGGACCGGCTACTCCTGGAACCGCGACCTCTTCCCCGACCCGCCGGCCTTCCTCGCCGAGCTGCACCGCCGGGGACTCGCCGTGACGCTCAACGTCCACCCCGCCGACGGCGTCCGAGCCTTCGAGGACGCCTACCAGCAGGTGGCGGAGGACATGGGCGTCGACCCGGCCACTGAGCGGCCGATCCCCTTCGACCCCACCGACGCCCGCTTCATGGAGTCTTACTTCACCCGGCTCCACCACCCGCTCGAGGACGAGGGCGTTGACTTCTGGTGGCTGGACTGGCAGCAGGGGTCCTTCAGCCGCACACCCGGGGTGGATCCGTTGTGGTTGTTGAACATCGAGCACTTCAACGACTCGGCCCGCCGAGGCCAGCTGCCGCTGACCTTCTCCCGGTATGCCGGTCCGGGGAGCCATCGCTACCCCGTCGGCTTCTCCGGCGACACCCACATCACCTGGGCTTCTCTCGACTTCCAGCCGTACCTCACGGCGAGCGCCTCCAACATCGGCTACGGCTGGTGGAGCCACGACATCGGCGGCCACTGGTACGGCAGCCGCGACGACGACCTCACCGTGCGCTGGGTGCAGCTCGGCGTCTTCTCGCCGATCATGCGACTGCACTCGTCGCTGCACCCCTTCATCCGCAAGGAGCCGTGGAACTTCCCCGCCGAGCCGCGTGCCACCATCGACGCGTTCCTCCGCCTGCGCCACCGGCTCATCCCTTACCTGCACACCATGAACGCCCGCGCCGCGCGCGACGGGGCACCGCTCGTCGAGCCGATGTACTGGGAGGACCCCAGCGCCGTCGAGTCGTATGACGTGCCGACCCAGTTCCGCTTCGGGACCGAGCTCGTCGTGGCCCCGATCACCAGCCCGCAGCAGCAGACCCTCGGGCTCGGGAGCGTGCAGGCCTGGCTGCCCGAGGGCGACTGGACCGACCTGTTCACCGGGACGCGCTACCGCGGCGGACGACAGGTGCGGCTGCACCGGCCGATGGAGACGTTGCCCGTCCTGCTGCGGGCGGGAGGTCTGCTGCCCCTGTCCGGCGCCGAGGACGCGAGCGTCGGCACCGAGCTCCCCCAGCACATCGAGCTGGTGCTCGCCCCTGGGGTGGACGGCCGGTTCGACCTGGTCGAGGACGACGGCAACACCGACCCCCAGACCGCTGTCACGACCATCACCTGGGACGACGCTGCGGGCAAGCTCACCGTCGCTCCGGCGACCGGTGCCACTGACATCCTTCCGAGCTCACGCACCTGGTCCTTGATGATCCTCGGCGCCGAAACCGTTGGCGCACAGGGCTCCTCGCATTCTGAATCCACCCCTACTGAGACGGGCATCCGCCTCGACCTGGGCGACGTCGCCACCTCTACAGGCACCACGGCCACGGTCGGCGAGCTCCGACCGTTCGGCTGGGACCGGACCGTCGAGCAGCTGCGCCGAGTGCTCGACAGAGCGCGCATCGACCACAACCTCAAGCGCACGGCATACGACCTCGTCAATGCAGCTGACGGGCCGACGGACGCGGCCGCACGCCTGCGCGGGCTCGAGCTCGACCGCGAGGTCGAGGCGGCGCTGCTGGAGCTGGCGCTGGCCCACTACTGACGTCGGGGCCACTGCCTATCCTGTGCGGCATGGAGCTGCAGTTCAGCGGGGAGATCTGGCACTGGAGAGGCCCGTCACCGTTCCACTTCGTCACCGTGCCCGAGGAGCTCTGCGACGCGCTCGATGCGACAGCCGGGCTGGTCAGCTACGGCTGGGGGATGATCCCGGTGCGCGTCAGCATCGGCCAGACCGACTGGACCACGTCGTTGTGGCCCAAGGACGGTCGCTACATCGTGCCGCTCAAGACCGCGGTGCGACGGGCCGAGGGGCTCGAGGTCGGCGCCACCACGACCATCCAGCTCTTCGTCGACGTCTGAGAGCCGCGCCGGAGCCCGCGACCGGATGCCAGTGGGGCCTGCTGGTAGGCGAAGACCAACCTCGGGCGAACGGCCAGAAACGCTGTGAAAATCGGTCGAAAGCCCCCACTGGGCCGTGGTGGGCAGTACCTTCGCCACACCCCCACGGCAGACCCGCCCCAGCCTCCCCAGATGCGGCACGCTCACCAAGGACTGGCATGACCACACGCGCGCGCTCCCTCCTGACCTCCTCCGCCGTCGTCGCAGCCCTGGCCGCCACCGCGCTGGTCGCGCCGAACGCCACGGCAGCCCCCGGGGCGGTCACCACGACTGTCACCACCGCGGCCCCGGCCGTGAGCGCACCGACGCTCGCCACGGCATACACGAAGTCCGCTGCGGACGCCCGCATCGTCAGCAAGCTGACCGCCCGCGCGACCACCGCGAAGTTCGGCACGCAGTTCAGCGGCGCGGTCATGGACGCCCGCACGGGCACGCTGCTGTGGAGCAAGAACGGCAACACCGCGCTCAAGCCGGCGTCGACGATCAAGTTCGTCGCCGCCACCAACGCGCTGCGGCGATTCGGTCCCACCTATCGCTTCACCACGACGGTCCGTCGCGGCACCCAGGCCGACCAGGTCGTCCTCATCGGCTCCGGCGACCCCGCGCTCTCGTCCGCGCAGCTGGTGTCCTTGGCCCAGCAGACCGCCTATGCCATGAAGGCCAACGGCCAGCTGCGCGTGCGCCTGTATGCCGATGACACCCTCTTCGCCGCACCGAGCCTCGCGACGGGCTGGCCCTCGACGTACGTCCCCGACGAGACCACCTGGCTGCGCGCGCTCGTGGTGGACGGTCGCCTGGTCAGCGACACGACCATCGACGCGGCCAAGATCTTCGCGGCGAAGCTCAAGACCTACGGCATCACCGTCGCCAGCGTGACCCGCGGCACCGCGTCGACCGCCAACCCGGTGCTCGCCACGTCCGCGGGCCAGACGATCGACCAGATCGTCACGCGGATGATGATGGAGTCCGACAACGAGCACGCAGAGGCGCTGCACCGGCTCGTCGGCGTGCGATCCGGCGCCGGCAAGACCTGGTCGGCGGCGAGCTCCGCTGCCAAGAAGGGCCTGACCTACGAAGGCCTCGCCGCCACGGCGATCTACGACGGATCGGGCCTGTCCCGCAGCGACCGGCTGACCAGCATCCAGCTCGCGAAGATGGTCAAGAACACGTTCGAGCCGGCCAACAAGGAGCCTTTCCGGATCCTGCGGTCGAGCCCGGGACTGCCCCGGGCCGGCATGACCGGCACGCTGAAGGCGTCCTACGACCGGTTCACCGCGAGCACGTCGAAGTGCGCCGTCGGCAAGGTCTACGCGAAGACCGGCACGCTGAGCGACGCGGTGGCGCTGGCCGGCTGGACGATCGGCAAGGACGGACGCATCAAGGCGTTCGCGTTCATCATCAACGGAAAACCGACCTCGACCACGGTCATGCGGCAGAACATCGACATGCTCGCCGCCACGGTCAACGGCTGCTACTGACCTGTCTCGCGAGCCAGCCTGGCCGCAGCCACCCGGGCTGCTCGCTGGCGCTCGAGCCGACGGTGCGGGTCCTCGGCTTCACCGAGCTGCGCGGGGCCGTACAGGTGCATCCCGAGCCACTTGATCCGGTAGCCGAGGCGGTATCCCCACGACAGTCCTTCGTGATCGGCCTTGCTCATCTGCTCTCCTCGATCTGCATCCATATTGCTTAGTGGCCTAACTATCTCTGCACTAACGATAGCCCCGGTCGGGCTAGACTCGAAATCGTGACTGCATCGACGAAGGGTGCTCGCCGCCCGCCGCCCGCTGAAGCGGCCGACCTTCTCCAGCTCGATCGCCAGGTCTGCTTCGCACTGGCGGTCGCGTCGCGCAACGTGATCGCGCTCTACCGGCCGCTGCTCGAGCCGATGGGGCTGACCCACCCGCAGTACCTCGTCATGCTCGCCCTCTGGGAGGACTCGCCCCTGCGGGTCAGCGAGCTGGCTTCGCGACTCAGCCTGGAGCCCGCCACCCTCTCGCCTCTGCTCAAGCGGCTGGAAGCCGGCGGCATGGTCACCCGTGGGCGCGACCCGCTCGACGATCGCGCCCTGGCCGTCTCCCTGACCCGCAAGGGAGCCGCCGCGCGCAAGCGTGCCGAACGCATCCCCCCTGCGATCATCGACCGCCTCGGCATGGACCTGGCCGAGCTCGAAGCCATGCGCGACGGACTCACCCGCCTCATCGAGGCGGCCGCACCACCCTCAACCTGAGAGCGCGGGGCTCACACCGCGCCGGTGCCACCGTCGACGTCGCCACCGATGCCGGGCGTGATCTTGAACGTGCCGGGCGCCATGTCGCCGTACTCGTCGGCGCGTCGCTCCTCGGGGGTGCGCTTGTCACCGACGCGGCGCACGATGCCGACGACGATCAGGGTCACGATCGCCACCGCTCCGATGACGAACACCCCGATGAGCAGGCTCCCGAAGATCCACTCGTTCACGACTCCCCCTCGCTGTTGGGTTGATCGTCCAGCATGGACGGGTACGGGTCAACGAGTTCCCAGAATTGACCATCTTCATGGGTTGACCTTCGAACAGGTGTTCGAATAACATGGACCATGGCCATCGCACCCATCCATCCGGCGCCGCCTCTGACGGCCGCCGAGGGGGTGCGTCAGGTGCACGAGGTGCTCGACCGCGTCGGGCCTGTCGACGAGCTTTCCGGGTATGCCGCGTCGAGCCTCGTCGTCGAGCTGGACCGGGCGATGGCCAGGATGGCGGCGCTGAAGCTGTCGCTGGCGGCGGTGGTGGACAAGTCCGACGTCGCCTCCGACGCCGGCATGACGGGCACCGCCGTCTGGCTCGCCGCTCGGTCCCGTCGCGACGGGGCCTCCACGGCCCGGGAGGTACGCCTGGCGACCGCGCTCGACGGCGGTCTCCCGGCCACCCGGCAGGCGCTGAGCGTGGGCGACCTGAGCACCGAGCACGCGCTGGTGATCGCCACCACCGCGCAGCAGCTGCCGGCCGGGCTGGACGACACGCAGCGGGCCGCCATCGAGCAGTCGCTGGTGGCGGTCGGCAAGCGGGTCGACCCGGCGGCGTTGCGCCGCAAGGCGCGCCGGGCCCTGGAGTCCGCGCGGCGGTCGCAGGCCGAGGTCGACGCGCACGAGGACGCGGTGCTGCGCAGCGAGGAGGAGCGTGCCCTGGCCGCGACCAGGCTGACCCTGCACGACAACCACGACGGCACCACCACCGGACACTTCACGGTGCCCACCCTGGCCGGGCAGATCCTGACCAAGGTCATCCAGCAGATCGCCTCTCCGCGCCGGTTCGCCCAGCAGGCGGCCCGCGACGCCCGCGAACGGGCCGCAGCCCAGGGCGGGTCGCAGGGTGGGTCGCTGACCGCCGACCAGGTGGCCGAGGCGACCTGGGACGCGTTCCGGGCCGAGGACCTCGACTGGTCCCAGAAGTACGGTCGGGCCTTCGTGGAGCTGCTCGAGCACCTGCCCACCGACCACCTCTCCGGCAAGGTCGCCGCGACCGTCCTGGTCACCCTCGACCACGACACCCTCAAGACGTCACTCGGCGCGGCCCACCTCGACACCGGCCACGACATCTCCGCCTCCGAAGCGCGCCGACTCGCCTGTGGCGCCGGCCTCGTCCCGGCCGTGCTCGACGGTGACTGGCAGCCGCTCGACCTCGGCCGGACCCAACGGTTCTTCACCGAAGCCCAGCGGGTCGCCCTCGCCAAGACCTACGACACCTGCGCCGCCCAGGACTGCGACCGGCCCTACGCCTGGACCGAGCACCACCACCAAGACCCCTGGGCCTCCGGCGGGCTGACCAACCTCGACAACGCAGTCCCACTCTGCGGGTTCCACCACCGACGCATCCACCACCCCGGATTCCGCCACCGGATCACCCACGACCCCGGCGGACGCAAACGAGTCACCATCCACCGACGGACCTAGCGTGCCGTGAGGTTTGCCCCGCGCACCGTCGTGCCCATCATCTCCGACGCGCCTGCCACTGGGGCTGGTGCTGTCGCTCCGGCGTGCCCGCGCGAGCCCCGCTTGCCGACGACTCCGTCGCTCGGAAGACTCCGGGCATGACCGATGACCAGTGGTTCCGCGAAGCCGTCGTCTACCAGATCTACCCGCGCAGCTTCCAGGACTCCGACGGTGACGGCATCGGTGACGTGCCCGGCATCATCAGCCGGCTCGACTACCTCCAGCAGCTCGGCGTCGACGTGGTCTGGCTGTCGCCGATCTACACGAGCCCGCAGGACGACAACGGCTACGACATCGCCGACTACCAGGACATCGACCCGACCTTCGGCACCCTCGCCGACGTCGACGAGCTGGTCGCGCAGGCGCACGCCCGCGGCATACGCATCGTCATGGACCTCGTGGTCAACCACACCTCCGACGAGCACCCGTGGTTCGTGGAGTCGCGGTCGAGCAAGGACAACCCGAAGCGCGACTGGTACTGGTGGCGGACCGCCCGCGACGGCCACCCCGCTGGGGACGAGGGCGCCGAGCCGACCAACTGGGAGTCGTTCTTCAGCGGGCCCGCGTGGGAGCTCGACGAGGCGACCGGCGAGTACTACCTGCACCTGTTCAGCCGGAAGCAGCCCGACCTCAACTGGGAGAACCCGGAGGTGCGCGAGGCCGTCTACGCGATGATGCGGTGGTGGCTGGACCGCGGGATCGACGGGTTCCGGATGGACGTCATCAACATGATCTCCAAGGTGACCTCACTGCCCGATGGTGAGCCCCTGCCTGCCACGCCCTACCTGGGTGACGGCACGCCGCACTTCCTGAACGGGCCGCGCATCCACGAGTTCCTCCGGGAGATGCACGCGGCGGTGTTCGAGGGGCGCACCGAGAAGCTGCTGACCGTCGGCGAGATGCCGGGCGTGACCGTCGAGGACGCGATCCTCTACACCGACCCGGAGCGACACGAGGTCGACATGGTGTTCCAGTTCGAGCACGTGGGGCTCGACATCGGGGCGCACAAGTGGGACCGGAGCCGGGTCGACCTGCGCGACCTCAAGGCGTCGCTCGGCCGGTGGCAGGACGCCCTCGCCGAGGTCGGCTGGAACTCGCTCTACTGGAACAACCACGACCAGCCGCGTGCGGTGTCGCGGTTCGGGTCCGATGCTCCCGAGCACCGGGTCGCGTCGGCGAAGCTGCTCGGCACGGTCCTGCACCTGCACCGTGGCACGCCGTACGTCTACCAGGGCGAGGAGCTCGGGATGACGAACGTGCCCTTCGCCTCGGCCGACGACTTCCTCGACATCGAGTCGGTCAACTACTACCGCCTGGCGTCCGGCGCGGGTGGTGACGTCGAGGCGATCCTCGCCAACCTGAGGCTCGGTAGTCGCGACAACGCCCGCTCCCCGATGCAGTGGGATGACAGCGCGAACGCGGGGTTCACGAGCGGGACCCCTTGGGCCGCAACGAATCCCAACTACCGAGAGGTCAACGCGGCAGCCGCGGTGGCCGACGACGACTCGGTGTTCCACCACTACCGCCGGGTCATCGAGCTGCGGCACACCGAGCCGGCGATCGCGCATGGCGACTTCCACCTGCACGCACCCGACCACGAGACGCTGTACGCGTTCACGCGGTCGTACAAGGGCGTTGAGCTGCTGGTGCTCGCCAACTTCTCGGGCGACGACCTCGACCTCACCGGCCCCGGCCTGGATGGCACGCTCGATCTCGACGGCTGGGAGTCGGCCACCGTCCTGCTCGGCAACCTCGGCGACCCCACCTCGCCGACCGCCACGCTCCGCCCCTGGGAAGCCCGCATCCTGAAGCGCTGAGAGCTCCTCTTTCGGTGGAGATCCACCGATTTTGCCTTCCGAACCGTCGCTGCTGTGCCACTATCGCGGCGTGATTCGAGCAGAACTTGGGTTGGGGATCCTCGGGACCGCGTTGTGGATCTACTGCCTCTTCGACGTGATCATGACCGACGAGTCCCGCATCAGGAACCTGCCCAAGGTGACCTGGATCTTCGTGGTGCTCATCACCTCGCTGGTGGGGGCCGTGGCGTGGCTGGTGGCTGGTCGACCGCAGACGCCGCAGCGGAGCCTGCCGTACAAGGGGAACACCGGCTCGGCGTACCCGGAGTACGAGCGGCCCGGGAGGTTCGTGCCGACGAACCCGGACGACGACGCGGAGTTCCTGCGGAAGGTGCGTGAGCGGGCCGAGGCGCAGACCCAGGAGGCGAAGCGGCAGCGGCTCGAGCGTGAGCGTCTGGAGGCCGAGCAGATCGAGCGCGAGCGCCAGCGCCGCAAGCAGGGCAACGCCAAGCCGGCGGCCAACCCAGACCAGGCTGCCAACCCAGACCCGGCTCCCAACCCGGACCCGACCGCCAACCCCAACCCGACCAGCGACTGAAGTCTCCGCTAACTTCCCTACTAGGCGTCCGGCGTGGCGTCGCGGAGTGCTCCCAGGACCTTGGCGTCGATGCCGTCGGGGCTCAGGCGCATCTCGTAGTTGGCCTCGCCGGCCCAGGCCGTCAGGGCGCTGGACACCTCGCCGGAGTAGCCCAGGGACGAGAGCCGCACGGCCACCTCGTCGGCCAGCTCGCCCTCGAGTGGGCGGACGTCCTCGGGGCCACCGAAGATCAGGTCGTTCATCCGCAGCAGCCGGGCGAGCTCCTGGGGCGCGTCCTCGTGGTCGTCGACGCGGAGGTCGGCGAGGACCCCGCAGTGGTCGTACCCCGCGCCGGGCTGCACGGCATACAGGGCAGCGCCTTGGCGGCCCCGCGAGTCGCCGCCGGCTGCGTCGCCGGCGAGGAGGGCGGCGATCAGCCGGTCGGTGAGCGAGTGGCCCGCGGAGGCCAGCCAGGCCGCCTCCATCTCCGCGACCACGTCGGACCCGGTGAGGATGTTGCCCTGGATGGCGTAGCCCCCGGCGGATTCGCGGCCGCAGACCCCGCCGGCCCAGTCCATGCAGGACTCGCCGGTGTAGGTGGCCTGCGAGTCGACGCCGACGACGCCCAGCTGTCGGTGCGCCCGGTCGGCGTCGGGCGTGGTGCAGGCGGTGACGGCCCCCTGCGCGTCGGCGCCTCCAGAGAGGGCGTCGAGGGCGACCGAGCGGTAGGCGACCCGCGCCATGGCCTGGGTCGCGACGGCGCCGACCCCCAGCCGCACCTCGGGCACGACGGCACCGACGAACGGGAACTTGCTCGCGACGGCGACGCCGAACGCGTCACCGACCTGGCCGACGATCGAGAAGGTCATGCGCTCGACCGTAGCGATGGGGAGGGCATGACGCTCACCTGCGAGAATGGGGCATGGCCGCGAAAACGACCAGGACCCCCTCCAAGAGCACCAATCTGAACCCCTCGAGCTTGACCGGGACGCTGCTCACCTGGACCACCCTCGCGCCACTGGTCGCCATCGTCGCGCTCGTGCTGACGTGGGGTCGGCACCTGGGCACCATTCCGGTGATCGTCGTGGCGGCGGCGCTGGCTGCTGCCGTGCTGGCCGCGGTGCACCACGCCGAGGTCGTCGCGCACCGGGTCGGGGAACCGTTCGGCTCGCTGGTGCTGGCCGTCGCCGTGACGATCATCGAGGTGGCGCTGATCGTCACGCTGATGATCAGCGGTGGCAAGGACACCGCGTCGCTGGCCCGCGACACCGTCTTCGCCGCCGTGATGATCACCTGCAACGGGATCGTCGGGCTGTCGCTCTTCGTCGGGGCGGTGAAGTACCGCCTGATCTCGTTCAACGCGGAGGGCACCGGGGCTGCGCTCGCCACGGTCACGACGCTGGCGGTGATGACGATGGTGGTGCCGACCTTCACGACCAGCGCGCCCGGTCCGGAGTTCTCCAGCTCGCAACTGGTGTTCGCGGCGGTCATCTCGCTGGCGCTGTACGGCATGTTCGTGTCGACCCAGACCCGGCGGCACCGCGACTTCTTCCTGCCGGTCGCCCACGACGGTGAGCCACTCGACGACGTGCACGCCGACCCGCCCACGAACCGCGAGACCTGGACCAGCCTCGGACTCCTGCTCGTCTCGCTGGTCGCGGTGGTCGGGCTCGCGAAGGTCGAGTCGCCGGCCATCGAATCGGGCGTGGCGGCAGCTGGCTTCCCGCAGTCCTTCGTCGGGGTCGTCATTGCGCTGCTCGTGCTGCTGCCCGAGACGCTGGCGGCCGCCCGCGCTGCCCGCGGCAACCGGATCCAGACCAGCCTCAACCTCGCGCTCGGATCCGCGATGGCCAGCATCGGCCTGACCATCCCGGCGATCGCGATCGCCTCGATCTGGCTCGACGGTCCCCTGCTGCTGGGCCTCGGACCGGTGCAGATGGTGCTGCTCGCCCTCACCGTCGTGGTCAGCGTCCTGACCGTGGTGCCCGGGCGGGCGACGCGGCTGCAGGGTGGCGTGCACCTCGTGCTCCTCGCCGCGTTCGTGTTCCTCGCGGTCAATCCCTAGCGTCGGCTTCCCCTAGCTGCCCGTTCCCCTGGCTTCGACTTCCCTGGCTTCGACTTCCCTGGCTTCGGCTTCCCTGGCTTCGACTTCCCCGGCTTCGACTTCCCCGGCTTCGACTTCGTGGGTATGCCGCTGGGCCAGGCTGGGCGCGCGTCCTACGGTGGATGGATGGCCACGATCGAAGCCGTCCTGGGTGACATCACGACCCAACCCGTCGACGCCATCGTCAACGCGGCGAACTCGCAGCTGCTTGGCGGAGGCGGGGTGGACGGGGCGATCCACGCTGCGGCCGGGCCGCGACTGCTGGAGGAGTGCCGGCGGATCCGGAACACCACCCACCCCGACGGACTCGACGTCGGGGATGCCGTGGCGACGTCGGCAGGCGACCTGCCCGCGCAGTGGGTGATCCACACCGTCGGGCCGAACAAGCACCGAGGGCAGACCGACCCGGCCCTGCTGGCGTCGTGCTTCCGTCGCAGCCTGCAGGTCGCGCGGGACGTGGGGGCGAAGAGCGTGGCGTTCCCGGCGGTGAGCGCGGGGGTCTACGGCTGGGACTCGGCAGACGTGGCCCGGATCGCCGTCGACGCCGTCCGGTCAGAACTCGACGGCGAGGGTGCTGCCGGCGGGATCGAGCTGGTGCGCTTCGTGCTGTTCAGCCGGCCGGCCCTGATCGACTTCGAGGCTGCCCTCGCCCCCTCCTCCTGAGTTCTTTGAGGAGTCCCTTGGGGTCGGTCAGGCGACTTCAGGGTCAGGCGCCGGCGCTCATCGACTCGTGGTCGCCGTTGGTGGCCGACTCGATGAGCTGGCCGATCACCTCGGGGGTGTGCGCGCCGGAGAGCGCCACGCGGCGGTTGGCGATGAAGAAGGGCACGCCGGTGATGCCGATGTCGATCGCTGCGGCCTCGTCGGCGCGCACGTGGTCGGCGAACTCGTCGCCGGCCAGGACCGCCGAGACGCGACGTCCGTCGAGGCCCGCCTCGGCGCCGAGACGCTGGAGGGTCTCGATGTCGTCGACGGCCTTGCCCTCGGAGAAGTGGGCGCTGTAGAGCCGCTCGAGGACGGCCGCCTGGAGGGCCGGCCCACCCTGGGCGAGCCCCAGTGCGACGAGCCGGTGGGCGTCGAACGAGTTCGCGCGCAGCTGCTTGTCGACGTCGATGTGCACGCCGTCGGGGCGACCCATCACCGCCGGTCGTTCGGCGATCTCGCGGGCGCCGTCGAGGTCGGTGCGGTAGCGCTGGGCCAGCCAGGCGAGCACCGTCTCCCCCGTGCTGTGCGCGGCCTTCGGGTCGAGCTCGAACGCGTGGTAGGTGACAGTTACCTCGGCCGGGTGCGCGCTCTCGGCGATGGCGAGCTCGAGCCGCCGCTTGCCCAGGTAGCACCACGGGCAGACCACGTCGGCCCAGACGTCGATCTCCACTGCATTGGTCGAGGGTGTTGCGTCGCTGGTTGATCGTGTTGCTTGGTTCATCGCGTCATCCACGTTCGTCGCTTGGTCCACGTTCAGCGCCTCATCCACGTTCGTCGCCTCGTCCACGTTCGTCGCTGCGTCCACGTTCGTCGCTTCGTCCACGTTCGTCTGACCCACGTTCATCGCTCCATCCTCACACGAGGGCGCAAATGGGGCACGGGGCACCCGGGCGAGCCCGCGGCATACCCCCACAACGCCGCAGGCCCCCGGGCCGCCGAAGCGGAGGGGGCCTGCGGTGCGTGGCTCAACCAGTGGTGCGACGAGCTCAGCGTGGGTCAGGGACGACCGTAGGTGACGTTCGAGGACCAGATCGAGCGGAGGGCGACGGCCTTGCCGCTGCGCGGGGAGTCCCACATCATGCCGTTCCCGGCGTAGATGCCCACGTGGTAGGCGGGGCTGCCGAAGAAGACGAGGTCTCCCGGCTGCGGGTTCGACACGCGGGTGGTGGCGGCGCGCTGGGCGTCGGCGGTGCGGGGGAGGCTGATGCCGACCCGGCCGAAGACGTACTGCGTGAAGCCGGAGCAGTCGAAGCCGGTCGACGGGCTGGTGCCGCCGTAGGAGTACATCAGGCCTTCGTACTGGGCCGCGATGGCCAGGACGCCGCCGGCGGCGGGCTTCAGGCTGGTGTAGTCCTTGCGAGCCGTGGACCGGCTGGCAGCCTGGACGGTGCGGTCGGGGACGACGCGGACCACCGGCTTGGGCTTCGGCTTGGCGGTCGCCTTGAAGCCGATGACGCCAAAGGCGCTGGAGGCCGCGGGAGCCGCGGTCTCGGGGGCCTGGACAGCGACCGGCGCGGCGGTGGTGGCGCCCTTGGCGGCCGGGGCCGGAGCGGCGCTGGCGGCCGAGGCGGGAAGGGCGAACGAGGCGACAAGACCACCGGAAGCGGCGATGACCGCAGAGGTCTTGACAGCCGGCTGCGCGGCGCTGGCCACGATGCCGGACAACTCGGAGACGGGGTTGAAACGGCCCGGCGCGCGGTGGCGGCCAGAACTGTGTGAAGCCACGATGGATGAACCTCCAGCGCCTACGAGGTGAGCTGTCGGGTTCGGATGGAGGTAGATCACCCGGCCTCCACGGTTGTCACCCGACCTTGCGGGCGCGTGCGTGGAGACTTAACCCCAAGGACCTTTTCGTGAAGAGAAGGCCCAAAGTTGGGTCCCCCGCTCCTGCCAAGCGGTTTGTACTGAATGACTCGGGCGTGGTGACAGGACTAGGCGTTTCCACATCGAGCCGGTCCCCCCAGGGGGCGAGGGAACCGCAGCCACCGTACACAAGGCTCCTGCGAAAGTCACGTTGAGGTCACGGCCCACCCAAGAAACGCCAAGGTGACGTCAGGCACACCCCAGCCGCCGTGCTCAAAACCGCAGGTCAGAGGCCTGCGGCCAGACAGCGATGGCGCTCAGATGAGCGGGCAGTGGCGACGCGCCGAACAGGGCGCGACACGCCGGGTCAGACCAGGGCGCCGAAGACGTGCTGGGCGACCTCGTCGGGCAGGGACACCCCGGTGGACTCGGGGGCGCCCTCGCGCACGGCAACCACGCGGCCGTCGGCGCGGTGGACCCGCACCCGCTCGCCGGGCAGGAGCCGGGCGACGGTCAGCAGGCTGAGCGCCTCGTGGTCGACCTGGACCGGCTCACCGATCCGGCGGACCAGCACCGTCTCGGGCAACTCCCCGGCCAGCTCGGTGAGGGTCTGCAGGCCGGTGCGGAAGCCCTCGGTCGGCTCCTCGTCGCCCAGCTCGTCGAGCCCGGGGATGGGGTTGCCGTAGGGCGAGTCGTGGTGGTCCTTGAGCATGGCGAGGATCTTGCGCTCGACCCGCTCGGACATGACGTGCTCCCAGCGGCAGGCCTCGTCGTGGACGTACTCCCACTCGAGCCCGATCACGTCGACGAGCAGCCGCTCGGCGAGCCGGTGCTTGCGCATGACCCGCGTGGCGAGCAGGCGGCCGTGGTCGGACAGCTCGAGGTGGCGGTCGCCGGCGAGGCTCAGCAGGCCGTCGCGCTCCATGCGGGCCACCGTCTGCGAGACGGTCGGGCCGGAGTGGCCCAGCCGCTCGGCGATGCGGGCGCGCAGGGGGGTGATGCCCTCTTCCTCGAGCTCGAAGATCGTCTTGAGGTACATCTCGGTGGTGTCGATCAGGTCGGTCACAGGCCCCAGCCTCTCACCTGCGACCGTCAGCGCGTCACCGATCGCCCGTCGACCTCTTCTCGAGCTGCCCCCCGACCTCTTCTCGAGCCGCCCGCCGGACCGGGTCGAAGCGCGGCACCCAGTAGGCCAGCCAGCCCGTCCCGACCAGCGCGAGGCCGCCCAGGGAGACGCAGGCGGCGGCCAGCCCGGCCTGCGCGGTGATGAGGCTGATCAGGGCCGGGGAGCCGCTCCCGCCGACGACGGAGACGAACCGCCAGCCGCCGAGGAACTGCGACCGCCCCCACTCCGGCGCGCTGTCCGCACCCAGGGTCATGACGATGCCCGACCCCATGCCGTTGCCCACGGCGGCCACGAGCGCGACGACCGTCACCGCGAGCGCGCTGTGGGTGAGCGGGAGCGAGAGCATGCCGATGCCGAGCAGGACGACGCACGGCACCGCGACCCAGATCCGGCCGAACCGGTCCATCACCGAGCCGGCCGGGTAGAACAGCAGCATCTCGACCCCGCCGACGATGCCGAAGATGATCGCCGTCGTGGTCGCGGAGAGCCCGACGTGGTTGGCCCAGAGCGGCAGCAGCACGAGCCGGGCGGACCGGGCAGCACCGATGACCATGATCCCCAGCCCGAGGGTGAGGTAGGTGCTGCGGTGGTCCCACAGCACGCGGGCGGTGCTGGCCGGGGCGCGGTCGCGCGACTCCGCCGTGGCCTGCGCCTCGTGCGCGGCCGTGAGGTCGGGCCCGAACTGGACCAGGGCGGCGGCGCCCAGACCAGCCGCCACCGCGACGGCGAACCCGGCGCGCGGACCCCAGAAGTGGATGATGGGCGCTCCGATGAACGGCCCGATGAACATGCCGATCCGGTTCACGCCGCCGAGCGTCGACAGCGCCCGCGCCCGCATCGTGGTCGGCACGGCGTCGATGAGGTACGCCTGCCGGGCGACGAGGAACACCGACGCCGTGAACCCCATCGCGAACACGGTCGCCATGAGGACGAGGAGCGACGGGGCGGTGAGTGCCACGAACGCACCCACTGCGTCGACGGCGCTCGCCCACAGCAGGGCTCGTCGCTCCCCCACCCGGTGGACCAGCGCTCCGGCGGGCACCGCGAAGAACAGCTCGGCGATCAGCCCGAGCCCGACGGTGAGGGCGGCGACCGACTGCGACGCCCCGAGGTCGAGGGCGCTCAACGCGACGATCGGCACGACCGCCCCGCTGCCGATGGCCGCGATGATGGTCGGCCCGTAGGCCGGGACCGCGATGCGGCGCAGGCTGAAGTCCGCACCGTTCGGGTCGGAGCGCGTGGCGTCGGGAGCGGGTCGTGACATCACCGCCCATTCTGGACCGTCCCCCCGTCAGGGGGCCGCACGGGTCCACGCTCGCGACGGAGTGGGCGGCGGCCCGCCACCCGGCGTAGGGGTGGCCCAGTAGGTTCAGGGACATGGGTTTCGTCGTGCCGTCGCGGTTCTGTGGTCCGCCCGAGTCGGGCAACGGTGGGTGGGTCAGCGGCCACGTCGCCGCCCTCCTCGAGGCGGGGCCTGACGAGTCCGTCACCGTGCGGCTGCGCACCCCTCCCCCGCTCGACCGTGAGCTGCAGGTCGTGCCCGGCTGGTCCGACGGCCGGCGCACCCTCGAGGTCGTCGACGGTGACCACCCGGTCGCGCAGGCCACGACCGCTGCCGCCCTGGAGCAGGCCGGCCTACCCGCGCCGGTGTCGTTTGCCGAGGCCACCGCGGCCGGTGAGGGTTACGAGGGGCTCGTCGACCATCCCTTCCCCACCTGTTTCTCGTGTGGCACCCGTCGCGAGCCCGGCGACGGACTGCGGCTCCAGCCGGGCGGGCTCGCCGATGGCGACGGTGCGTATGCCGCCGCGTGGGTCCCCGCCGCGGACGTCACCGTCGAGACGGTGTGGGCCGCGCTGGACTGCCCCGGCGGCTGGGCCTCCGGCATCGCCGGGCGGCCGATGGTGCTCGGCACGATGACCGCGCAGGTCACGAGCCTCCCCACCGTCGGCGAGGAACACGTCGTGCTGGCGTGGCCGCGCGGCGGCGAGGGCCGCAAGTACCACAGCGGCACGGCCCTGTATGCCGCCGACGGCCGCCTGCTCGCCCAGGCGGAGGCGACGTGGATCGCCATTGACCCCAGTGCATTTCGAGACTCCAGTGCAGTTCGACCCGCAGGAGGTAGCGCATGACGAAGCTCGCCGTGGTGACCGGAGCCAGCAGCGGCATCGGGGAGGCCACCGCCCGTCGCCTCGCCGCGGACGGCTTCGAGGTGATCTGCGCCGCGAGGCGGGTCGACCGGATCGAGGCCGTGGCGGCCGAGATCGGTGGCCGGGCGGTCGTGTGCGATGTGACCTCCGCCGACGACGTGGGGCGACTCGCCGCCGAGGTGGGTCAGCGCCTCGACGTGCTCGTCAACAACGCCGGTGGGGCGTTGGGGCTCGCGCCCGCTGCTGACACCGACGTGGCGGACTGGCGGGGCATGTTCGAGTCCAACGTGATCGGCACGCTCCAGGTCACCCAGGCGCTGTTGCCGGCCCTCGTCGCCTCGGGCGCCGGCACGATCCTCAACGTCGGGTCGATCGCGGGACGGGTCGCCTACGAGGGCGGGTCGGGCTACGTCGCCGCGAAGCACGCCGTGGCGGCGCTGACCGAGACGCTGCGGCTCGAGCTGGTCGACCAGCCGGTGCGGGTCGAGGAGATCGCACCCGGGATGGTGCGCACCGAGGAGTTCGCGCTGACCCGGTTCGGGGGCGACCAGGAGCGGGCCGACAAGGTCTACGCCGGCGTCTCCGAGCCGTTGGTGGCGCAGGACATCGCCGACGCGATCGGGTGGATGGTCTCGCGGCCGGCGCACGTCAACATCGACCTGCTGGTCATCAAGCCGCGCGTCCAGGCCGCTCCGCACAAGGTGCACCGCGAGTCCTGACGGGGCGTCTGCCTGAGGCGAGTCCAGGGACCCGTCTGAGGCACACGACTTGGGTCAGGCGCGGACGACCCGGACCAGGACGCCTGCCGGTGCGGTGACGGTCTGCAGGTCGCCCACCCGGCGGACCGTGGCGCCGTCGACCAGCATGTCCGGCGCGCCGCGCAGGACCACGGTCGTCCCGTCACCGAGCGGCGGCCCGAACGCCAGGGCATCCGCCTCGATGGCGGTGAGCTCGGCGTTGGCCCACTCGACCCGACCCACGGGGGTGTCGAGGCCCAGGGCGAGGAAGGCGCTGGTGCGCGGCGGCACCCGCAGGTCGCCACCCCCGAGACCCTGACCGCCGAGACCCTGACCGCCGAGCCGCTGGCCGTCGAGGGAGAGGCGGACGCCGTTGTGGTGGCCGGTGATGTTGGTCAGGTGCAGCATCCGCTCACCGTCGGCCGTACTCGACGTCGTCGCGAAGATCCCGGGGACGTCGCTCGCCAGCTCCAGCCCGGGGCTGGCCCCGAGTCGGCGCAGCGCCCGACCGAAGAGCTGGACGTCCGACGGGAGCTCGGCCGTGATGAGGACCGCTCGTCCGGCGCCCACCTCGACGTCGAGGCCGATGACCGCGCCCTCGACGTCGTGGAGGACGGCGTCGCCGCGCTGGTGCGCCAGGGCCTGGAACCACCCCACCCGGGTCTCGGGCCACGGCGCCGCCCAGCCGCTCGCGACCGCCGACGGGTAGTAGTGGTGGTTGGCCCAGGTGATCTCCGCACCGCAGACCCCGAGGGCGTCGGCGAGGAGGGTGCAGGGACGGCCTTCGAGGTCGCGGTCGGGGACGCGCCCCAGCAGGAGCAGTCCCCCACCGCGGGTCACGTGGTCGACCAGGCCCTGCTGCACCTCCGGTGAGAGGTGACGGCCGCTCGCGAGGGCGACGACTCCGGTCGGCTCGTCGCGCTGCAGGTGGACCGCGCCGAAGCGGTAGCCGCCGAGCAGCATCGACCGGACCAGGGCGCGGCGCGGACCGGCGCCACGGTGCCGCACCAGGTCCGCAACGACCTCGGTCATCACCGCGCTGTCGGGATGGTGGTACTCCGTGGCGTAGGAGTCCAGCACCAGGCCGAGCTGCACCTCGTCGTGGTCCTCCGCCATCCGGGAGAGCCAGCGCTCGTGCAGCCGCACGGCCTGCACGGTCCTGGCCGTCGCGGCATACGTCATGCCCTTCTGGCCCTCGGGGCCGACGGGGGCCGCCGTGCCGTGGCGCTCACCGGTGAAGCTGATCCGGTCGTTGCCGTCGCCGACCTTCTCCTCGAGCGGCGGGTTGATGCCGCCGGCGAAGAGGTAGTAGTTGACCATCCGGTTGCCCTGGGCGAGGGAGCGACGGGTCTTGAGCTCGACCGTGGAGGGGTCGTACTGGTGGTCGACGCCACCGCCGTAGTCGCCCGAGCCCGCTTCGAACTCCAGCGAGGTGGTGGGCTGTCCGGGACCGTGCACCGCGGCCATGAAGGCGTTGATGACGTAGAGGTCCGTGGTGGTGTTGAGCGTCATGTCGCCCAGGTAGTGGTCGGAGCCGGAGAGCACGCCGGGCACCCCGGCATAGGTCTCGACCAGCTGGCTGATGCCGATCGGGAACGGCTCGCCGCTGCCCCCCTCGGTGCCGTGGATGTTGATGAGGAACGGCACGTCGACCACGTCCTGCGCCTCGGCCATCGCCCGCAGTGCCTCGACGTAGCGACGGAACCGGTCGCGCATGAAGACGGCGAGGTCCTGGCGCAACACGCCAGCCCATGCCTCCTGCGGCGACCGGACCGCCTCTGCCGTCAGGGGATACGGCACCTCACCGACCCGCGCCCCCTGCACCCACGTGCAGAAGTCCTCGACGAGGTGGTCGGTCAGGTCGGGGCTGTTGGTCACCCACGCGAGCATCCCGATCTCGTTGTCGAGCTGGACCGCGATGACGTTGCCGCCGCGCGGCTGGGTGCGGGCGGCGATGAGCGGCAGGATCGCGCCGAACCACCGCTCGCATTCCGCCAGGTAGGCCGGCGCGAGGTAGTCGACCGTGCGGCTCGGGGCCGGCTTGCCGTCCCAGCCTGACGGGACGATCTCCGGGTGCTCGGCGTAGAGCCGGAACGGGAGTCCCTCGTTCTTCAGCTCGGCCATGATGAACGGGCCGGGCCTGGCGATGAACCACAGGTCGTGCTGCGCGCAGAGGTCGATGAACGCCGCGACGTCGCGCTCGGCCCGCGTGGCGCCGGTGACGTCGATGGTGCCGTCGGGCAGCTCGTGCCACAGCCACGGGATGTAGGAGGCCACCGCGTTGCAGCCAGTCTCCTTGAGCAGCAGGATGCGTTGCTCCCACTCGTCGCGGGCCACCCTGAAGTAGTGGACCTCGCCGGACATCACCACGCGGGGTCGGCCGTCGATGAGGATCTGGTTGTCCTGGATCTGGATCATGACGCTTTCCGTGGGGGGACGTCGGTCAGGGGGCGACGGTGATGGACAGCGGGGAGCCGATGCTCCCGGCGGCCAGCTGCGCGTCGGTCTGGTCGTCGTTCATCTCAGGAGAGCTCCACCGTGAGCTCGATGTCGCCGCCCGACGCTCCTGTGAGCAGGTCGGCTCGAGCCACACTCACGCCGGCGGCGCGGTAGGGGTTGGCCAACGGCGAGGTCGTGAGCTCGCGACCACCCGAGGTCACCCGGACCACCCCGGAGCCGATGCCACCGACCTGGTAGGTCAGTCGAAGTCGCTTGTCCCTCAAGGGGATCCGCGCGGTCAGTCCGTCGAGACCGGGCGCGAGCACGGGGTCGAGGTCCACCCGATCGCCCCGCGACCGAACGCCGAGCAGCGTCTCCGCCAGGAGTCGCAGGTAGAGACCGGGCCCGGAGGAGTAGACCCGCCACCCCCCTTCGAGGTCGACGTCGCCGGCCATCAGCGCGGCGTACCGCTCGCTGGCGTCCAGGCGGTCGTCGAAGACGCCGTCAGACGAGGAGTAGTAGGTCGTGCTCTGGCGCGGCCGGGCGCGCGGCACGCGCTCGGGGACGCCGATCGGGTTGGCCTGGCAGAGCGCGGCGAAGAGCCGGTCGGCATCACCGACCCGCGCGAGGGCCTCGGCGTAGCGCAGGTGCGCGTGCATGTACATGAGCCCGATCTCACGACCCCAGAACGTGCTCGCCTCGGCGCGCTGGAAGACGGTCATCGGTCCGCCCCGGTAGGTGACGGGGCGGTCGAACAGCCGCGCACCGTCGGGGCCGAGCAGGTGCTCGTCGATGAGGTCGAGGTGGTGGCGCGCCTGCTCGGGGCTGAGCAGGTCGGCCGAGATCGCGTGGATCCAGGGCAGCACGCCGTAGGTGAGTCCGGTGCGGGTGTCGCGGGGGTGCACCAGCGGCTCGGAGGTCCCGTCGTCGTTGAGCAGGACGTAGCCGGGCAGCACGCCGTCGACGACGAGGTCCTCGGTGATCGCGGTGTGGGCCGCATCGGCCGCGGCACGAGCGCGCGTGACGAGGTCGGGAGCGAACCCGCACGACTCCAGGCCCTCGGCGAGCGAACGCAGCGCCGTCACCAGCAGCACGGTGGTCCACGTGGACACCAGCCGGGCGGCGAGGTGGGGGTCGGCCGGCTGGAGCGAGTCGTTCCAGTCGCCGTGGCCGTAGGCGGGAAGGGGCGAACCCGGCACCCGCACCTCGGCGACTCGGTCGAGCGCGCGGCGCAGGTGCTCCTCCACCGAAGCAGGGGCGGTCAGCCCGTCGTCGCCGACGAAGGGCAGGCCCTCGCTCAGCAGCGAGCCGTCGCGCGTCGCCTGCAGGTAGTCGCCGACCGCGAGCAGGGGCCAGTAGAGGACGTCACCGTGTGCGTCGTGCTGGACGCTCTCCGCGAGGGGCGGCAGGAAGTCGAACGCCTGCGGCCAGTCGCCCCGGACGTTCTGGGCACGAAGGACCCGCAGCAGGACGTCGCGCTGCTCGTCGTCGCGCCCCAGTGCGGTGAGGAGCCCGACTGGCCCCTGGCAGACGTCACGCGTGCCCCAGGCGCCACCCGAGAACTGCTCCAGCCCTCGGGGCGAGAGGTAGTGCACGAGGGCGTTCTGGGTGAACCACGGCAGGGCGGTGTCGATGCGCGCCACCTCGGCAGCCAGCCCCGCATCGGCCGCGCCGGGCGTGAGTCGCAGCGCACCGGCGACCGTGGCCGGCCACTGCGTCCCGAGGTGCTGGTCGGAGGTGGGGTGCACCTCGCGGTCGGGGACGTCGGACGTGACGGCGAGGGTGAGCGAGAAGCGTCCGCCTGGCTCGACCGCGAGCGTCACCCACGGCGTGCCGCGGTCCTCGCCGTCCGCGAAGAGGGGGCCGTCGGCAGCGACGGACACGGCGCCGGCCGACCACCCGAGGTGCAGGGTGGTGAGGCCGTCGCCCACCTCGGCACCCGCCTCGTGCCTGACGACGTCGTAGGCCGCGGGGTCGAGGCCGTCGTCGCCGGACAGGGCGACGTTGAGCGCCACGAGCAGGCGGCGCGGTGTGCCGGACAGCCAGCCGACCGACAGCGCGAGCTCGTGTGCGCCTGGCACGGCCGTGGAGCTGACCTCGAGGGCCAGGTCGTCGTGGGCGTACCACCAGGTGGCGCCGTCGGTGCGCAGCGCCCAGGCGCTCGGCAGCTCGAGGAGCGACCAGCCCCGGGGCGTCGTCGGGTCCTCGACGAAGACGCGCAGGCCGTGGGCGCGCTGGACCCCGAGGTAGCCGCGCCGGGTCGACAGCAGCCGGTCCCGGCCGACGTGTCCACGGGTCAGCTGGGAGTGGAACGCACCGGTCATCCAGAGCGTGGAGGTCAGCGAGCCCGTGTCGGGGACGAGGGCGTCACCGGTGCGCAGCACGTGTCCGTGCGGGCGCAGCACCCGGCGCTCCTTGGCGGCGGTGACGACGTGGGAGCCGTCGCCGCCGAACCACGAGAGCACCCCGCCGTCAGCGTCCGTCTCGACGTGCCGCGGGTCGGAGTGGCCGGTCAGCTCGGCGAGGGTGTCGGCGTCGAGGTCGTCGACGACGAAGGCGGGGGCCGCGCTGAAGAGGGAGCCCGATTCGCCGCCACGCGGGCCCCCGTCGGCGGCGCCCAGCGACGGGACACCCCCGGCCTCAGCCTCGGGCTGGGCGAGGGCCTGGGTCGCCCACGCGGCGTCCGCGTCCGACGTCGCGTCGGGGTGGTCGGGACTGAATATCCCGTAGAAGCCGGTGTCGTGGCGCGCGCCGGGGGCCAGCTGCACCGGGGCGTCCTGGAGCACCGCGAGGGCGTGCTCGTGCTGGAGGCGGTGCGAGGGGAGGACCGCGGTGGACAGTGCTTCCGGCACGCCCGGCCTGGCCGCACCCCGCACGAGCTGGAGGGTGTCGGTTGCCCACCCCTGCCCCTGCGCCAGCGACCCCAGCAGCAGCCAGGGCACCGCCTGACCGGGCATGTTCTGCCGCACTGCGAGGGCGGTCCCGTGGGCAGTGGTGACGGGCGTCAGGTCGAGGTACTGGCTGACGTAGTACTCGTTGGTGCGGATCGCGTCGTACGGCGCCAGACCGGGGTCGTGGGTGAGGACCACGTCCACGACCGCCCCGGTGTCGCGGGTGTTCTCGACGCTGACGTGCCAGAACCACGCCGGCGCGCCCTCCGCCAGACGGAAGCGCGCGGCATACCGCAGGCCCTCCCACTCGCCCGTCGCGACCGGGCCGTGCTCCGACCATGTCACGACGCTGCGGCTGGACGGCCCGAGCAGCGGCACCCAGGCCGCTGTGTCACCGTCGAGCCGGCGCAGGTACAGGTTGGCTGGTCCTGCTTCGTGGGCGCTCCCCGGATACATCACCAGCGACGTCTCGGCAGCGTCGAGGCGGGCCAGACAGGCGTCGCCGGTGAACACCGCCCGCAGCCCGGAGTCACTGGAGAGCTCATGGTGGCCACGCGTCATCGCATTCGTCGGGAAAGGCACCCCTTGTGTATAGCAGTCTCGGCACCTGGAAGGACAAGCCGAAATCCCTTGTAAATAAATGAAACTCAATCGCTGAGCACGAGCGGAGTCCACGAACGTGCTTTCAAATGCCACACCGCGCTCGCCCCACACGCCGATCGAGGGCTGCGACACGGTTACCGTCGTCCGGCTGCTCGTGGGACGGACCGGAGGTCGGGACTGCGGCTGCCCAGACCGTGGTCGTCTGCCGGTCGTCAGGCGGCTGACCTGCACCTTCGTGGTTGAGGAATGCAACCATGCAGTTGACTGTTCAATCACTCATGACCCAGACCCACGACTCCCTGACCGCGCTCGAGGCCCAGTTCGCCGCTGACCACCTCGAGCTCTCCCCCGAGGCCCAGGACCTGCTGTTCCGTGACGCCCGCACCGCCAACACCTTCACCGACGAGCCGGTGTCGGAGGAGCAGGTGCGCGCCATCTACGACCTGGTCAAGTGGGCCCCGACGTCGATGAACAACCAGCCGCTACGGATCGTCCTCGTGCGCACCCCCGAGGCCCGCGGTCGGCTCGTCGAGCTGATGAGTGGCAACAACAAGGCCAAGACCTCCACCGCTCCCCTGGTGGCCGTCCTCGCCGCCGACACCGACTTCCACGACGAGCTCGGCAAGGTGTTCCCGCACTTCGAGGGCGCCCGCGACCTCTTCGCCGGCAACGCCGAGATGCGCGAAGGTACCGCCACGCTCAACGCCACCCTCCAGGTCGCCTACTTCATCCTCGGCGTCCGCGCGGCGGGCCTCGCTGCCGGCCCGATGACCGGTTTCGACGCGGACGGCGTGGACCGCGAGTTCTTCCCGGACGGCGCGCACCGCACCATCGCCGTGGTCAACATCGGCCGCCCCGCCGAGGGCGCCTGGATGGACCGCCTGCCCCGCCTCGACTACGACGAGGTCGTCACCTCCGTCTGACCGCGGCTGTCGCCAGACCCCGCTTCTCCACGATCACTTCGAGAAAGCTGTTGCACAGGGCGACCTTCCCGTCTTAGCGTCGAGCTACACGGAAGGGAGGTGGTCCAAGAAGTGATTTCAATTTGGACGCGTGAGGTGACTGCGCGCTAGCGCACCTCGACTGCTCGAGGTCCGCCATCCGGCGCAATCCCAAGCAGTTCACCGCAGCCCGTGGGCCGCGCAGGTCGTCCCCTGCGCACGCCGAGCCGCTCGAACGTGGCGAGGCGAGGCCCACGGGCTGTTCCATGCCCGGCGACCTGTTACCGGCCGATCCCCGCGAGCGCGGTCCTGGCCGGCCTGGTGACTACCGGGTGGCAACACGTCGCCCCTCACGCGACGCGTTGCCACCCGTGCTTCAGGAGAGGCGAAGGGCGGCAGCCTCAGCCGCCAGGGCCTCGATCCGTGACCAGTCCCCTTGGGCCACAGCGTCCTTCGGCGTCAGCCAGGAGCCACCGACACAGCCGACATTGGGCAGCGCGAGCCAGGCGGCGGCCGTCTCGGGGGTGATGCCGCCGGTCGGGCAGAACCGCAGCTGCGGACACGGACCGGAGACCGCCGACAGGTAGGGGCGGCCACCACTGGCCTCGGCCGGGAAGAACTTCATCGCCTCGAGACCGGCCTCGGCGAGGGTCAGCATCTCGGTCAGCGTGCCCGCGCCGGCGAGCAGCGGGAGCCCGCTGGCCAGGGCCGCCTCGAGCAGCCGCGGCGGGGAGCCGGGGGTGACCAGGAACTGCGCGCCCGCGTCCTTGACCTGCTGCACCTGCGCGGGCGTCACCACGGTGCCCGCACCGACGACCATGCCCTCGACCTGCGAGGCCACCGCCTCGATCGCGCCGAGCCCCGCCTCGCTGCGGAGCGTGATCTCGATGACCGGTATGCCGCCGCGCACCAGGGCGCGCGCCAGCGGCACCGCCTGCTCGACGGTGTCGACCACGACGACAGGGATCACCGGGGCCAGGGCGAGGACGTCGGCGCCGTCGCGCAGGGCGGGTCGGCTCGCCACCGGGTCGGTGGACGTCACGCTGGTGGTGGTCATCGGGTCTCCTCCTGGGTCAGGAACGGTGCGGCGTCGGCCTTCTCCCACAGCCGTCCGAGGCTGCCGAAGACGTGGGCCCCCTCGTCGGCCCGGCCGACCGCGCCACGCATGGCCGCGAACAGCTCACGGCCGGTGCCGATGCCTTCCTCGCTGACCCGCGGCGAGGGCACGCGCGCCGCGAACTCGTCCTCGTCGACCAGCACGTCGAGGCGCCCGGTCAGCGAGTCGACCCGCACGACGTCGCCGTCCTGGAGCTTCGAGATCGGCCCGGCGTGCACCGACTCGGGCGTGACGTGGATGGCTGCGGGAATCGCGCCCGACGCCCCACTCATGCGGCCGTCGGTGACCAGCGCCACGGCATACCCGCGCTTCTGGAGCACGCCGAGTGAAGGGGTGAGGGCGTGCAGCTCGGGCATGCCGTTGGCCGAGGGTCCCTGCTCGCGGATGACCACGACGACGTCGCGGTCGAGCTCGCGCCGCGAGAACGCCTGGAGGAAGCCGACCTGGTCGGTGAAGACCCGGGCCGGCGCCTCGACGACCCGGTGCTCGGGCGCCACGGCCGACACCTTGATGACCGCGTGGCCCAGGGTGCCGCCGAGGACCCGCAGGCCACCGTCGACGCTGAACGGGTCGTCAGCCGCCCGCAGCACCTCGGGGTCGCCGGACTCCGTTGGGGCCTCGACGAACTCGAGCCGACCGTCGACCAGCACCGGACGCTGGGTGTAGCGCCGCAGCCCGGGCCCGGCGAGGGTCAGGACGTCTTCGTGGACCAGGCGGTTGTCGATGAGGGTGCGCACGAGGAAGGCCGTGCCGCCGGCCGCGTGGAAGTGGTTCACGTCGGCCGGACCGTTGGGGTAGATGCGGGCGACGGACGGGACGACGGTCGACAGGTCGTCGAAGTCCTCCCACCTGAGGTCGATGCCGGCGGCAGCGGCGATCGAGATGAGGTGCATCGTGTGGTTGGTCGAGCCGCCCGTGGCGAGCAGCGCGACGACGCCGTTGACGATCGCCTTCTCGTCGACGACCTGGCCGATGCCGTAGGGCGCGTCGGAGGCGGCGATCTCGGCGACCCGCACGGTGGTCGCCGCCGTCAGGGCGTCACGCACCGGGTCGTCGGGGTGGATGAACGCCGCACCGGGCAGGTGCAGGCCCATGACGTCCATGAGCATCTGGTTGGAGTTGGCGGTGCCGTAGAAGGTGCACGTGCCGGGCGAGTGGTAGGACGCGACCTCGCTCCCGAGCAGCTCGTCGCGCCCGACCTCACCGGCCGCGTAGGCCTTGCGGGTCTCGGCCTTCTCGGCGTTCGAGCGACCCGAGGCCATCGGACCCGCGGGCACGAGGGCGGTCGGCAGGTGGCCGAACGCCAAGGCGCCGGCGACCAGCCCGGGCACGATCTTGTCGCAGACGCCGAGCATGAGGACGCCGTCGAACACGTCGTGGCTGAGCGCGATGGCGGCCGACATCGCGATGACGTCGCGGCTGAAGAGGCTGAGCTCCATGCCGGCCCGGCCTTGGGTGATGCCGTCGCACATGGCGGGCACACCGCCGGCCACGCGGGCGACGGCGCCGACCTCGCGCGCGGTCTGCTTCATGGCTGCGGGGTAGTGCTCGAACGGCGCGTGGGCCGAGAGCATGTCGTTGTAGGACGTGATGATGCCGAGGCTGACGCCGGTGTCGGCGGCCATCACGGTGCGGTCGCTGCCGCCGCACGCGGCGACCGCGTGGGCGAGGTTGGAGCAGCCGAGGTCGGTGCGCGCGGGGCGCAGGCTCAGCTCGGAGGCAGCGCGCGAGATCCGCTGCAGGTATGCCGTGCGGCTGGCCCGGCTGCGGTCGGTCACCCGCGCGGTGACGTCAGCCACGACGGGGTGGAGGGTGGGTCTCGGAGGGGTCGGTGGAACGGCGGTGTGGTCGGCGGGCGCCATGAGGCTCCTCGGATTCGGCGGTCGGGACGGGGACCGCGCGAACGGCGACACTGACGCGCGCGTGTGATTCCGTTCACAAGTGTGAGGCAGGCCACCCGCTGGTCTCAGACCGTCCCGGGATACGGACGGGTAGGCACGCGCGACCCGGCCGCCGCGCACGAGTGACGGATCGGCGCAGGTCAGACAGGATGAGCGCCATGACGGACTGGATCGAGGACACCATCGAGCGGGTGGAGAACGTCGTCTACCTCGCGGTGGCGGTGATCCTGTTCGCGGTCGCAGCCGTCGTGATCGGCAAGACGGCCCTGACGTTCGGCGACCTGGGCAGCGGCACCGTCGTCGAGGTGGCGGCCGACATCCTCGACCTGCTCCTGCTCGTCTTCATCGTGGTGGAGCTGTTGTTCGCGGTGCGCACGACGCTGAACCGGCGCGAGCTGGTGGCCGAGCCGTTCCTCCTCGTGGGCATCATCGCCTCGATCAAGGAGATCGTCGTCCTGTCGGTGAAGGCCCCCGACCTGCTGGGCAAGCCCGAGTTCGCCGACACGCTCCGGCTGATGGGGCTGCTGTCGGGCACGATCATCCTGCTGGCCCTGGCGTCGTGGCTGCTGCGCCGCAAGGAGCGGGAGCCCAGTGAGGGCGCCAACTCCGGTCACGGCGCCGACGAAGAGGTCCAGAAGGGATCCCAGCCCGACCGAGTCTGACCGCCCTCCTCCGGCGTCGCTCATCCATGCAAAAGGCGAGTTAGCGCCGCTCCGAGCGGCGCTAACTCGCCTTTTGCATGAGATGGCGTCGCTGCTCGGGGGTGGCGACTCGGGCCGGCGGGAGAGCTCAGGGCTGGCGGCGGCTCAGGGTCCAGGCGTCGGCGTCGTCGAGCGAGCCCGGCGCGACGCGGCTGAAGACGAGCCGGTCGTGCAGCCGGTTGCGGCGGCCACCCCAGAACTCGACCTCGTCGCAGACCACCCGGTAGCCGCCCCAGAAGTCGGGGACGGGCACGTCGGTGGGGTCGCCGTGGTCGGGGAACTGCGCGGCATACCTCGCGTAGGCGTCCTCGAGCCCCTGTCTCCCCTCGATGGGCTGGGACTGGCGCGAGGCCCACGCGGAGATCCGCGAGGCCCACGGCCGCGAGCCGAAGTAGCCGGCGACCTCCTCGCGGGTCAGCTGCTCCGCCACCCCACGGAAGCGGATCGCCCGGAACATCGCCGGCCAGGTCAGCGCCGCCGCGATGCCGCCGGTCGCGGCGATCTCCAGGCCCTTGGTCGACTCGGTGCCGGTCACGAAGCCCGGGCCGCGGTCGTCGAAGAACCGCATCAGCACGGTGCGGACGTTGGGTCGCCCGGCGGCGTCGACCGTCGCGACCGAGAGCGCGTAGGGCTCGGGCACGTCGGCCTGCACCTGCGCGCGCGCCACGGCGTCGTCGACCCAGAGCCGGGCCTGCTGCCACGGGGTGGGCGCGACCTCGGCCTCGGAGAGGCCTTCGCCGCTGTAGTCGGTGCGCAGGACGTCGCTCATGCTCGAAGACTAGGCGTCCGAGATTAGGGTGAGGGTCGGACCAGTCAGGGAGGCAGCATGCCCAGCAAAGGCAAGGCAGTCGGCAACCTCGTGAAGTGGGGCATCAAGTACGGCCCCCACGTCGTGGTGCTGGCGCAGCAGGCCAAGGAACCGGCGATGAAGGCCGCCCAGACCGCACTCGACCGGCAGAAGGCCCGGCGCCGCGCGATCGAGCACGCGGCGACGGTGCGCGAGGGGACGGTGCTCAAGACGTTCGACCCGCGCGCCGACCACAGCGAGCCGGTCTGGGTGGTGTTCTCCGGCGACGACCCCATCGCCGCGCACCCCACCTCCACGACGCCGATCGCCGAGCTGATCGCGAACAGCGACCTGTCCACCCGGGTGCGCCCGGCCGACCTCCCCACGCCCGCCGCGCGCCTGAAGGAGCTCCCGCGACGCCGGACCAGGCGCTCCCAGTGACCCTGCTGGCGCCCCTCGCGCCGATGGCCGACGGCGCCCGACGCCAGCTAGCGTCGGCCCTGCGGTCACGGGTCGCCGGCACCGACGCCCAGGTCAAGGCCGAGCGCATCTGGGGCGCCGAAGGACCGCGCTGGTTCACGCCGGACGACCCCATCTGGCGGGTGCACGCCGACGCGGCGATGTTCCCGGGCGGCATCCGCGCCCTGCTGCTCCAGTCGCTGCACCCGCTCGCGATGGCGGGGGTCGCGGGGCACTCGGGCTACCAGGGCGACCCGTGGGGACGGCTCCAGCGCACCAGCGAGTTCCTGGCCACCACGACCTTCGGCACCATCGACCACGCGCAGGAGCAGATCGCCCGGGTCCGCTCGATCCACGACCGGGTGCGCGGCAAGGCGGCCGACGGGCGCCCCTACTCCGCCGCCGACCCGCACCTGCTGGCCTGGGTGCACGCGACCGAGGCCGACAGCTTCCTGACGGCCTACCAGCGCTACGCCGTCACGCCGCTGAGCGACGCGGAGGCCGACCGCTACGTCGAGCAGGGCGGCATCGTCGCGGCCGCCCTGGGGGTGGTCGACCCACCCACCACCGTCGCTGCCCTGCGCGCGACCATCGAGGGCTACCGACCCGAGCTCGAGTCGACCGCCGCGGCGCGCGAGGCGGCGCGCTTCCTGCTCGTCCACCCGCCGCTGCCGCTGGCTGCCAGGCCCGGGTATGCCGCGCTGGCAGCGGGCGCCGTGGCGATGCTCCCGCGGTGGGCGCGTCAGCCGCTGCGGCTGCCGTGGCTCCCGGTGACGGAACGGCTGGTCGGCCGGCCGCTGGGCGGGGTAGCCACCTCGACCGTGCGGTGGGCGATGGCCGACGCGACCGACGAGCGACGTCGGGTCGCCGAACGGCGCGGCAGCTCGGTCTGACCCTCGCGAGAGACCACACAGGTAGGCCGCGTGGCTGAGTCAGCCACGCGGCAAACCTTGCGGTTCAACGGGTTTCAGGCGAGCCGACTGCGCTGCAGGAGTCGGAGACCCACGAGCGCGAAGGGCGAGAACCCGACGAGCACGCAGACGGCAGCCACCAGGGGGCTGGTCGCCCCGAACACCATCAGGCCCGCCACCCCGGTGACGATGAGGCCAAGGGTCCACCAGCCGAGGACGCCCGCGCGGGCCAGGCCGGCCAGCAGCAGCAGAGGGCCGAGCAGGCTCAGCGGCTCGGTGCCGTCCCAGAAGGGCAGCAGCGACCCGGTCTTGAAGCCGCGGAACACCTCGACCGCCTGCTCCGAGCTGAGGTGCGTGCCGGCGGAGGCGTTCCACCAGTCGCTCAGCACCATCCCGGAGACGTTCGCGAAGCCGATGGCGGTGGCGAGTGCCCCGACGACGGCGAGGCGCATGCCGCGTGCTCCACGCACCAGGCTCGGTCCGGCGAGGATGCCGAGCGCGATGACGAGGTTGCCGTAGTGCAGGAAGAGCGCCGAGATCTGGGTCATGGTGGTGTCCCGCGTGAGCGAGGAGATGTAGTCGGCGTCGGCCATGCTCTCCTGCGGCGGCGAGGTGAACATGCCGCCGGCCCAGAGCAGGGGTCCGGCGACGAGGGCGATCCCGCCGGCGATGGCCATGGCCCGGCTGGGCACCCGGCGCTGCGCGCCGAGGTCGGCCTGGCTGGTGGTGGACGAAGTGCGTGTCGTCGTGCTGGTCATGTCGTGTCCTTTGGTGAGGTGGCCGGTCGGCCGTCGCCGTCTCTCGGCGTTGCCCCAACCCTCGGGGCCGGGCACCTCATTGCAGATCCGTCGAGGGGCACCGACCTGTCCTCCCCCGTGAGGCGGAGGAAATCCGGCGGCCGGTCCCCCTCAAGTGGGATACGCGTGCTGGGCGAGCGCCTTACTGTTTTCGCCATGTCTCGAGCCACGGCCCTGCGCGACCACCGCGTGGTGCCCGCCGTCGCGGCCGTGGCGCTCGGCCTGCTCGGTCTGGTGGAGGCGTGGTCCGATCCCGAGTTCCGACCCCACTTCGGGGTGCTCGCGGTCGCCTCCGCCGTGATCGCCGCCGGCTTCGCCGTGGCGGTGCGGTGGCCCGTGGCCGGCGCGTTCGTGGTCGCCTGCTTCTACCCCGTGTCCACCCTGCTGGGTGCCCCCGGGCCGGGCGGCGCCGGGCTCATCGCGTCGCTCGTGGCCACCGCGTATGCCGGCTTCGCGGCTGCTCCGCGGACGTCGCGGATGGCGGTCGTCGCCTCGGTCGGCGTGTTCATCGCGACCGAGGGCCTGCGCAACGGCCTGAGCTGGGACACCGTCTTCTTCCCCGCGGTCTTCGTGCCGGCCTGGTGGGTCGGCACCCTCGTGCGGAGGGAGCGCGAGCGCAGCCGCCAGGTCATCGCGCTCGCCACCGAGCTCGACGCCCGGCGCGAGGCCACGGCCCGCGCGGCGGTGGTCGAGGAGCGGGCGCGGATCGCTCGGGAGGTGCACGACTCGGTGGCGCACTCGGTCAGCGTCATGACGTTGCAGCTCGGCGGGCTGCGCCGGCAGCTCGATGCGGTGCTGGTCGACCACCCGGCCGAGCGCGACGTGCTGCTGGGGCTCGAACGCCTGGGTCGCCAGTCGGTCGAGGAGCTCCGCGCCACCGTGGGCCTGCTCCGCGAGAGGGGCGACGCCGTCGACGGCGCTCCTCCCCCGTCGCTGGCCCGGCTGGAGGACCTGGTGGCGGACGTGCGCGCCACCGGACTGGCCGTCTCGCTCGAGGTGCGGGGCTCGCTGGAGGGGCTGCCCAAGGCACTGGACACCGCGGCATACCGGATCGTGCAGGAGGCGATGAGCAACGTGCTCCGACACGCCCCCGGAGCCAAGGCGTGCGTGCGAGTCATCAACGAGGACAGCGTGGTTCGCCTCACCGTCACCGATGACGGACCCGGGACGGGACACCCCGACGGCCCGGACACCGACCCCACCGCGCGAGGGGGCCACGGCCTGGTCGGGATGAGGGAGCGGGTCGACATGCTCGGGGGAAGCCTGACGGTCGGTCCGGTGCCAGGTGGAGGTTTCGAGGTCGACGTGTGCCTGCCGATCCGGAGGGATTGGGCGTGATCCGGGTGCTGTTGGTGGACGACGAGGCGATGGTGCGCGTCGGGCTGCGCATGGTGTTGAGCGCGGAGCCCGACATCGAGGTCGTCGGCGAGATCGGGGACGGCGAGGGTGCGGAGGCCGCCACGCTCGAGCTCACCCCCGACGTGGTCCTGATGGACGTGCGCATGCCGAGGGTCGACGGGATCGAGGCGGCTCGGCGGGTCATGGCCGCCCGGCCGCAGACCCGCGTGGTCATCCTGACGACGTTCGGCGAGGACGAGTACGTCGAGGGGGCGCTGCGTTCGGGTGTCAGCGGTTTCCTGCTCAAGGTGTCTCCGCCCGAGCAGCTGGTGGCTGCCGTGCGGACGGTCGCCTCGGGCGGTGGGCTGCTCGACCCGTCGGTGACACTGCGGGTGATCGAGCGGTTCGCCGGCGCCCCGACGCCGCGGACCGTGCGGTCCACCGCCCTCGACGCCCTCACCGAGCGGGAACGTGACGTCCTGACCCTGATCGCGCGCGGGTTGTCGAACGCCGAGATCGCCGCCGACCTCTACCTCGGCGAGGCCACCGTCAAGACGCACGTCTCCAATGTGCTGATGAAGCTCGGGCTGCGCGACCGGGTGCAGGCGGTCGTGGCGGCCTACGAGCTCGGCCTGGTCGCGCCGGGGAGCCCCGGCTAGGGCGTGGGGTGGCGCGAGTCGTAACGCACGAAACCCGGTTGGAGCCGGGCGAGCACGACGATCGCCAGGACGCAGGCGAACCCACCGACCACGGCGGTGCGCGCCTCCCCGATGCCGTTGGCGAGGAAGCCGCCGGCCATCTCGCCGAGCCTGGGCCCACCCGCCACGACGACGATGAACACGCCCTGCAGCCGCCCGCGCAGGTGGTCGGGGGTGGCCGCCTGCAGGATCGTGGTGCGGAAGACGGCACTGACCGAGTCGGACGCCCCGGCGACGGCCATCGCCACCAGCCCCAGCCACAGCGCCGCACCCCGCGACAGCATCCCACCCGCGGCGAGCATCGCGGCACCGAACCCGGCGATCGCGAACCCCCAGCCCACGATCGACACGAGGATCGCGAGGCCCTGCCGTCGCACGTGGCCGAGCTGACCGGAGAAGAACATCGCCAGGATCCCGCCGACGGCAGCGGCGGCCGACAGCGCGCCGACCGTCTTGGCCCCGCCACCGAAGATCAGCGCACCCGCCGCAGGGAACAGCACCCGCGGCTGGGCCAGCAGCATGGCGCAGATGTCGGCGACGAAGGTCATGCGCACGTTGGGTCGCGTCGTCAGGAACGCGAACCCGTCGAGCACCGAGCGCAGCCCCGGACGGGTGGGAGCGGCGCCCTCCTCGGGCTCCGGCGGCAGGGACGGCAGCCTCGCCAGGCCCCACAGGGCGGCGGTCGTGATGAGGGCGTCCGCGGTGTAGGCGGCCTTGAAACCGCCCCAGTCGACGAGGACGCCGGCCAGCAGCGGCCCGACGGTCATCGACGCGCTCATCGCGAACACCGACAACGCGTTCGCCGCGGGGAGCAGGTCGCGCTCGAGGATGCGCGGGTAGATCGACGACCGGGCCGCCGACGAGACCGCGAAGGCCCCGTTCCACAACCCGACCAACGCATAGAGCACCCAGACGTGGGTGTTGCCCAGCCAGGCCTGCAGGGCACACAGGAGGCTGGACCCGAAGCCGACGGCCTGCCCGATCAGCCCGACCTTGCGTCGGTCGAAGTGGTCGACGAGCGTGCCGCCGTACAGACCCATGAAGACCAGCGGCACCAGGGCGCACAGCCCGACGAGGCCGACCGCCGCCGTGGAGCGGGTGATCTCGTAGACCTGCAACCCGATCGCGACCACGGCCATCTGCGAGCCGACGTTCGAGAGGGTGAACCCGGCATACAGTCGCCGGTACGGCGCGTTGTCCCGCAAGGGAGTCAGGTCGAGGAGCAACGGCACGAAGCGACTGTATGCCGCGTCGTCACGACCGCGCCGCCGGGTGCCGTAGCGTCGGGTCCATGGACCCCCGCGCCCGGATCGCCTTGCTCATCGACGCCGACAACTCCTCAGCCACGAAGATCGACCTGATCCTCAACGAGCTCAGCGCCTACGGCGAGACCAGCATCCGACGCGCGTACGGCAACTGGACCAAGGCAGGGCTGCGACCGTGGGCCGACGTCCTGCACCCGCGGGCTATCCGGCCGGTGCAGCAGTACGACTACAGCCGCGGCAAGAACGCCAGCGACATGGCGATGGTCGTCGACGCGATGGCCCTGCTCTACAACGACCACCCTGACGCGTTCGGGATCGTCTCGTCCGACGCCGACTTCACGCCGCTGGTGATGCACCTGCGCGAGAAGGGTGCTGCCGTCTACGGGTTCGGCGAGCGCAAGACGCCTGAGCCGTTCCGCTCGGCCTGCACGAAGTTCCTCTTCCTCGACCAGCTGGCCGAACCCGACGAGGTCGCTGACACCTCCGTGTCGCCCGACGCCCCCTCCCAGACTGCAGACGCCCCGACCGAGCCCGCGGCCGGCGGACGCACCAAGAAGGCCACCGCCGCCCGGGCGGTGGCCAAGAAGGGCGCCACCAAGGATGCGGCGAAGGCTGCTCCCAAGGCGGAGCCCAGCCCGGCCCGCCGGACCACGGCGGAGCTGCGCCAGGACAACGGACTCGTGCGGCTGCTGCGCAACGCCGTCTCCCGCGCCGCCGACGACGACGGCTGGGCGAGCGTCGGCGCGGTCGGCAACAGCATCTCGAACCAGTCGTCCTTCGACTCCCGCAACCACGGCTATGCGTCCCTGAGCAAGCTGCTCAAGGCCACCGAGCTGTTCGAGGTCCGCACCGTCGGCAACACCATGTCGGTGCGCGACAAGCGCCAGGCCCGCAAGGCCTAGCGCGTTCGGTCATTCGGCGACCTTGAGACCGAGCTCGTGGGCCAGCGCCGGGCCGAGGTCGATCAGCTGGAGCGCGGACACCGTGGCCCCACGCAGCCCCGCCACCCCGCGCGGCCCCGCGAGGTCGGCGCCGGTGAGGTCGACGTCCTTGAAGGTGCCCTTGGTGAAGTCGGGTGAGACCAGCCGGCACCCCTCGAACGACACCCTCGTCAGCGTGGCCTCGCCGAAGTCGGCCTCCACCAGCTGGCAGTCGACGAACTCGACGTCGAGCAGCGTCGCACCCCTCAGGTTGAGGAACTCGACCTTGCACCCCTCGAACCGCACCCGGGCCAGCTCCGACCCGTGGAACGCCACCGCCCCAAGCCGCGCACCCTGCACGAGGCAGTCGGCCCACGTCGACTCGGCGAGGTCGAGGCCTGCTCCGTGCACGGCATACAGGCTGGTCTCGGAGAACCGCGCGCGAGGGGCGCGCAGCTCGCTGAGGTCACACCGCTGGAAGGTGCACTCGAGGAACCGCGCACCGCCCGCCGAGGAGCCGCTGAGGTCGTCGGTGAAGACCTCTCCGTCGTAGTCCGTCTCGGCCTTGAGCATCGGCCCATAGTGGCCCATCGGGCAGACAGTGCAGAATGAACCCGCCAGTAGGAATGTGGGCGCCCCACCGGGCTGCCCCCACCGACACCAGAATGCCGAGAGGACACCGATGTCCGACAGCGACTTCAAGCCGGGCCTCGAGGGCGTCATCGCCTTCGAGTCAGAGATCGCCGAACCCGACAAGGAAGGCGGTTCGCTGCGCTACCGCGGCGTCGACCTCAAGGACCTCGTCGGCAAGGTCAGCTTCGGGCAGGTCTGGGGACTGCTGGTCGACAACGAGTTCGACCCCGGCCTCCCCCCGGCCGAGCCGTTCCCGCTGCCCGTGCACACCGGCGACATCCGCGTCGACGCCCAGTCCGCGATCGCCCAGCTCGCGCCGCTCTGGGGCTTCCAGCCCCTGCTGGACATCTCCCCCGAGCAGGCCCGGGACGACCTGGCCCGCGCGTCGGTGATGATCCTGTCCTTCATCGCGCAGTCGGCCCACGGCCAGCACAGCCCGATGGTGCCCCAGGCCCGCGTCGACGAGGGCCGCACGATCGTCGAGCGCTTCATGATCCGCTGGCGCGGCGAGCCCGATCCCAAGCACGTCGAGGCGATCGACTCCTACTTCACCTCCGCGGCCGAGCACGGCATGAACGCCTCGACCTTCACCGCCCGGGTGATCGCCTCGACGGGTGCCGATGTGGCTGCCTGCCTGTCGGGCGCGATCGGCGCCCTGTCCGGCCCGCTCCACGGTGGCGCCCCCTCCCGCGCGCAGCACATGATCGAGGGCGTCGAGCGCACCGGCGACGCCCGGGCCTACGTCAAGGACGTCCTCGACCGCGGCGAGCGCCTGATGGGCTTCGGCCACCGCGTCTACCGCGCCTACGACCCGCGGGCGGCCGTCCTGCGCGACACCTGCAAGCGACTCGGAGCCCCGCGCTACGAGGTGGCCCTCGAGCTCGAGCAGGCTGCGCTCACCGAGCTGCGCGAGCGCCAGCCCGACCGCGTCCTGGAGACGAACGTCGACTACTGGGCCGCCGTGCTGCTCGACTTCGCCGACGTCCCCGGCGACATGATGACGCCGCTGTTCGTGTCGGCGCGCACCGCCGGCTGGTCGGCGCACATCCTCGAGCAGAAGAAGACCGGCCGCCTCATCCGTCCGTCCGCGCGCTACATCGGCGAGGGCCCGCGCGGGCTCGACGCCGTCAAGGGCTACCAGGGCTGAGCCCCGGCCCCCAGCCCCCAGCCCCGGCCCCCAGCCCCGGTTCGAGGTATTTCGCTACCGGGATCTGGTCGCCGAATACCTCGAACGGAGGGCATCCGCCGTGCTGCGTCCCGGGTGGTGGACCTCACGTCCCACGCCTCGGGACGGGGTGAGAGACTGACCGCGTGACCGAGACTGCGACGCCCACGATCCCCGCCGACCTGCTGCCCAAGGACGGCCGGTTCGGCTCCGGGCCCTCCAAGGTGCGACCCGAGCAGGTCGACTACCTCGCCAGCCTGGGGACCACCTTGCTCGGCACCTCGCACCGCCAGGCCCCGGTGAAGAACCTCGTCGGCGCGGTCCGGGAGGGCCTGTCGGAGCTGTTCAGCCTGCCCGAGGGCTACGAGATCATCCTCGGCAACGGTGGCTCGACGGCCTTCTGGGACATCGCCGCGTTCGGGCTGGTGCGCGAGCGCGCCCAGCACCTGGCCTTCGGCGAGTTCTCCTCGAAGTTCGCGTCGGTGACGCAGAACGCGCCCTTCCTCGGCGACTCCACGGTCATCAAGGCCGACCCGGGCACGCTGGCCGCCCCGCGCGCCGAGGCCGGAGTCGACGTCTACGCCTGGCCGCACAACGAGACCTCCACCGGCGTGATGGCTCCGGTCACGCGCGTCGAGGGGGCCGACGACGGCGCCCTCGTGCTGGTCGACGCGACCTCGGGCGCAGGTGGGCTGCCGGTCGACGTCGCCGAGTCGGACGTCTACTACTTCGGCCCGCAGAAGTGCTTCGCGGCCGACGGTGGCCTGTGGCTCGCAGCCTTCTCCCCCGCAGCGCTCGCCCGGGTCGACGAGATCGCCGCATCGGGTCGCTGGGTGCCCGACTTCTTCAGCCTGCCGACGGCCGTGACCAACAGCCGCCTCAACCAGACCTACAACACGCCCGCCCTCGGCACCCTCGCGCTGCTGCGCAGCCAGGTGGACTGGATCAACGGCCAGGGCGGACTCGACTGGGCCGTGAAGCGCACCGCCGACTCCAGCGGACGCCTGTACGACTGGGCCGAGCGCAGCGCCTACACGACGCCGTACGTGGCGGACCCGGCCGCGCGCTCGCAGGTGGTGGCCACCATCGACTTCGCCGACGAGGTGGACGCGAGCGCCATCGCCAAGACGCTGCGGGCCCACGGCGTGGTCGACGTCGAGCCCTACCGCAAGCTGGGGCGCAACCAGCTCCGGGTGGCGACCTTCCCCGCCGTGGATCCCGAGGACGTGTCGGCCCTGATTGCGTGCATTGAGCACGTTGTGGGCTGATTTCCTGCTCATTTTCCGGTGTGAGCAGCACCTCGACGCGTAACCTCGAGCCGAACCACTCGTTGACCCTCATGTGACCCTGGTGGACACCCCACGGTCGAGACAGCGACGTCGAGGAGCCGGACGATGACACGCACGATGCGACTGCCATGGCGGACTGCCGCCGGAGCCGTGCCGGCAATCGTCCTCGTCGCGGGCGGGATCGCCCTCGCCGCGACCGGTGGCAACCCGGCGACCGACATCGTCGCCGACTCGTCGCCGCTGGTCACCGTGCCCGACACCGCGCTAAACCGGCTCGAAGCGCCCGTGCTGCCGTCGCTGCCCGAGCTCCCGGCCCCGGCCGAGGCCGGCCCCACGCCGCTCTACGAGCCTGCGGGGCTGCCCTCGTCGATGAGCGCCAACGGCATTCCCGCCGCCGCCCTCGCCGCCTACCGCCGGGCCGCCACCATCGTGGACGCCGCCGACGCGGAGTGCCGCATCGACTGGGCGCTGATCGCCGCCATCGGCAAGGTCGAGTCCAACCACGGGCGCTACGGCGGGAACGGCATCGACCGGGACGGTACGGTCCGCCCCGGCATCTACGGCATACCCCTGAACGGCAGCAACAACACCGCGACCATCCACGACACCGACGGCGGCGCGTACGACCGCGACGTCACGTGGGACCGCGCCGTCGGGCCGATGCAGTTCATCCCCGGCACCTGGCGCGTGGTCGGCGTGGACGCCAACGGTGACGGCCGCAAGGACCCGCAGAACATCGCCGACGCCGCGACGGCCACCGCCGTCTACCTCTGCTCCGGCCCCGGCGACCTCAGCACCGACTCCGGAGCGCGTTCGGCCGTGCTTCGCTACAACCACAGCGACGCCTACGCCGACCAGGTGCTGGCGATCGCCGCCGGCTACCGCGGTGGCTACACCGTCGTACCCGGCTCCGACCTCAGCGAGTCGCAGCGCAACGGCTCCCCGTACCTCCCGTCCGGCGAGCCGCGGCCGATGGCGAGCTACGACCCGGTGCAGGCCTCCCAGCCCGCTGCGGGGTCGTCGTCCAAGCCCGGCGGATCGGCCGCGAAGCCCGGCAGTGGCGGGACCAGCGGCGGCACGGGTGGTTCGTCCAGCCCGACGCCCACGCCCTCGGCGACCAGTGGCGGCTCCGGCACCGGCGTGGTGGGCGGGATCGTGGGTGGCGTCGTCGGTGGCATCACGGGGAGCACCCCCACGCCGACCCCGACACCCACACCCACGCCGAGCAGCACGACGCCGACCCCGACCACACCGCCCCTGCCGTTGACGGTGCTGCCGGTCGGCGGCAAGTGCCCCGCCGGCTACGACCCGGGCCTCAACGCCCTGGGCATCGTCATCACCTGCACCCTGCACCAGTAACCCGTTACCCCTGACCCCCGCCCCCGGGCCACCCGCGCGTCGCTATCTCATGCAAAAGGCGAGTTAGCGCCGGGGTGGGCGGCGCTAACTCGCCTTTTGCATGAGAGGGCGACGGGTCAGCGCAGGAAGCTGGCGACCACCGCGGCGGCGACGACGATGACGAGCACCGCGATCGTCACGCGGCGCCGGAAGACCGGCGTCACCGAGCCGCCTCGGGCACCGGCTCCGAGACCTCGGGCTGCGGGAGGGTGCGGATCCGGATGCGCGGGCGACGCTGGGACTCGTAGGTCACCTGCACATTCTCGTGCCTGGCCATCCAGACCGACACCACCACCAGGGTGATCCCGATCGCGATGGTGCCGATGCCGATCGTCCAGCGCGGACCCCAGACGTCGCCGATCCAGCCGATGAGGGGCGCGCCGAGCGGGGTGCCGCCCATGAAGATCGCCATGTAGAGCGCCATCACCCGACCTCGCATCGCCGGGTCGACGCTGAGCTGGACCATGGCGTTCGCGGTCGTCAGCGCGGTGAGCGCGGACAGGCCCACCGGCACCAGGGCCAGGGCGAAGAGCGCGTAGCTGGGCGCCATCGCGGCCAGCCCGCTCGAGATGGTGAAGCCGACCAGCGCGACGAGCAGGATCCGCAGCCGCGGCTTGGCCCGGCGGGCGGACAGCAGCGCGGCGGTGAGCGACCCGATCGCCATCACCGAGCCGAGCAGGCCGTACTCCTCGGGGCCCTTGCCGAACTCCTTGGTGGCCATCAGCGCGGTGGTGATCTGGAAGTTCATGCCGAACGTGCCGAGCACGAAGACCAGCACCATGACGAGCTGGATGTCGGGGCGACTGCGGACGTAGGCGACGCCCTCCCGGATGGCGCCCTTGCCGCGGGCCAGGGCGGGGGCGGGCCGCAGCTCGCTGCGCCGCATCGACGCGAGCGCGAGCAGCACCGCCACGAAGGTCAGCGTGTTGAGCATCAGGGTCCAGCCGGTGCTGAACGCCGCGATGGTCAGTCCTGCCACGCCGGGGCCGACCAGTCGGCCGGCGTTGAACGACGCGCTGTTGAGCGACACGGCGTTGGCGAGGCGGTCGCGGGGCACCATCTCGGAGACGAAGGTCTGGCGGGCCGGGTTGTCGACGGCAGTGGCGACGCCGGTGAACAGCGCGATGCCGTAGACCATCCAGAGCTCGGCGGCGCCGCTGACGACCAGCAGGCCGAGGGCCAGCGACGACAGTGCGAGAGAGGTCTGGGTGATCGCCAGGATCCGACGCTTGGGGTAGCGGTCGGCGATCATGCCGGCCCACGGGGCGAGCAGCAGGAACGGCAGGAACTGAAGCCCGGTCACGATGCCCAGTGCTGAGGACGAGTGGTTGGTCAGCTCGGTGAGCACCAGCCAGTCCTGGGCGACCCGGCCCATCCACGTGCCGATGTTGGAGATGAACGCACCAGCGGCGTAGATGCGGTAGTTGCGGACGTCGAGCGAGGAGAAGGTCGGGCTCACTCGTTGGCCACCCGGGTGAGGATGGCCGAGGCCTGGCGCAGGATGTCCTGGTCCTCGGCGGTGAGACGACCGACGCGGACGGACATCCAGGCGTCGCGCTTGCGGCGGATGTCCTTGAGCAGGGTGGTCGCCTCGCGACTGAGCGACAGGAACACCTGGCGGCGGTCGGCGGGGTCAGCGGTGCGCTCGACGAGCCCGCGCTCGACCAGGGCGGCAACGGTGCGGGTCATGCTGGGCGCGCTCACCTTCTCGATCTCCGCGAGCTCGCTCGGGGTGCGCGGCGCCTCCTCGAGGCGGCAGAGCACCGAGAACTGGTGCGGCGCAACAACATGCGTGCTCTCGAACCGCACCCGGCGGCTGATGCGCATGCAGGCAAGTCGCAGCTCACCGGCGAGGGCGAAGACGGCGGAGGGCGAGAGACCAGCGTCAGCAGCGCGGCGCGCGCGTGCGGGGGGTGGGGTCATGGTTCTCTCCTTGTCGATACTTAGCATAACTCATTACCTGTGCTAAGTATTTCTGGTCCACGGGCGCACCACCAGAGACAGGTATGCCGCGTGGCCCCCTCACGGGGCCACGCGGCATACCTGCGTTGCGGGTCTGGGCGGGGCTGGGGGTCAGCCCACGCCGAGGACCTCCTTGATCGGGGTGATCGCGAAGTAGAGGAGGAACAGGGCCGACACGGTCCACAGCAGCGGGTGGATCACCGAGGCCTTGCCGCGCACCACCTTGATCAGGGTGTACATGACGAAGCCGGCGCCGATGCCCACGGTGATGGAGTAGGTGAACGGCATGAGGACGATCGTCAGGAACGCCGGCACCGCGATGTCGAGGTCGTCCCAGTCGATGCCCTTGACCTGCTGCATCATGAGGAAACCGACGACCACGAGCGCCGGGGTGGCGGCCTCGTAGGGGACCACCTTGACCAGCGGGGCGAGGAACGTGGCGAACAGGAACATCACGCCGGTCACGACCGACGCGAGACCGGTGCGGGCGCCCTCGCCGACACCGGCAGCCGACTCGATGTAGGACGTGTTCGACGAGACGGACCCCGCGCCACCGGCGATCGCGGCGACCGAGTCGACGAGCAGGATCTTGTCGGAGTTCGGGGGGTTGCCGTGCTCGTCGAGCAGGTTGCCCTCGGCGCCGACCGCGACCATCGTGCCCATCGTGTCGAAGAAGTCGGCGAGCAGGAGGGTGAAGACCAGCAGCAGCGCCGCGACGAAGCCGAGCTTGTCGAAGGACCCGAGCAGGTTGAAGTTGCCGATGAGGGAGAAGTCGGGGACGTCGACGACCTGGTCAGGCAGCGCGGGCACGTTGAGGCCCCAGCCGGCCGGGTTGACGAACTTGCCGGTGGCGTCGAACTGGCCGCCGATGTTGCCGATCGCCTCGACGATGATCGCCAGGACGGTGCCACCGAGGATGCCGTAGAGGATGGCGGCCTTCACCTTGCGGACCATCATGATGACGATCGCCAGGAACCCGAGGACGAAGACGAGCAGCGGCCAGCCGTTGAGCGTGCCGCCGATGCCGAGCTCCACCGGGACGGGGCCGGTGCCGGTGCGACGCACGAAACCGGCGTCGACCAGGCCGATGATCGTGATGAACAGGCCGATGCCCACCGAGATCGCGGTCTTCAGCTGGCCGGGGATCGCCCTGAACACGGCCTGCCGGAACCCGGTCAGCACGAGCACGAGGATGATCACACCCTCGATGACGATCAGGCCCATGGCGTCGGCCCAGGTCATCTCGGGCAGCTTGGCGATGCCGAAGGTGACGAAGGCGTTGAGGCCGAGGCCGGTCGCGAGCGCGAGTGGGTAGTTCGCGACGATGCCCATGAGCAGGGTCATCACCCCGGCGACGAGGGCCGTGCCCGCCGCGACGAGGGTCTGCGCCTTGACGATGTCACCACCGCCCAGGAACTGGCCGACCCCGTCCTGCTGGGTGCCGATGATCAGCGGGTTGAGGACCACGATGTACGCCATCGTGAAGAAGGTGACCAACCCACCGCGGACCTCACGGCTGAGGGTCGAGCCACGCTCGGTGATCCGGAAGAAGCCGTCGAGTCCACCGGACCTGGCCGGGGAGGGACGTTGCGCCGCCTTGGGCGGGGATGAGGGCTTGGCCATGAGCAGCAGGGTAGGGCCTGCGTGTTTCCGAATCGTGAAGGCTACGCTGCCCGCATGAGCGAGTCGCAGGGTCGGGCCCGACCGGGCACGGAGGGGGAGCCTGAGGCCGAGCTGGAGCCGCTCGCCGTCAGCACTGCCCGCGTCGTGCTCTGGGGCGAGCTCGCCTGGGTCGTGGCGCTGGCCGTCATCCTCGCCGTCCCGTCACTGCACGAGGGCGAGCGCGACTGGTGGCCCTGGGTCCCGGTCGCCGGCATCGCGCTGGGCCTGATCGGGTTCTCGTACGTGCGCCGCGGTCGCGGCAACGCCGCCGGCGCCCAGTAGCACCACCCTCGCGGGCCCCCGGCCGCACTGGCGTCGGCGCGCGGAGCAGCGCTGGTTGGCACGGCCACCGGCTGCGTGGTCACCGTGCCAACCAGCCCCTCCTACATCCCCCCTGCAGCCGTTCGTCCGGCGCGGTCCCTCACCGGCAGACACACGGTCACCGGCAGGACCGCCCCTGAGGAGCAGGCCGGGACCAGAGTGCCCCCACCGAGCCGTCCGTGTGGAGCCCTGGACGCGTTTCTGCCGGGATTACTGCCGCTCTGCCGGGGTCTCGTCGCCCCACTCCCACTGCATGCCGAAGACGCCCACCAGGTCCTGGAAGCAGACCTGGACACTCCCGTCGGGGTCGACCTGGATCCGCCCCTGCCGCTCCGCGGTGGTGGCCGACGTCCCCCGCATCGACCACAGCCGCTCCGGCACCCGCCCCATGAACCGCACGATCATGGCCCCGAGCTGCAGCGGTGAGGTCGAGGCGAACATCCACTCACGCTCCACGACGTCGCCGACCGGCTCGACGCCGCTGAAGTCGACCGAGTACTCCACCACGAAGGGTCCCGTCTGGGCCTGGCGCGGATCGGGGCGGATGGCCAGCGCGGCCATGTCGCCGTGGACGAAGAAGTCGTCCAGGACGCCGCCGGTCACCACCTCGAACCGGACCGTGGAGAGGTCGAAGGGCAGCCCACTGGTGAGCTTCCAGACCACGGGCGGACCCGATGCGCTCATCGGCTCGTGGGCGTGCACGTAGCGAAGGAGCTGTGGCAGGCGGTTCGCCCCGACGGTGAGGTGGCAGATCGCCGTCGACATCTGGCCGCCGTCCTGCGGCGTGCGAGTGCCCATCCGTCGGTAGAGCACCTCCCAGTCGGGGATGCCGATAGCGTCTGGGGTGATCTGGGCAGCGCTCCCCGTCCACCGTTCCACCAGGCGGGCGCGGTGGGTCTCGCCGTAGGCGAGCACGGTGGCGATGCGGCGCAGCGACTCGTGCTGGGGGCGACCCACGGCGCCGCCTTCGATGGCTCGGACGGTCCGCTCGCTGACACCGGACTGCTCGGCCAGTCGCGACTGCGAGATGCCCCTCGCCTGCCGCAGCTCCCGGATCGAGCTCCAGTCGCGCGGCAGCGCGATTCCGCGCTCTCGATCTCCCTTGGGCGGAGGCACCTGGCTCAGCTCTGCCCGTCAGACGAGGTCGTAGGCGATCTCGTCCACGATGGGCTGCCCGACCGACATCGGCTCGGCGGGCTCGGCGTCGACCTCGGAGTGGGCGCCGCAGCCGTGGTCAAGACTTACGACGCGACCGTCGGAAGGTGACCAGGCGTTGGCGCACACGCCGAAAAAAGAGCGAAGTGCACCGGCCATCGGGAGGAAGTAGCCGCACGACGAACAGGGCGCAGGAGCCTTCTCGGCGACATCGGCGTGCGGGCCGCTCTCCCCCTCGTACCACCGCTGTGCCGCGGCCTCACGACCCTCGGCCGACAGCACGCGCTTGCGGCCCAGACCCAGCTCGTAGGCGGCCAGCTCGTCGACCTCCTCGTCACCGGTCGCCTCGAACCCGGGCTCGAGCAGCGGGTCGTCCTCCTTGTAGGGGAGCACGTCGCCCGCGCCGAGGTCGCCGGGAGCCAGCCGATCGGCATACGGGAGCCACTCGGGCGAGAGCAGTGCTCCGTCACCCGGGACCAGGTTGGTCTCGCACACCGTCGCCACCTTGCCGCGCGGCACGCGGGCGATGGTGATCGCCCAGCGCCAGCCCGGGTAGGAGCTCGCGGTGCACGCGAAGTAGTGGGTGGCGAGCCGCTCGTCGTCCATCTCCATGCCGAGGTGGTCGCCGACGGTGCCGCGCTCCGCGATCGACTCGGCGGCCTCGCGGGCGAGGTCGACGGCTGCGGCGAGGACTGCGTCCGCCTTGAAGGCAGCCATCACGGGTCGATCTGGTCGGCGAGGAAGCGCAGGACGGCTGCGAGCTTGGTGGCGTGGTCCTTCTCGGGACGTCGGCCGCGGCGCAGCGAGTTGGACGCGTTGTCGAGCAGCTTGATGGCGTCCTCGACCAGCGGCGCGAGGTCCTCGGGGGACTTGCGCGACGCCTCGCGCTTGCCGGCCGTGACGGTCGGGGCGGCCTCGAGCAGGGTTACCTGCAGCGCCTGCGTGCCGCGACGGCCCTCGGCCACGCTGAACTCCACGCGGGTGCCGCCCTTGAGCGTCGCGACGCCCTCGGGAAGAGCGTTCGCGTGCAGGAACACGTCGCTTCCGTCGTCGTCGGAGATGAAGCCGAAGCCCTTCTCCGCGTCATACCACTTGACCTTGCCAGTAGGCACTTGACTTCCTCTTGCCTCGAAAAAAGTGTGTGGTGCGCCCATGCGCACTCGCAAGGTTATCGGGTGCGTCCAAATCCTTTTGAGTGTTGTCGGTGGCGTGGGGGAGGATTCACCGGTGAGCGAGCAGTCGACGTCGGGGCACAGCATCCGTGAGTTCTGGGGAGAGCTCCCTCCCGCGGGGCGCTGGCTGCTGTCGACGGTCGCGGTGCAGACCCTCGGCAGGGGCCTGACGCTGCCCTTCACGGTGATCTACCTGCACGAGGTGCGCGGCATCTCGCTCGACCTCGCCGGGCTGCTGATGGCCTTCATCGCCGTCGTCGCGCTGGCGGTCACCGGCCCGGCCGGCGCCCTCACCGACCGCCTGGGCGCCCGCACCATGCTGCTCTGGGGCACGTCCGCGCAGCTCGTCGGCTGCGTCGTGCTGGCCTTCGCCACCACGCCGCTGGTGGTCGCGGTCGGGTTCCTGTTCCTCGGGTTCAACTTCGGGGTCTCGTGGCCGGCCTTCAACGCCCTGGTCGCGGCCGTGGTCACGGGGCAGGCGCGGCAGCAGTACTTCGGCATCAACTTCGCGCTGGTCAACCTCGGCATCGGGTTGGGCGGGGTGATCGGTGGGCTCTACGCCGACGTCGACAACCCGACGTCGTTCACGGTGATCTTCCTGGCCGACGCGGTCAGCATGCTGGTGCCGATCGGGCTCCTGCTGGGGCCCCTGCGTCACGTGCACGGCCGGGCCGAGAAGCCGGAGGACGCGGAGGTGGGCGAGGGCTCCTACCTGGCGATCCTGCGCAAGCCGGCCGTGCTGTGGCTGACGCTGATGACCTTCCTCGGCGTGTTCATCGGCTACGGCCAGATGGAGGCCGGCTTCCCTGCGTTCGCCCGTCAGGTCAGCGACGTCTCGACGGGGGTCATCGGGTTCGCCTTCGCCGTCAACACCGCCGTGATCGTCGGCCTGCAGTTCTTCGTGCTGCGCCGGATCAGCGGCAAGCGACGCACGCGGGTGCTGATCGTGATGGTCGCCCTGTGGTCGGTGGCCTGGATCGTGCTGGGCCTCACCGGACTCGTGAGCGGCACGGTGGCGGCCTCCGCCGGGGTGCTGCTCTTCCACGCGCTGTTCGCCCTCGGCGAGACGTTGCTCCAGCCGACCATCCCGGCGATCACCAACGACATGGCCCCCGACCACCTGCGAGGCCGCTACAACGCGGTCAACGCCGGCGCGTTCCAGGCCGGCACGATCCTCGGCCCGGTGGTGGCTGGGTTCATGCTCAACCACGAGTGGTCGACCGGTTTCGTGGCGATGATCGTGGCCGGCTGCGGGGTGATGGTGGTGCTGTCGCTGACCTTGGAGCGCCGGATCACCCCGTTCGTCAACGGGCTTCAGGACGAGGCGTCGACGCCCACCGCCGTGCCGACCTCCGAGTCGTCCGAGACGACCGAGCCGTCCTTGGCCGACCCGCGCCTCAGCTGAGCGAGGCCGGCTCGATCCCCCACCGGGCCGACCAGGAGTCGCCGGGTGCGAGCACGACCAGGCCCTCCCCGGTGTTGAAGGCGTTGGCGGGGCACGACATGGGCTCGACGGCGATGCCGCGCACTCCGTCGACCCCGGTGTCCTTGCCCTTCGCGGTGAAGACCTGCGCCCAGTCGAGCGACCCGTCACCCCAGACGCAGACGTCGCCCGTCCCGAGACCTCCGACGACGACCTCCCACCCGCCGTCGTCCCGGGTGCGGGTCAGGTCGGTGAAGGCGGTGTCGAGGGCCGTGGCGCCGAGCTTCCGCCGCGTGCGGAAGTCGACCTCGGGTCGCACCGCGGCGGTCCCGGTCGGGACCAGCTGCTCGTCGACCAGCACCTCGAGCCCGGCCGGGATGGTGAGCTCGACCTCCGCCAACGGGGTGTCCCCGAGGGCGACGTAGGGGTGGGCTCCGAAGCCGAAGGGGGCCGCCCTGTCGCCCACGTTCGACGCGTGCACGCTGACGACCAGCCCGTGCGGCTCGAGGACGTAGTTGACGCTGAGGTCCAGGGTCGCGTCCCAGCCCGGCTGGGGGTGCAGGCGGGTGCGCACGGTGAGCGCCGACCAGTCGTCGGCGTGCCAGTGCAGCTGCCAGGTGGCCCAGCGCACCAGGCCGTGGCTGGCGTTGTGCAGCAAGGGCTCGCTGAGGCCGAGCTGGAGGTCCGACCCCTCGAACGAGTACTTCCCGTCGCGGATCCGGTTGGGCCAGGGCATGAGCACCTGTCCGCGACCCGCGCGGCATACCTCGTCGTCGGCGTAGCCGGCCACGACGTCGGTGCCGTCGACGCGGTAGGTGCGCAGGCCGCCGCCCACCTCCACGACGGTGGCCTCCTGGCGCCCGTCCCGAAGGGTCCACTGCTCGCCGCTGGGAGAGGTCGTCACGCCGCTCACGCTAGTGCGGCCGTCAATGCACCGTCCGCGGTCAGCCCTTGCGGGTCGCCGCGATGATGACCGCCTTCGCGCCGGTCTTCTCGGCGACCACGAGCACCGAGTCACCCACGGCCGGAGCGCCGTTCCGGGTCCGGGTGTCGGTGCCGATGACGTAGGACGCGGTGAACGCGTCGTCGCTCTTGACCGTGACGGAGGTGGCACTGGACTTGATGACCGTCCCGCGCTGGACCGTCATCACGACCGCCTTGCCGTCCTGGTCGACGGTGAACTCGCCGTGCTGGACGTTGCCCAGGCCCATGGCCCCACGCAGGAGGCCGCCCATGCCACCCATCCCGTTGTCCTGGCCGTCACCGAGCCCGTCGCCCTGGCGGCGCGGAACCTCCGGTCCCTGCGGCCCCTTCGGCAGACGGTCGAGCTTCTTCTGCTGGCCAGGCGGAAGTCCTTGTCGGCCGTCCTCGCGGACCTGTTCCATCCGGTCGTTGCCATCGTGGTGCGCAGCCCGCACGGCGACCAGGCCGACGGTCGCGACGACGCCGAGCACCAGCAGGGCAGCCAGCGCACCCGCGACGACCACGGCGATCAGGCCGCCAGTGGTCGAGGTCGCCTGGCGCCAGAGACCGGGGCCCTTCGGGGGCGGTCCTCCGGGACCACCGGTGGCGGGTCCGAACGGACCACCGGGAGGGCCGACGGGCGGCGGACCACCGGGAGTGCCGGCAGGCGGACCGGCGGGAGTGCCGGCAGGAGGCCCGGCCGGGGCGGCCTCGGAGACGGCGGGCAGGGGCTGCGTGGCGGACGGTATGGCGCTCGTGGGCTGTGGCTCGGTGGTCTGCGAGTCAGCGGCCTGGGAGTCCCCGGCCGACGGGTCCTGGCTCGCCTTCGGCGACCCCTTGGTACTGCGGGGCTTGGCGGGTCCGGTGGGCTCCGACATGGCGCCTCCTCTCGTTCCCACCAGTGTGGGTGACGAGCCTGTGCGTGGCATGGGAAATGGCTGAGAGTCTGACCGCCCGGCTGAGGCGACTACCGTGGTGCGGTGGCCGCCATCTCCTCTCCCCGTCGACCGACCGGTTCCGTGACGGGCTCTGGGTCGTCAGCCTCGCGGTCCGGCCGGTCGGGCGTGGCGACCTCGACGGCCCGGTCGATGGCCGACGACGTGCGGGAGCGGACCGACGACCAGCTCGCCGACCTCCTGCGCCGGCGCCAGGACCTGGCCCGACCCGCCCCCGCCGATCTGTCGTCGCTGGCCGCGAGGGCAGGCACCCGGGCCAGCGTCCAGCGGGCGGTCGACTCGCTCGACCTCGCGCACCTGCAGGTCCTCGAGGCGGCCCTGGCCACGACCTCACCGGTCGAGCCCCCGGCGGTCGGTGCGCTGCTCGGGATCGAGGCCTCCGAGGTGGAGCCAGTCCTCGACGACCTCTGGACCCTCGCGCTCCTGTGGCGCAGCCCCGAGGGCCTGCGGGTCGCCCGCACCGTCTCCGAGGTCCTCCCCCACCCCGCCGGACTCGGTCCGCGCGCGGCCGACACCTTCGTCGAGGTGCCGACGGCGGACTCCGTGGCTGCCCTCCTCGACGAGGCGCCACCAGCCGCCCGCGCGATCCTCGACCGCCTCACCTGGGGCCCGCCCCTGGCCGTGCTGCCCCCGGGGACTCCCGACCGGGTGGCCACGGGGGCGCGCTGGTTGCTCGAGCAGCACCTCGTCTTCGCGCCCGGGGCCGACCAGCTCGTGCTACCCCGCGAGGTCGCGCTCGCGCTGCGGCACGGCCGTAGCCACGCCTCGCCGGCACTGCAGCCGCCGGCTCTCGAGGGAGCGTTGCGCCAGGACTCCGAGGTCGACGCCGCCGCCGGCCAGCAGGTCACCGACCTCCTCGCGCTGGTCGACGAGCTCGCCGCGGAGTGGGGGCTGCGTCCGCCGCGCGTGCTGCGGTCCGGCGGACTGGCCGTCCGCGACCTCAAGCGGCTGGCGTCGGTGCTCGACGTCGATGAGGCCCGCGCGGCGTTCGTCGCCGAGCTCACGTATGCCGCGGGCCTCCTGGCCGACGACGGCTCGCTCGACCCGTCGTGGGCGCCGACGCCCGCCTACGACGAGTGGCAGCAGCACCCGGGCCACCAGCGCTGGGCGGTGCTCGCCCAGGCCTGGCTGCTCACCACCCGCGCCCCCCACCTCGTCGGCACGACGCCCGCGGGCGCCTCGGGCACGGTCAACGCCCTCGGCCCCGACGCCCACTGGCCCCCTGCCCGCGGCCTGCGCAAGGACGTCATCGACCAGCTCGCCGCCGCCGCGCCGGGGCTGTCCCCAGACCGAGCGAGCGTGGCGACCGCCCTCGGCTGGCACCGGCCGCGTCGCGTGCCCTCGAGCCTCGACGTGGTCGTGGCCGCCGTCCTGGGTGAGGCGGAGTGGTTGGGGGTGACGGGTCGCGGCGCGATCTCGACCGCCGGCCGGGCACTGCTCGACGCCAGGTCCGACGCCGACCTCGCCGCGGCCATGCAGCCCCACCTCCCCGAGCCCGTGGAACACGTGCTGCTCCAAGCCGACCTGACCGCCATCGCACCGGGTCCGTTGGCCGGTGGGCTGGCCACCTTCATGCGGCTGGTGGCCGACGTGGAGTCGCGGGGCGGGGCGACCGTCTACCGGTTCAACCCGGACTCCGTGCGTCGCGGTCTCGACGCAGGCTGGTCGGTCGACCAGGTCCTGGGCGCGCTCGGCGACGCCAGCCACACCCCCATCCCGCAGCCCCTCGACTACCTCATCCGCGACGTCGCGCGCCGCCACGGGCAGGCCCGGGTCGGAGCCATGCGGGCCTACATCCGGTGTGACGACGAGGCCACCCTCGGCGCGATGGTTGCCGACCGTGAGCTGTCGCCCCTCCAGCTGCGCAGCATCGCGCCGACGATCCTGGTCTCACCGGTCGCGGCCGACACAGTGCTGGAGTTCTTGCGGGAGAACGGATTCGCGCCGGCCGCCGAGACTCCCGACGGCGGCATCATCGTGCCCACCACCGGGGCCCACCGCACGCCGCTCCAGCGCCGCCCCACCCCGGTGACGGCACAGAAGGTCGACGACGAGCTGGTGACGACGATGGTCGGTGCGCTGCGGGCCGGCGAGGAGGCGGCGGCATACCAGCGCGAGCAGGTGGCCAGCCGACCCGGACCCAGCCTCCCGAGCACCGACCCGACCACGACGCTTGCCGTGCTGCGCGACGCGGCCGCGGACCGGCAGGCGGTCTGGATCGGCTACTCCGACGCGGACGGTCGCACCCAGCGGATCCTGTTCTACCCCGACCGGGTGGAAGGCGGCCGGGTGCACGGCACCGCCGACGGGTCCGCGCGGACGCTGTCGATCCACCGCGTGACCGGCGCAGTCCAGGGCTGAGCGGGGGCCTTCCCCGTCCCGGTGGAAAGGCCTCCCCATGGGGTCAAGGGTGTTTGCGACTGACGATTAGATGCCGGATGGCGGTGACCACGAACCAGCCGACAGCGAAGAACCCGATTGCCGACCACGACGGGAGCGGCGCGCTCGTCACCATGCAGAACCCCAGCCATGCGCAGACGACGACCGTGGCCTCGAGGCACGCGACGTTGAGAGCCTTGCCCATGGTGCATGGCTCGGACGGCCAGTTCATATACGTCGCCCCTCTCAACAGGTTACGTAGTAGGAATCGTAGGCAGCCAGGCCGGCGGCACCGCCGGTTGTCGGCATTCTCACCTTGTAACACTTGCCGTGCGCGATGGCGCTGTCGACTGTGCTGATGATGTCGGCTCGGACGAGGATGAAGATGGCCTGGCACGTCGTCCGTGAGATCGGGTCGGGCAGGAAGTTGCAGATGAGACCAGCGACCAGCGTCCTGTTGTCGTTGATGTACGCCTTCAGCTTCCAGGTTTCGGACCAGTTGAACTTGATGTAGGCCACCGGGGTGAAGTAGTACCACCCGGATGTCACCGTCGGGTCCATCACCACCGGATAGACCGCGTCGGTGGTGTCAACCACCTGGCGCAGGCTCTGGCCCCGGACCTCAAAGTGGGTCGGCAGTGCGCGGCCGACGGCATCTACCGCCCACGGCGCAAGAATGCGGGTACCCGTCGCACGGCCGTCCGCGTCTCGCACATCGAAGGCACCATCCACAGCCTCGTGGATGGTCCAGTCCTCCGGCACCACATCCTCGAACACCCCAGAAGACTGACCCTCAGTCAGCCTTGCTACGAGGCGGACGTTGGAGCCTTCGGTCTGGACCCAGGTCTTGAGGCCCTTGGCGGGCTTGATCTTGTGGCCACCCCGCTCGAGACCCGAAGGTGGGACAGCCTGTCCGACCTGACCCGTCTTCACCTCGATAATTCGTTCCACTTGGGCGTCATCCCCTCTTGGAGCACCCCAAGCGGCGGAACCGTTACCCACAAGAGCCAAGGCCATCGCTCCGACGACCAACACCTTCTTCAACTGCATATGTCCTCCCAATCCTATGAAACTGACTGAGTTCACTCAGAAAGTTTGTCATAGATAGGTGAACATTGGCTAGCGTTTGCGTCTAGAAGCATATCGTTGGACGTGTTAGGCAGATGCAGGCTGGGGCAGCACAGGGCTGAGCCGACCAGTGCGTCAGGCCGGCGTGGTCAGCCGCCGGCGAGGGCTCGGACGACTCCGGAGGGCGACGGGCGGCCCAGGTGGCCGGCCATCCAGACGCTCGTCTCGACGAGCTGGGCCAGGTCGACGCCGGTCTCCACGCCGGCACCGTCGAGGGCCCAGACGAGGTCCTCGGTGGCGAGGTTGCCGGTGGCGCTCTTGGCGTAGGGGCAGCCGCCGAGCCCGCCGGTGGAGGCGTCGACGACGGTGACGCCGTGGCGCAGGGCGGTCATGGTGTTGGCGAGCGCCTGCCCGTAGGTGTCGTGGAAGTGCACGCCGATGCGGTCGGCGCCGATCCCGCGCGCGTCGAGGGCATCGAGCAGGCGGCTCACGTGACCGGTCGTGCCCGTGCCGATGGTGTCGCCGAGCGAGAGCTGGTCGGCGCCGAGGTCCATCAGCCGCTGCGAGACCGAGACGACCTGGTCGACCGGCACCGGCCCCTCCCAGGGGTCGCCGAAGCACATCGAGACGTAGGCCCGCACCCACAGCCCGGCGTCCTTGGCCCGCGCCACGACCGGGGCGAACATGTCGACCGACTCGTCCACGGTGCGGTTGAGGTTCTTGCGGGCGAAGGTCTCGGTCGCGCTGCCGAAGATGGCAACCGCTCCCACGCCGGCCGCGAGCGCGTCGTCGAGGCCGCGCTCGTTGGGCACGAGCACCGGGCGACGAGGTCCGCGGCCGAGCTCGCCGAGGTCCTCGAGCACCTCACGGGCATCGGCGAGCTGCGGCACCCACGTCGGCGGGACGAAGGACGTGGTCTCGATCGTCTCCAGGCCGGCGGCCGCCAGTCGCCGGATGAACTCCGCCTTCACCGCGGCCGGGACGACGGCCTTCTCGTTCTGGAGGCCGTCGCGCGGACCGACCTCGTAGATGGTCACCCGGCTCGGCAGTTCCGGGTTCGGCTCGCGCTGGGGAAGTCCGATGCTCACCCCTTGATCCTGCCATTCCCGGACTCCCGGTCTTCACCCGTGCTGCGGGGGGTTAGATTTGCACGGAACCGCACGACGCCCGAAGGGACGCACGATGAGCGACACACCTCGCAACGACGACACCCCGGAGTACCGCGACCCCACGGCGCCCAGCGACCCGACGGCGCCGAGCGACGAGGGTCTCTCGGACTCCGACGACTCGTTCGACCAGACCGCAGCCATCGACACCGACGTGACGCAGGCGGTCCCGCCGGTGCCACCGGCCCCGGCGAGCCCTCCCCCGCCGCCCGCGGCCCACCCCGGCGGCGGTCAGCCGTCCTACGGTCCGCCGGCAAGCACCCCGCAGAACCCGTATGGCGCGCCGTCGACCGCCGCGGGTGCGCCGCCGCCCCCTCCGCAGAACCCCTATGGCAGCGCCCCGAGCGCGGCACCCCAGAACCCCTACGGCGGACAGCAGTACCCCACCCAGGGCCAGGTCCAGCAGGGCTACGGCGCCCAGGGCTACGGCGCGCCGGGTCAGGGTGCGCCCGGTCAGGGCGCTCCCGGTCAGGGCGGGCAGGGCTACGGCGCCGCCCCGGCCTATGGCACGCCGGTCTACGGCGCCCCCGGCTACGGGCAACCTACCTATGCCGCGCCCCAGTCGATGAGCGGCAACACGATCGCGCTGCTGGTCGTCTCCGGCCTGACCACCCTCGGCTGCGGCTTCGGCATCGTCGCCCTGGTCTTCGCGATCGTGGCGGCGACCAAGAAGGACCAGCCGGCCGAGTCGGCGAAGTTCACCCGCTGGGGCTGGATCGCGCTGGCGGTCGGTCTGTTCCTCACCATTGCCGTGATCGTCATCTTCCTCGTGGCCATCGCCGGCAGCAGCTCATCCAGTTTCGACTCGGGGTACTAGCCCTTGCCTGATGGCCCGCTGATCGTCCAGAGCGACAAGACGCTGCTGCTGGAGGTCGACCACCCGAACGCCGAGGAGGCGCGCCGGGCGATCGCACCCTTCGCCGAGCTCGAGCGCGCGCCGGAGCACATCCACACCTACCGGGTGACGCCACTGGGCCTGTGGAACGCACGGGCCGCGGGCCACGACGCCGAGCAGGTGGTCAACGCCCTGATCACCTACAGCAGGTATGCCGTGCCGCACGCCCTGCTCGTCGATGTCGCCGACACGATGGATCGCTACGGTCGGCTCACCCTCGAGAAGGACCCCGACCACGGACTGGTCCTGCGTACGACAGACCGTCCTGTGCTCGAGGAAGTGTTGCGGCACAAGAAGATCAAGCCGCTCATCGGCGAGCGGATCGACGACGACCGAGTGGCGGTGCACCCCTCGGAGCGGGGCCACCTCAAGCAGGAGCTGCTCAAGGTCGGCTGGCCGGCCGAGGACGAAGCGGGCTACGTCGACGGCGAGGCCCATCCCATCGGGCTCGACAACGCCGACTGGTCGCTGCGCCCCTACCAGCAGCAGGCCGTCGACGGGTTCTGGCACGGCGGCTCCGGGGTGGTCGTGCTGCCGTGTGGCGCCGGCAAGACCCTGGTCGGCGCGGGCGCCATGGCGGTGGCCAAGGCGACGACGCTGATCCTCGTCACCAACACGGTGTCGGCGCGGCAGTGGCGTGACGAGCTGCTCAAGCGGACCAGCCTCACCGACGAGGAGATCGGCGAGTACTCCGGTGCCCGCAAGGAGATCCGCCCGGTCACCATCGCGACCTACCAGGTGCTGACGACCCGCCGGAAGGGCGTCTACACGCACCTCGACCTGCTCGACGCCCGCGACTGGGGCCTGATCATCTACGACGAGGTGCACCTGCTCCCCGCGCCGATCTTCCGGATGACCGCCGACCTCCAGGCCCGTCGGCGCCTGGGCCTCACCGCGACCCTCGTGCGCGAGGACGGCCGCGAGGCCGACGTGTTCTCGCTGATCGGCCCGAAGCGCTACGACGCACCGTGGAAGGACATCGAGGCGCAGGGCTACATCGCGCCCGCCGACTGCGTCGAGGTGCGGGTCACGCTCCCCGACAGCGAGCGCCTCGCGTATGCCGTGGCCGAACCGGAGGACCGCTACCGGCTGTCCTCGTGCAGCCCCGTCAAGAACGCCGTCGTCGAGCGGATCGTGGCGCAGCACCGCGGTGAGCCCACGCTCGTCATCGGCCAGTACCTCGACCAGCTCGCCGAGCTGTCCGAGCGGCTGGACGCCGATGTCATCACGGGCGAGACCCCGGTCTCCCAGCGGCAGAAGCTCTTCCAGGCGTTCCGGGTCGGCGAGATCAGCCTGCTCGTCGTGTCGAAGGTCGCCAACTTCTCGATCGACCTGCCGGAGGCGAGCGTGGCGATCCAGGTGTCCGGCACCTTCGGCTCGCGGCAGGAGGAGGCCCAGCGCCTCGGCCGGGTGCTGCGGCCGAAGGGCGACGGCCGCACTGCGCACTTCTACACGGTCGTCTCGCGCGACACCGTCGACGCCGAGTTCGCAGCACACCGCCAGCGGTTCCTCGCCGAGCAGGGCTACGCCTACCGGATCGTCGACGCCGACGACGTGGACGCCACCGCCTGACGCGCGCGGGCGCGTCCAGACGGCATACAGACAACTCCCAGACTCAGGCCCGAGACTGGGTGACGTGACCAATGCCCAACCCGAGGCCCGGCTCCTCGTCGTCGAGGACGAGCCCAACATCCGTGAGCTCCTCGCCACCTCCCTGCGGTTCGCGGGGTTCGAGGTGCACGTCGCCGCCGACGGCGCGACCGCCCTCCACCTCGCCACGGTCCACGAGCCCGACCTCGTCGTCCTCGACGTGATGCTCCCCGACATGGACGGCTTCACGGTGACCCGCAAGCTGCGCGACACGGGGCGTCAGCTGCCCATCGTGTTCGTGACCGCGCGCGACTCGGTCGACGACAAGATCAAGGGGCTGACCGTCGGCGGCGACGACTACGTCACCAAGCCGTTCAGCCTCGAGGAGGTCGTGGCCCGCATCCGAGCCGTCCTGCGCCGCACCAGGGGCGAGGTCGACGACGCCAGCTCGCTGCGCTTCGAGGACCTCGAGCTCGACGAGGACTCCCACGAGGTCAGCCGCGCCGGCCGCTCGATCGACGTGTCCCCCACCGAGTTCAAGCTCCTGCGCTACCTCATGCTCAACCCCAACCGGGTGCTGTCTAAGGCGCAGATCCTCGACCACGTGTGGGACTACGACTTCCGCGGCGAGAGCGGCATCGTCGAGTCCTACATCTCCTACCTGCGGCGCAAGATCGACCTCGACGGGGTTCCGCCGCTCATCCACACCAAGCGCGGCGTCGGCTACGTGTTGCGCAAGCCCCCGGAGGCGTAGATGACGGCGCCCACGAGTCCTGCTCCCGCGGACACCCCCGCACCCGCCGCGCCAGCTCCAAGCCAGCCCGCACGGATCGCTGTGGCCCGGGCCAAGGAGCAGCTGGAGCTGCTCCCGTTGCGGGTGCGCCTGGTCGCCGTGATGCTCGTCCTCCTGTTGGTGGCCCTCACCCTGACTGCCGCGGCCACCGCGGCCCTGATGCGCCGTGACTTGATGGGCCGCGTCGACGGCGACCTGCAACGGGCCTACCCGACGGTGGCGCAACAGGCCCTCGACACGTTGCGTGCACCCGCCCGCAACCGCCTGCCGAGCGGGTATGCCGTGGTCTTCTACCCGACCGACGGCACCCCCGCAGTCGAGATCGACCCGACTGGCGCCAGTGCCCGCCCAGGCGTCCCTGACAAGCTGCCGCTCACCGACGCTCGCGTCGACTCCCCCGAAGCGTTCACCATCGGCACCAAGGACGGGTCCGGCCAGTGGCGTGCCGTGGCCGGTCGGTTGAGGGACGACTCCGCGACGTTCATCGTGGCGGTGCCGCTGGCGAGTGTCAGCCACACGGTGCGTCGCCTCGTGCTCGTGGAGCTCCTCATCGGTCTCGCCGTCCTCGCGGCGTGCGCCATCGGAGGGTGGTATGCCGTGCAGCGCGCCTTCCGGCCCCTGCGCGAGATCGAGGACACCGCCGCGGCCATCGCCGATGGTGACCTCGCCCGCCGCATCCCGACGCGGACCGCCAAGGACGAGGTCACCTCGCTGGCGCGGTCGCTCAACGTCATGCTCGCCCAGATCGAGCAGTCCTTCGCCGCCCGTGAGGCGTCCGAAGAGCGGATGCGCCAGTTCGTCGCCGACGCCTCCCACGAGCTGCGCACCCCGCTGGCCGCGGTGCGGGGCTACGCCGAGCTCTACCGTCAGGGAGCGGTCAGGGAGCCGACGGACGTCGCGAGCGCGATGACGCGCATCGAGGGCGAGGCGACCCGGATGGGCGGGCTGGTCGAGGACCTGCTCATGTTGGCGCGGCTCGACGACCAGCGACCGATGCGCTTCGCCCCCGTCGATCTGACCGTGCTCGCCGCCGACGCGGCGCAGGACGCACGGGCCATCGACCCGCACCGGCAGATCACCGTCTCGGGCCTGACGGGACCGTTGGGGCCCACCGTGGCTCCTGGCGACGACGCCCGGCTGCGACAGCTCCTTTCCAACCTCCTGTCGAATGCCCTCAACCACACCCCTGCTGGCTCACCCCTCGAAATCGCCGTGGGCACAAGGGAATCCGACCAACACGTCGTCATCGAGGTGCGCGACCACGGCCCGGGCGTCGACCCTGACAAGGCCCGCAAGGTGTTCGAGCGGTTCTACCGCGCCGACCCGTCACGGGTCCGTGGCGCGGGTGGGGGGAACGGACTGGGCCTGGCCATCGCGGCCGCCATCGTCAACGCCCACCGGGGCCGGATCGGGGTCTCCCAGACGGCGGGCGGTGGCGCGACCTTCATCGTCGAGCTGCCCACAGACAACTCTCAGGCAGCGCCCAGCACCCCTTGACGTTGGACCGGTTGACTGACGTCACCAAGCCACACCAAGGAGCGCACCACCATGACCCAGATCCACCCGGACACCCGACCGGACACCACCGGTGACGATGGTCAGCCTCAGCCTCCTGTCACGCCGGCTCCCACCGCCGCCCAGGACCCGTGGTCCCAGCAGGGCGAGCCGACGACCCCGGTCTGGTTTGGCCAGACCCACGAGATCCCGCGCGACCACGCGGCTCTCGGGCTTCCGGGCGCAGCAGGAGATCCAACACTTGCAGCGGCCGGTGCCACCACGGCATACCCGCCGCTCACCACTCCTCCGGCTGGGCCGCCCCCTTCCTTTCCCACTCGGGACGGGGCAGAGCCTGCCCAGCCGGGCAAACGGCGCCGACTGACGGAACTCACCGCCGTCGCGGCGCTCGCCGCCCTCCTTGCGAGCGGCGGCACCTACGCCGCGGTCCAGCTGGGTGACGGTCCGCAGGCCTCCTCCCCTGCGAGCGCGTCATCCCTGGGCCGCGGCGCAGACGCCGGACCGGTGGTCCAAGCCGACGCCACGAACCCGAACTGGACGGCTACCGCGGCTGCCGTGGCGCCCAGCGTCGTGTCGATCACCGTGAAGTCCGGTCAGAGCGAGGCGCAGGGCTCCGGCGTGATCATCGACGGCAAGGGCCACGTCCTCACCAACAACCACGTCGTGAGCGGCGTCGGCTCCGGCACGGTCATCACCGTGACGCTCAACGACGGACGCACCTACAAGGCCACCGTCGCCGGCACCGACCCGAGCACCGACCTCGCCGTCATCACCCTGTCCAACGCCCCGAGCGACCTCAAGGCCATCGCGATCGGCAACTCCGACGACCTCAAGGTGGGCGACCCGGTGATGGCGATCGGCAACCCCCTGGGACTGGCCGGCACCGTCACGACCGGCATCGTCAGCGCGCTCAACCGCCCGGTGACGACCGCCGCTGAGGACAGCCAGCCGCAGGACCCGTTCGGACAGAGCATTCCGGGGCAGGGGCAGCCCTCGACCGGCAGCGACGGCAGCGACGTCGTGACCAACGCGATCCAGACGTCGGCCGCGATCAACCCCGGCAACTCCGGCGGCGCGCTCGTCAACGCCTCCGGTCAGCTGGTCGGCATCAACTCGTCGATCGCCAGCCTCGGCTCGTCGAGCAGCGGCCAGAGCGGCAGCATCGGCATCGGGTTCGCGATCCCGGCCAACGAGGCCAAGAGCATCGCCTCGCAGCTGATCTCGTCGGGCAAGGCCGAGCACGCCTTCCTCGGGGTCAGCCTGGGCGACGGCACGGCGTCTGACGGCACCAGCCAGCGGGCCGGCGCGGAGATCACCCAGATCTCGGCCAACACCCCGGCCGCGAACGCGGGTCTGCAGAAGGGCGACGTCGTCGTCGCGGTCGACGGCGAGCGGGTCGACTCGGCCCTGTCGCTGGTGGCCAACATCCGCGAACGCGCCGTCGGCGACAAGGTCACGCTGCGCGTGCTGCGGGACGGCAAGCAGGTCGACCTGACCGCCACCCTGGTCGCCAAGGCCGCTGCCACCAGCTGACCCACCAAGCCGGTCGGCGCCTCCGGGCGCCGACCACCAGTCACCGATCGGGCCGACCTCGCCTCGACCGGTGACCCGGGCCGCTGATCGTGCGGACAGTGGACCGGATGCCGGGCCGGGCCCCTCGTCTCGTCTGTTGGATGGACGCCGACGAGTGGGCCCGGCCTGGCCATGTCTGCACGCCTTCGGCGAGTTGCTGCGTGGAAGCTCCGCACCACTGTCTTATTAACATCTAACTAAAGGAAATAGTCCTTCTGAACTACTTCCTCTCTAGCCCCCGGGCGCCAGTGCGGCCCAACCAGCGGCCGGCCACCGAGCCAAAACCGTTCGACGCGGTGCCGACTCGGTGGCAAGGTAGACCCTTGTGTCTGCTACCGCCCCCACCCCGGAACTGAAGCGCGAGCAGGACTACCTCGGCGCCGCCCGTGCGGCCCTCGCCGCGATGCGCGAGCAGACCCTCTCGCTCAAGGTCCAGGCCCACGACCCGATCTCGGCGGAGCACCTCGCCCGCACGCTGCACCTGCGGGCCGCCTCCCTCCAGGACGACCCCTCGACCACCCTCTTCTTCGGGCGGATCGACACCGACACGGACGAGCGCTGGTACATCGGCCGACGCCACGTCGCGGACACCGCCGGCGACCCGCTCGTCATCGACTGGCGGGCGGGCATGTCGACCGCCTTCTACCGGGCGTCGCGCACCGAGCCGATGGGCGTCACCCTGCGCCGACGGTTCGGGCTGGACCGTGGCGCCATCACCGCCTACGAGGACGAGCACCTCCAGGACCGGGCCGAGCACGACGTCCGCAGCCAGATCCTCGCCGAGGAGATCGAGCGCCCGCGCGTGGGGCCGATGCGCGACATCGTGGCCACCATCCAGCCCGAGCAGGACGAGATCGTCCGGGCCGGCGCCGAGCAGACCATCTGCGTCCAGGGCGCCCCGGGCACGGGCAAGACCGCCGTCGGCCTGCACCGAGCCGCCTGGCTGCTCTACGCGTTCCGCGAGCGCCTGGCCCGCTCCGGCGTCCTCGTGATCGGCCCCAACCGCGCCTTCCTCGAACACATCGGCGCGGTCCTGCCGGCCCTCGGCGAGGTCGCCGTCGGCCACACCACCATCGAGGAGCTTGTCGCCTCCGTGCCGGTCCGTGGCACCGACCCCACCGAGACCGCGATCCTGAAGGGCGACGCGCGCCTCGCCGAGGTGCTCCGGTATGCCGTGTGGTCGGCAGTGCAGCCCGCGACCGAGCCGCTCGTGGTGCCGCGCGGCGTGCGCAAGTGGCGCGTGCCGGCATACGAGGTCAACGAGATCCTCGACGAGCTGCGCTCACGCGGCGTGCGCTACGACGCGGCGCGGCAGATGCTCCCGCAGCGCCTCGCCCACGCGGTCCTGCTGAAGATGGAGGGGTCCGGCGACTCCCCCGACGACCGCGTGCAGGACCAGGTCGCCCGCTCGGCGGTGGTGAAGAAGTACGTCACGACGCTCTGGCCGACCCTCGACGCCAAGGCGGTGCTCTTCTCCCTCCTGTCAGACCTCGACCAGCTGGAGCGCCACTCGACGGACCTGCTGAGCGACGACGAGCGACGGATCCTGGTGTGGGACAACGCGGCTCGCTCCAAGGGCTCCGCCAAGTGGTCGCCCGCCGACACCGTGCTGCTGGACGAGCTCGGCGACCACATCGCCCGCACCCCCTCCCTCGGTCACGTCGTGCTCGACGAGGCCCAGGACCTCTCCCCGATGCAGCTGCGGGCCGTCGGTCGACGCTGTTCCACCGGCGCCGCAACCGTCCTCGGCGACATCGCCCAGGGCACCACGCCGTGGGCGACCGACTCATGGGAGTCGTCCCTGCACCACCTCGGCAAGCCGGGCAGCCACATCGAGGTCCTCGACCGGGGGTTCCGCGTGCCCGCCAGCGTCATCGAGTACGCGGCCCAGCTGCTCCCCCACATGGCGCCCGGACTCGGCACTCCCGTCTCGGTGCGAGACAACCCCGGCCGGCTCGACCTCGTGTCGACCGACGCTGCCAGCCTCCACGAGCGGGTGGGTGCCGTCGTCGCCGCCGAGCTGGAGGAGCCCGGTTCCGTCGGTGTCATCGCTCCCGACGCCATGGTCGATGCGCTGTCAGCGTCGTTGCAGCGCGACGGGATCGACCACGGCGTGCTCGGTCAGGACCACGGCGACATCGACCACCAGGTCGACGTGGTCCCGGCCACCGTGGCCAAGGGACTGGAGTTCGACCGGGTCATCGTGGTCGAACCCGCCGCCATCGCCGCGGCCGAGCCCGACGAGCGCACCGGGCTGCGTCGCCTCTACGTCGTGCTCACCCGAGCGGTCTCGGCCCTGACCGTCGTGCACGCCGAACCGCTGCCCGCGCAGCTGGGTCCCGCCTGACCGGCTCGATCTCTGCCAGAATCGCGCTCGTGCCGGCACTGATCACGTGGTGGACGCTCGACGTCGCCGACCTCGCCCCCGGAGCGCACTCGGACGCCGTCCGGGCAGTCGGGGAGGACCTGCTGCGACGGCTGGGCGAGGAGCACCGCAGGTACCACACGGCCCGCCATGTCGTGGAGATGTTCTGGGCGCTCGAGGACCTCGAGCAGGCCGGCGTGCTGACCGCCCGAGAGACGGCCCTGGCCCGGATCGCGGCGTGGTTCCACGACGCCGTCTACGACACCACGAACTCGGGTGGGGAGAACGAGATCGAGAGCGCCGACCTCGCGGTGCGCGACCTCTCGGCGCTGGGCTTCACGACCGAGGACGTCGAGACCGTGCGCGACCTCGTGCTCTCGACGCACGACCACGAGCTCACCGGCACGCCCCTCGCCGGCGCCTTCCACGACGCCGACCTCTGGATCCTCAGTTCACCGCCCGGGCGTTACGACGAGTACACCGTCCAGGTGCGTGACGAGTATGCCGCCGTCCCCGACGACGTGTTCCGCGCGGCGAGGGCGTCGATCCTGCGACCTTTCCTCGACCGCGAGACCATCTACGCCACCGAGTTCGCCCGGGAGTCCTGGGAGGACGCGGCCCGGGTCAACCTCGCCGCCGAGCTGGGACTCCTCACGGGCTGACGCCCGTCACTCCTCCGCCGTCACTCGTCCGCGGTCATGGCTGCGGCCACGAGTGGCCACCAGAACTGCCGCCCGGCCAGGGACTCGAACTCCTCGGCGCTCACCCACCTCGGGTCCACCGCGTCGGGCTCGGTCGCCACGAGCTCGTCCCCGGCCACCGGGAGCGTGGCGCGGAAGACCTGCATCGACCCTCCGTCCTCAGGCCAGAGACCGTGCCGCGACCGGGGGGTGTAGTCCTCATGGCCGAAGATCTGCAGGCTGTCCGCGTCGAGCCGCAGGCCGGTCTCCTCCCAGACCTCACGGAGTGCGCACTCGAGCACCGACTCCCCGGGCTCACGCCAGCCGCCCGGGATGCTCCACTCGCGGCGGCGCGGGCTGTAGGTCACCGCATACCGTCCCGTCGCATCCGTCACGACCACCGTGGCCACGAACACGCGCTCCTCGTCCACGGGTTCGGCCGACACCCACAGCTCGACATCGGCCACGGAGCCGTCGGCGAACGTCGCCCCCGGGACCGACTCGATAAGCCGACTCACCGACCCACCCGTTCCAGGTGCTCCACGAGGGGCCACCAGTGCCTTCCGGACAGGTCGTCCGTCGGGTCCGAGAGGTGGCGCCAGGTGCCGACCTCAGCGTCGTCGGACTCGGTGATGCGGTCCGCGAAGACCGCGAAGCACGCTTTTGGTGCAGGCCACGGATACCCGTCGTCAGGGCTGGGCACGGTGTTGCGGACGTAGCCCACGAGGCGCGGGACGAGGGCTGTGGGCGTGCCCATCAGCTCCCCCACCAGGAGACCGAGGGCCTCGGCCACGGAGTCGCCCCCCACCCTCCGTGACGGGAGGTCGACGCCGCCATCGGGGCGCTCCACGACGAGGAGTTCAGGCCCGCGCAGCAGGGCGAGGCGCACCACGACCGTGTTGGCCGGCGCCTCGTCCTGGCGCGACGCGATCACGTCGGCCCGTGACCCCGGGGGCAGCCAGGGCGCCTCGGGAACAGCCCGGACGACCCGCTCGTGGCGCCGCTTCTGGATGCGCAGACCGCTGCGTTGGAGGATCCGCACGACCTCCCGGCCGTCCACCGGCGTGGCACCTGCCGCGACCAGCGCGGCATACCGCTCCTCGGGCACGTCGTAGTGGTCACCCTCGAAGCCACGGGCCGGAATCCCTTGTGCCGCAGCGAAGACGTGCAGCTCGTCGTAGGACGTGTCGCTGACGAGGTGGGACCACAACCGCCCATGCGCCGGCCACGCAGGCGGGTCGATCCAGATGGTCACCCGGCTGACGCTACCCGCCCGGGCAGGAGCCTGTGGACAACCGGGCGGGCCAGCCGCGTGACGCCCCTAGCCTCGCCACAGGCGGAGGCCACGGGGGCGCCGCACTCGTCAGGAGGACAACCATGTCGGCACAGTTCACGGTGGACACCGAGCGCATCCAGGCCGCCTCGGGCGACATCGCCCGCATCTCGACCGAGATCGACAGCCAGGTCACGGCGATGATGGCCCGCCTGTCCGGGCTCCAGGGAGCCTGGACCGGATCCGCCGCGGCGCGGTTCCAGTCGCTCGTGGGCGAGTGGCAGGGCACCCAGAAGCAGGTCCGCGCCTCGCTCGACTCGATCGGTGGCGTCCTCGCTGCGGCCGGAGCGCACTACGCCGAGACCGAGGCCCAGACCCTGCGCATGTTCAGCTGAGCAGTCGCGACGCCGCCCCGACCGTGGTGGTCGGGGCAGCGTCGCCCGGTATGCGGTGGCGCGACTCCCAGCGCCCGCCGCTACTCGGTCGTGATGGCCTTGAGGACGTCGAGCCGGGCGGCCCGGCGCCCCGGCCAGAGGGCTGCGAGCACACCCACGATCCCGGCGAGCACCACGAAGATGGCCAGCTGGCCGCCCGGGATCGACAACACGTCGATGCCGTCGTCGGCGAGGCTGCGCTGCAGCGCCCACCCGGCGGCGAGGCCGAGGGCGACCCCGAGCACCGCGCCGAGCAGCGCGATCGCGACGGACTCGAGCCGCAGCATCGTCCGCAGCTGTCGCCGACTCAGTCCCACCGCCCGGAGCAGCCCGATCTCGCGAGTCCGCTCGATCACCGACAGCGCGAGGGTGTTGATGATGCCGAGGACGGCGATCACCACGGCCAGGCCGAGCAGCGCGTAGATGATGTAGAGCAGCTGGTCGATCGGAGCCCGCTGCTCCGCGGCGAACTCGTCCTGGTTCTTGAGCGTGACCGACGGCAGGTCGGCGATGACCTTCTCGATACCCGCCTCAACCGCCTTGGGGTCGGCCCCCGGAGCTCGCACCACGAAGGCGGCACTGTCCTGCTGCGGCACCCCTGCAGCGTCGGCGTCGGCCAGCGTGACGATGATCGAGTTGGGGAGGGCGGCGGTGCTCTTGAAGATGCCTACGACCGTGGCGCTCCCCTTGGTGCCCGAGATGTCGGTGTCGACCTTGCTGCCGACTGACACGCCCTGCTCGGTGGCGCGCTGGTCCGAGAGCAGCAGGGTGCCCGGCTTCAACGCGGCCAGCGAGCCACTGGTGAAGTCGATCGGCACGGCCTTGCCGAGGGCGACCGGGTCCACTGCGGCAGCGAAACCCCTGTCGTCGTTGACCGAGACCCCCAGGTAGCGCATCGGGCTGACCACTGCGACGCCGGGGACGGCCGCGACGTCACGGGTGACCGTCGTCGAGAACGGCTGGCCGATCGCGTTGGAGACCACGTAGTCGGCAGCGAAGTTCTCGTTGATCGACTTGTCGACGCTGGCCTTGGCAGAGGCGCCGAAGACCGACATCATCGCCACGAGGGTCAGCCCGATCATCAGGGCGGACGCCGTCGCCGCGGTGCGGCGCGGGTTGCGGGTCGCGTTCTGCTCGGCCATCAGCCCGACCGCGCCGAACAGCCGACGGTAGACCAGACCCAGCAGGTGGATGACCGGCCGGCCCACGACGGGACTGGTGAGGATCGCGGCCATCACCAGGGCGAAGACCCCGGTGCCCACCCAGTAGGACGAGTGGTCGATGGGCGTGAAGGCACCGAGGAAGGTGTTCCAGAGTCCGATGACGAACAGGACGGAGCCGATCCAGATGCGCCGGTGCAGGGTCGCCTCAGGCAGCGCGATGTCATCGCGCATGGCCGCCACCGGAGGCATCTTGCCTGCGCGGCGAGCGGGCAGGTAGGCGGCGAGCATCGTCACGACCATGCCCACGGCATACGCGATCAGGGCGGTGCTCGGCTGGAAGACGAGCGGCGAACCGCTGAGGTCGAGGCCGAAGCGTGCGAAGAGCGCCTGGATGCCTAGCGCGAGCAGGAAGCCCGCGCCCAGGCCGATGGTCGACCCGACGAGCCCGACGACGAAGGCCTCGAACAGCACCGACCGGGTCACCTGCCGCCGCCCCGCGCCGAGGGCCCGGAGCATCGCGAGCTCACGACTGCGCTGCGCCACGAGGATCGAGAAGGTGTTGATGATGAGGAACGACCCGACGAACAGGGCGATCCCGGCAAAGACGAGCAGGAAGATGTTGATGAAGGAGAGCGCCTGGTTGATGCCGGTCGCCTGCTCCTTGGCCACCGACGCGCCCGTGACAGCCTCGAACCCCTTGGGCAATGAGGCCTGCACCTTCGCGGCGAGGTCCTCGGCGCTGGTGCCGTCCTTGGCCGTCACCCACACGTCGGAGAACTCGTCCTTGCCGCCGTAGTAGAGGTCCTGGGCGGTCTTGGTGTCGAAGAAGGCCAGGGTCGCGCCGACCGTCCCGCCCTTGAACTCGGCGAGGCCGACGAGGGTGGCGGTGACCTTCGGCTTCGCGCCGCTGGTCACCAGGGTGACGGTGTCGCCCACGACGTAGTCGGCCCGGCGGGCGGTGCCGGAGTCCAGCACCACCTCGCCCGACTTGTTCGGCCAGTGCCCTTCGGCGATCGTCGCCGGTGGGTCACCGCCGGTGGTGGGTGCGTCGTTCCAGGAGAGGCCGAGCCCGGGAGGGCCACCGCCCCCGATCAGCTTGCCCTTCTTGGACACGACGAAGGTCGTGGGATCGGTGACGTTGCCGTCGGCGCGGGCCACGTCCGGCAGCCCCGCGATGGTCTGCACGAGGCTTCCCGGGACGGTCTTGGACGTGGGCCCGGAGTCGAAGTCACTGCTCGCGGAGTCGGGCCGGACGACGACTTCCCCGACGGTGTTGACGATGCCGTCGAACGCCCGGCTCAGGGTGTCGGTGAAGATGAACGACCCCGAGACGAACGAGACGCCGAGGATGATGGCGAAGGCGCTCATGAACAGCCGCAGCTTGCGGCCGAGCAGGCTCTTCCAGCTGGCGCGCAACATGGTCAGGCACCTGCCGGGTCAGGCTGCATCCGCACGTCGAGGCGCTTCATCCGCTCGAGGATCTTGTCGGCGGTCGGCTCGCGCATCTCGTCGACGACGTGGCCGTCCGCCAGGAAGACCACGCGGTCGGTGTAGGCGGCGGCGACCGGGTCGTGGGTGACCATGACGATGGTCTGGCCGAACTCGTCGACGCTGCGTCGCAGGAAGCCGAGCACCTCCGCGCCGGAGGTCGAGTCGAGGTTGCCGGTGGGCTCGTCGGCGAAGACGATCTCGGGCTGGCTGACGAGGGCACGCGCGCAGGCGACGCGCTGCTGCTGGCCGCCCGAGAGCTCGTTGGGACGGTGGCTGAGCCGGTCACGCAGCCCGACGGTCTGGATGACGGTGTCGAACCACGCCGGGTCGGCCTTGCGCCCGGCAATCGCCAGCGGCAGGAGGATGTTCTCCTCCGCGTTGAGCGTCGGGATGAGGTTGAAGGACTGGAAGACGAACCCGATCCGGTCACGGCGCAGGGTGGTCAGGGCCTTGTCCTTGAGCCGGGTGATGTCGACGTCGCCGATGTAGACCTCGCCGCTGGTCACGGCGTCGAGGCCGGCCGCGCAGTGCATCAGCGTCGACTTGCCGGACCCGGACGGACCCATGATCGCCGTGAACTCACCGCGGGCCAGGTCGACGCTGACCCCGTCGAGGGCGCGGACCTCGGCCTCGCCCTTGCCGTAGATCTTGTGCAGGTTCACGACACGGGCGGCAGCAGCGCGCGTGGTGGACGCCACGGGGGCGTCGGCGGTCAGGGGTGTCGCAGTCATCTCAGGCTCCCGGCTCATGGTGGATTCCGTTCTCCTCAAAGGTAGGGACGCGGCCGCTGCGACGCATTCAGGTTCGACCCTGAGCCCACCCTGAGTGAACCCCCAGTCCGCCTACCGGCTGTCCACCCAACGGTGGACAGCGTGTGAACGTGCCCGAGCGAAGGCGGGTTGGTTCGGAAGATCCGCCGAGTCCTGGTCCGGTGGATCCTCCGAACCATGGGACGACCCCGAGTCCGACGACGCGGGGCGGTCGCGCTCAGCTGATCGAGACCCGAGCCACCTGGCGGAGCTCGGGGGCGTCGTAGCGGTCGCCCCTGACCTCGCCGGCCTCCCAGCGCATCACCAGGCCCCGGCCGCGGACCTCGAGGGTGGCGAGGTTGTTGTCGAACCAGGGGCCGTGGGTCACCAACCACCGGTATGGCGCGCTGGGCACCTTCTCGGTGCGACCCACGAGGAACTGGAGCGGACGAGCCAGACCCTTGCCGAGGAAGGCCTGCGCGATGCGGACCTGACGTGGCAACGGGTTGCGGATGGGTGAGCACACCGCCTGGAGGATCGTGCTGCTGCCGCCCCCGAGCTGGTCGGAGCCGATCTCGGTCACGTAGGAGTTGTGCACGTCGCCGGACAGGAAGGTGATGGTCCCGGGCGCCGTCCCGCGCTCGCCGTGCGCGACCTGCACCACCATGTCGAGCACCGCGGCGAAGCCTTCCTGGAAGGCGGCCCAGTGCTCGAGGTCGAGCGCACGTCGCATCTTCTCGCCCAGGTTCGCCACCCACGGGCCCCAGGCCCCGGTGGCCATCGCCTCGTTGATCGCCTCGAGGTCGTGGATGCCCTGCGCGATGAAGAACGGCAGCGAGGTGCCGATGAACAGGTGGTCCACGTCGCCACGCAGCTGACCGTCGAGCCAGGCGAGCTCGTCGTCGTCGAGGATCGAGCGCCGTTCGGGTGCCAGGACCCGCGCCGCCCGGGAGTCCACCACCACCAGCTTGGACTCGCCCAGGTCGCGCGCGTAGCTCCACCGGTAGGTCTCCGGCTTGGCGTCCACCCGCTCGGCGAGCAGGTCGAGCACCTGCGTCAGGTCGAGCTCGCCGGTCGCGCCCGACTCCGCGTGGGCCACGATCTGCTGCCAGACCTCGTCGTCGGCCAGCTCCTCGGGCGAGAGGTTGCCGACGTGCTGGTACACCCAGTAGGAGGAGAGCCCACCCACGATCCGCTCGTGCCACCAGGAGGTCTGGTTCATCTCGCGGTGCCAGCTCTGCGAGGTGTTCCAGTCGTCCCGGATGTCGTGGTCGTCGAAGATCATCGCGCTCGGCAGCGTCGAGAGCAGCCAGCGGTTGAGCGGGTCGGTCCACGCCAGCCAGTAGAGGTGCGAGTACTCCACGAAGTCCTTGAGCTCCTCGCCCGGCGGCTCGTCGAGGCTGCGGCGGGACGCGATGTACTCGCGCATCTGCCCGCTGGTCTCGTCGGCGTACACCTGGTCGCCGAGGAAGCACAGCAGGTGTGGCCAGTCGCCCTCCTGGCGCTCGGGCCGGCTCAGGTGGTGGGCGTAAGCGCGCAGGGCGTCCACGCCGTTGCTCGCGTTCCCCTCGGCGTCGTGGGACACGCTCGTGCGGCAGGAGCCGAAGGCGAGCCGGGTGGGCTCGCTGTGCAGCAGGGTCCTGATCCGGCTGGGCGGCAGGTCGGTGCGCTCCGGCTCGGCCTCCGGCCAGACCCGCTCGTCGTCGATGTCGACCTCGTAGTCGCTGGCCGAACCCGGCTCCAGGCCGTCGAGGACGACCAGGGCGTAGTGGCGCCCGTGCGCCCCGAACGTCGGCGCCGACCACTCCCGGCCGAAGGCGCGGACCCGCACCGTGCCCGCATCACGGGTCTGGACCCAGATCGTCGCCGACCTCTCACCGATGTAGCGGAGCAGCGGCCCCAGGACGAGGGGAACATCGGGAGGGGAAGTCGGCACGAGGACCGTTCTACACGGCATACCCCCCGCTTGGGTAACGTCGCCGGGCGTCGACCCGTTCGGGGGATGGCGAAAGGGCGGCCCACCTCTCGGTGGACCGCCCTTCAGCGGTGTGGCGTATGCCGCGTGGCTGGCTTCGTCAGAAGCCCATGCCACCCATCTCGTCGCCACCGGGGGCCATCGGCGCAGCCTTCTCGGGCTTGTCGGCGATGACGGCCTCGGTGGTGAGGAACAGCGCGGCGATCGACGCGGCGTTCTGGAGCGCGGAACGCGTCACCTTGGCCGGGTCGATGATGCCCGCGGCGATGAGGTCGACGTACTCGCCGGTGGCGGCGTTGAGGCCCCACCCAGCTGCGAGCGTGCTGACCTTCTCCGTCACGACGCCACCCTCGAGACCAGCGTTGATCGCGATCTGCTTGAGCGGAGCGGAGGCTGCGACGCGAACGATGTTCGCACCGGTGGCCTCGTCACCCTCGAGCTCGAGCTTCTCGAACGCGGCCTTGGTCGCCTGGAGCAGGGCCACGCCACCACCGGCGACGATCCCCTCCTCGACGGCAGCCTTGGCGTTGCGCACGGCATCCTCGATGCGGTGCTTGCGCTCCTTGAGCTCGACCTCGGTCGCGGCACCGGCCTTGATGACCGCAACACCGCCGGCCAGCTTGGCCAGGCGCTCCTGCAGCTTCTCACGGTCGTAGTCGCTGTCCGACTTCTCGATCTCGGCGCGGATCTGGTTGACGCGACCCTGGATCTGGTCGGCGTCGCCAGCACCCTCGACGATGGTCGTCTCGTCCTTGGTGACGACGACCTTGCGGGCGCGGCCGAGCAGGTCGAGCTCCGCGGTGTCGAGCTTGAGGCCGACCTCCTCGGAGATGACCTGGCCACCGGTGAGGATGGCGATGTCGGCCAGCATGGCCTTGCGACGGTCACCGAAGCCGGGGGCCTTGACGGCGACCGACTTGAAGGTGCCACGGATCTTGTTGACCACCAGGGTCGACAGCGCCTCGCCGTCCACGTCCTCCGAGATGATCAGCAGCGGCTTGCCGGACTGCATGACCTTCTCGAGGAGGGGCAGCAGGTCCTTGATGCCGGAGATCTTGGAGTTGACCACGAGGACGTAGGGGTCCTCGAGGACGGCTTCCATGCGCTCGGTGTCGGTGACGAAGTAGTGGCTGATGTAGCCCTTGTCGAAGCGCATGCCCTCGGTGAGCTCGAGCTCGAGGCCGAAGGTGTTGGACTCCTCGACGGTGATGACGCCTTCCTTGCCGACCTTGTCCATGGCCTCGGCGATCATCTCGCCGATCTGGGGGTCAGCAGCGGAGATCGAGGCCGTCGAAGCGATCTGCTCCTTGGTCTCGACGTCCTTGGCCATCTCGAGCAGCTGGGCGGAGACGGCCTCGACGGCCTTCTCGATGCCACGCTTGAGGGCCATCGGGTTGGCGCCTGCGGCGACGTTGCGCAGACCCTCCTTGACGAGGGCCTGGGCGAGGACGGTGGCAGTGGTCGTGCCGTCGCCAGCGACGTCATCCGTCTTCTTGGCAACTTCCTTGACCAGCTCTGCGCCGATCTTCTCGTACGGGTCGTCGAGCTCGATCTCCTTGGCGATGGACACACCATCGTTGGTGATCGTGGGGGCTCCCCACTTCTTCTCGAGGACGACGTTGCGGCCCTTCGGACCGAGGGTGACGCGCACGGCGTCGGCGAGGATGTTCATTCCCCGCTCGAGACCGCGGCGAGCCTCTTCATCGAATGCGATGATCTTGGCCATTCGGGTGGTTCCTCCCACGCGAAACGTAAGCGGTGGCCAGTGGGTGCCCGCGACGGACGACCCGGCTCGCGCGGCTCACGTCGCCGCGTTCCCCGGACCTCACCTGGACTGGCCTGGATTGTCACTCTCAGGGTGAGAGTGCTAACGCCATTATTGGCACTCTCACCGGGAGAGTGCAAACGTGTCCGCGCCCGGCGAACGGCGCTGGGGGTCGCCGTCGCGCGCGGCTGGTGCCACCCTGAGACATGGCCGCACACCCCGACCCGCTCGAGGGCTCCAACTTCATCGTCGACTTCGCCGGCACGGACGACGCGTCGTTCTCCCACGTCGACCTGCCGGTGGCCCTGCTCGACGAGGTCGCCTACCGCTCCGGCGACGACCGCGCGAACGAGCCGCGCAAGCAGCCCGGGCTCGCCAGCTACTCCCACCTGGTCCTCAGCCGGGGCCTGACCACCAACCTCGACCTCTGGAACTGGTGGGAGGCCGCCCGCAACGCCGACCCCGCCGTGGACCGCACCGTCGTCGTGAAGCTGCTGGACGGGACTGGTCAGCTCGTCCTGACCTGGAAGTTCCGCAACGCCTTCCCGGCCGTCTACCGGCTGAGCCCCCTCGACGCCGCGTCCAGCGACCTCGTCATCGAGACGGTCGAGCTCGCCTTCGACTCCATGGACGTCGAGGTCTAGCTGGAGGTTCGGACCGCCGACGGGAACGCGTCGCGGTAGGACCGCAGGTCGACGGCGCCGTTGGCGACCGACTCGGCGGCCAGCGCGGCGTGGCCCACGGCCCTGCTCACGCAGTCGCCGGCGGCCACCATGAGGGAGTGCAGGGCAGGCAGCTCCGGGGCCGGCCGCGCACCGGTCGCGAGGGTGAACAGCGTGTCGCCGTCGAGCAGCGTGTGCACCGGGTGGATGGCCCGGGCAAGCCCGTCGTGCCCGAGCCCGCTGACCTTCGCGCACTGCGCCTTGGTGAGCGTCGCGTCCGTGGCGATGACGCCGATCACCGTCGCCATCCCCGGCCGCACCGGCTGCCCCTCGTATGCCGCGTCGGCCCGGGCGCGCGCCGCGGCCAGCTCGTCCGCGCTCGGGACCCCGACGTGGGCAAACTCGTCGCCGAGCCCGTAGCGGGCGGCGAGCAGCTCACCGGTCCGATCGTCGTGGGGCGCGCCGAACGAGTTGAGCGCGACGAGGGCCGCGACGGTCGTGCCGTCGTCGAGGACCGCGCTCGCCGAGCCGATCGCCCCCTTGAGCCCGGCGGCCCGCGCTCCCGTCCCTGCGCCGACACACCCCTGAAGCACGGCGTCGGCGGACGCGACAGCCAACGCGTCGGCACCGTCCGCGGCAGTCGGGGCGTTCGCGAACACGCCACCCCGCCCGAGGTCGAACAGCACCGCCGCAGGGACGATCGGGACCACCTGGCCGGGCTCGCCCATCGGCCAACCCAGCCCGGCGGCATACAGCTGCTGCACGACGCCGTCGGCGACGGCGAGGCCGAACGCGCTCCCGCCGGTGAGCACCACGGCGTTGACGCGGTCGACGAGGTTGCGGGGGTCGAGCAGGTCGGTCTCGCGCGTGCCCGGCGCGCCACCTCTGACGTCCACGCCCGCCACGGCCCCCGCATCAGGGGCAACCACCACGGTGCACCCGGTGAGCCAGCCCTCCTCGCGGCGGGTGGCGTGGCCGACCCGCAGCCCGGCGACGTCGGTGAGTGAGTTCGTGGGCCCCGGGCGCATCAGTCGTCGGTCGCGTCGGGTGCGTCAGGCCGCGCGTCGATGATGCAGAACCGGTTGCCGTCGGGGTCCTCGAGCACCTCGAAGTCGCGCTCCCCCTCCGGGTAGTGCCAGTCCTCGACGAGGTGGGCGCCCAACCCGACGAGTCGCTCGATCTCGGCCTGTTGGTCGTGGGCGTAGAGGTCGAGGTGGATGTGCGGGTGCAGCAGGGGTCGGGTGTCGCCGAGGTTCAGCGAGAGGTTGGGCCCGATGCCGTCACGGGGACTGAGGATGACCCAGTCGGGCTCTGGTTCGTAGCGCGGCGCGTAGTCGAGGGCGGCGGCCCAGAAGGCCATCGCCCGTGGCACGTCGCGGACGTTGACGACGATCGACCCGATCCTGAACGCGGCTCCCATCACAGCTCCATCCGGTAGGCACGGGCGTCGGCGACGAAACCGACGCGCTCGACCATCGCTGTGGTGTGGACGCCCGCGGCCATCGTGACGGCGCGCAGCCCCGAGTCACGGGCCCACCCCACGGCTGCGTTGAGCAACACCTCCCCCGCTCCGATCCCGCGGTGCTCGGGGCGGACGAAGAAGGTGTCGAGGACCAGCTCCGCTCCAGCCCCGGGCCCGCGGCCGGGCCAGGGCAACGGCTCGACGACCAGGCCCTGGAGGTAGCCGGCGTGGTCGTCGCCGGCCTCGGCGATCCAGACCGGGCGGACCTTCTGGCTCGCCGACCAGGCACGGGCGAACCGGTCGAGGAAGCCGACCTCGCTCTGACCTCCCCGGTGCCGGGCGCACTGCAGCGTCAGGGCCGCCACGACGAGCGCGTCATCGGGACCAGCCAACCGGGTTCGCACTTCGCCCACGCCAGAAGTCAACCACGCGGAAGTGGACCGGGACACCGGATCGGAGGCCTTGCCCCGGAGCGGACGCAACAACGCCCGTACAGTCACTTCTGCACGGGCGTTGGTGAACCAGGGGGCTCGGTCAGAGCTGGATGCCCAACCGGCGTGCGCTGCGGGCGCGCTGGCGCGAGGCCCGCAGCCGGCGCAACCGCTTGATGAGCATCGGGTCGGCCTCGAGGGCGGCCTGCGAGTCGATGAGGGCGTTGAGCACCTGGTAGTAGCGCGTGGCGCTCATGTCGAACAGCTCACGGATCGCCTGCTCCTTGGCGCCGGCGTACTTCCACCACTGGCGCTCGAAGGCGATGATCTCGCGGTCACGATCGCTCAGCTCCGTGGTGACGCTGACCTGACCCTGCTCGTGTGCGGCGTTCAACTCGACCCAATCCTTGCCTGGTGTGCAGACGTCGTGTGCAGCCTGACCGTGCGTGCAGGAGCAACTATACGGAGCGAATCACACGCTTGTCATTCCACTCGCGAACTCCGGCACGACCGTTCTGAACGGGTTTGGTCACACCCGTCCCACTCGCCCCACCAGGGTCGCTGCGCCGCAGGAGGGCAGGGCCGGCAGGCCATTGGAGACGCTATGCCGTGCCCCATCAGGTGGGGCAGGGGGCGCTGGCGGCGTGCCCCATGTGGTGGGGCACGGCATAGCGTGCCAAGGCATGGTCACTGGGACCCGAGCGTGGATCAGGCCATCGTGTCGAGGATCGCGGTGATGTCGTCCTCGGAGGTGCGCGGGTTGACGATGGCGAACCGGGTCAGGGTCTCGCCGAGGTGCGAGGTGGGGACGACGAACGCGAACTGCTCGGCGAGCAGCCGGTCGGACCACTCCTGATAGTCCGCCGCCGTCCAGCCGAGCCGCCGGAAGACGACCACCGACAGGTCGGGCTCGCGGACCACCTCGAGGTAGCCGCGCCGGTCGATCTCCTCCGCCGCGAACCGGGTCACCTCCAGCGTCCGCTCGACCGCCTCGCGGTAGGCATCCGTGCCATGGGTGGCGAGGGAGAACCAGAACGGCAGGCCACGAGCCCGGCGGGTCAACCCCACCGAGTAGTCGGTGGGGTTCCAGTCGGGCTTGTCGGTGAGCACGTCGAGGTAGGACGCGTGCTGGGTGTGCGCGGCACGGGCCATCGCCGGCTCGCGGTAGATCAGCGCGCAGCAGTCGAACGGCGCGAACAGCCACTTGTGCGGGTCGACGATGAACGAGTCGCAGTGCTCGATGCCGGCGTAGAGGTGACGCACCGAGGGGGCCGCCAGACCGGCGCCGCCATAGGCACCGTCGACGTGGAACCAGATCCCGAACTCACGGCAGACCTCTGCCACCGAGGCGAGGTCGTCGACGATCCCGAAGTTGGTGGTGCCGCTGGTCGCGACCACCGCGAAGAACGTCTCCGGCCCGTTGGCGACCAGGACCTCGCGCAGGGCAGCGCCACTGAGTCGACCGCGGTCGTCCACCTCGACGCCGACCAGCTCGGCATCCATGACGTCGCAGGCCGACTGGATCGACGAGTGCGCACCGTGCGTCGCGGCCACCCGCCACGGCCGAGCCCCCGCGCCGCTGCGAGCCTCGCGGGCCGCCTTCGTCCGCGCCGTGTGCCGGGCGGCGACGAGGGCCGAGAGGTTGCCGATCGTGCCACCGGGCACGAAGACGCCACCGGCCTCCTGCGGCAGGCCGACCAGGTCGGCGATCCAGCGCAGGGCCTGGTTCTCGGCATACACCGCGCCGGCACCCTCGAGCCACGAGCCGCCGTAGATCGACGACGCCCCGACGACGAGGTCGAACATCGCCGAGGCCTCGGTGGGGGCACACGGGATGAAGGAGAGGTAACGGGGGTGGTCGGTGGAGATGCAGGCCTGGGCGAGGTGCTCCTCGAAGAGCTTGAGCGCCTCGAGCCCGCCGATGCCGTCGCGCGTGATGGTCTGGCCGGCCGCCGCGTCGAGCTCGGCGAGCGTCTGGGGCCCGTCGAGTGGGACCGGGTCGAGCTTCAGGCGGTCGGCGGAGTAGGCGAGGATCGCGTCGCCGAGGGCCTCGAGGTTCTGGTCGCTGTAGCCGTGCACGCGGCGAGTCTAGGGCGCAGCCGGGCGCCGGGTGCAGGGCTCAGTCGAGGGCCGTCTCGAACAACGCCGTGCGCAGCCCGACCACGTCCGCGACGAGGGCGTCCGGGCGGGTCGCGGCCAGGGCCGGCTCGAGCCCGGCACCCCAGGTGACGGCCACCGCACCCATCCCCGCCGCGCGGGCGGCCTCGACGTCGACGGTCGCGTCACCGACGTAGACGCAGTCGTGCGGCGCGGCACCGAGCTGCGCCGCGGCATACAGGAGGGGCGCGGGGTGGGGCTTGTGGAGGGTGGTCTCCTCCTGCCCGGCCAGCACGTCGATGCGGTCCTCGAGACCGACGGCGCGCAACCCCAGGCGCACGGTGTCGCCCTTCTTGCTCGAGACCACGCCGGTGCGGGCGCCAGCGGCGTGCAGGTCGTCGAGCAGCTGCGGCACCCCCTCGACGGTGCGGATGAGCTCGTCGTGGTTGGCGAGGTTCCAGGTGCGGTAGACGTCGGTGAGCTCGGCGCCGCGGCCCGGGTAGCGCTCCTCGAGCACCGGCTGGAGCGGTCGGCCGATCCACGAGCGCACCTCGTCCTCGGGGGCCTGCTCGCCCAGGACCGAGCCGAGCGCGTGGTGGTACGACGCGACGATGAGCGCGATGGTGTCGGCGAGGGTGCCGTCGAAGTCGAACAGGACGACGGGCCAGCGTGGGGTCACGGGCTTGAGGTTAACGAGGCGCGTCGGGACACCGTCAAACGCGGGGTCACACGCCGGGGGGGTTCCCTTCAGGACGAAGGCTCGGCGACCGACGCCGACCTCGGAACGAAAGGAACGACATGTCCTTGTTCATGGACGTGCACACCATCGAAGGTGGCCTCACGGCTGGAGACGTCGCGGGAGCTCATCAGGCCGACCTGTCGGCTCAGGCGCCGCACGGTGTCAACTACCTGCGCTACTGGGTGGACGAGGCCGCGGGGAAGATCTTCTGCCTGGTCGATGCACCGGACGCGGAGGCCGCGAACACCGTGCACCGCGAGGCGCACGGTCTCGTGGCCGACGAGATCTACCCCGTCATCGAAGGCTTCTAGGCGGGCGACATGACCGAGTTGACGTCCGCCACGACGCGGCCTTCGGTGCCCGAGCCGTCCCTGGGGTCCTCGGTCGCGGAGGCCGAGACCGCATGGTTGGACCGGTGGTCCGCGGGACCGACGGAAACCGACCTCGTCCTGCTGCGCGATGGGTTCGAAGCGCCTGACCTGAGCCTGCCCGATCACACCGGTACGGTCCGACGGCTGTCGGAGCTCTGGTCCGGGGCACCGGCCCTGCTGATGTTCTGGCGCCACTTCGGCTGCAGCTGCGGGGCGACCAGGGCCGCGCGGCTCGAGGCCGAGTGGTCGGACTACTGCGACGCAGGGCTCAACCCGGTCATCGTCTCCCTGGGGGACCCGGTGCGCGCCAGCGCGTACCGGGTCACCCACCACCTTTCGGCTCCAGTGCTCTGCGACCCCGGCGCGCGCGCCTTCCGGGCGTACGGGATCGGACACTGGTCGGTGGAGCGTGTGCTCTACGACGCGCCCCACGCCTTCCTGTCCCACTCGCCAGCGGTCGGCCAGGCCTTCCAGGACAGCCGACGCCGCCGTGGCAACCCACCGGTCGACGACCCTTGGCGGTCGGTGGCGGAGTTCGTGATCACGCCGGCCGGACGGGTACGGCTGGCGTACGGTTACCAGTACTGCGAGGACTTCCCGGATCCTCGCGTCATCACCACAGCGGCGCGAATGAGCGTGGGATGACGAGCGCGTCAGCCCGGCGTCCGGCGGCAGCGCCGTCGGGATCGGAGGTCCGATGAGTCTGTCCGTGCAGCTCCTCGGCAGGCCACGGATCGTGCAGGCGTCCGGCGAGTCCCACCCCTTCCGGAGCCGCAAGAGCTGGGCACTGCTGACCTACCTGGTGCTGGCGGACCGGCCGCCGAGCCGCAGCCAGCTCGCCCAGCTCCTCTTCTCCGACGCGCAGGATCCGCACCGTGCCCTGCGCTGGACGCTCTCCGAGCTGCGCCGGGGTCTCGGGCGGGAGGCGGCGGTCGAGGACGACCCCGTCCGGCTCTCCCTCCCGCACGACACCGTCGTCGACGTCGAGGTGCTCGCCCGCGGCGCCTCCGGCGACGCCATCGCGCTGCCCGGCCTCGGTGCCGGCCTGCTCGAGGGGATGACGTTCCGCGCGAGCGCGGCATACGAGATCTGGTTGCTGGCCCAACAGCGGCACCTGACGGCTGCCTCCGAGGCGATCCTCCACGAAGCGGCGGTCCGGTCGTTGGCGCGTGGTGCGTGGCAGGAGGCCATCGGCTACGCGGCCCGTGTCACCGCCATGAGCCCGCTGGACGAGAACCACCAGGCGCTCCTGATCCGCCTCTACCGCCTCGCGGGTGACGACGACGCGGCCGAGCGACAGTTCGCCGCGTGTTCGGCGCTCTTCACCAGCGAGCTCGGCACGCCTCCCGGGGCGGCCGTGCTCGCTGCCCGTCGGACCACCAGACCCAACCCGCTCGCGGAGGCGGACGACGCCACCATCGAGGCGATCATCGAAGCCGGTACCGCGGCGATGGGCGCCGGCGCGCTGGAGGCAGGGATCCTGTCGTTGCAGACCGCCACCCGACTGGCCGACGGCGCGCGCAAGACCCGACTTCGGGTGCGCTCGCGGCTCGTCCTGGCCGAGGCGCTCGTCCACGCCCTCGGAGGACTCGACGAGGAGGGCTTGGCCAGCCTCTACGAGGCCGACGAGATCGCGGTCGCCCACCAGCTGACTGATGCCGTCGCGGCGGCCCGCGCCGAGCTCGGCTACGTCGACTTCCTGCGCGCCCGGTATGACCGGGCCCAGCTGTGGCTGAACGACGCGCTCCGACTGGCTGACGGCTCACCCGCCATGATGGCGAAGGCCACGACGTACCTGGGCTCGGTCGAGAGCGACCGGGCGAACTACGGGCCGGCTCGAGCGCTGCTCGAGCAGGCCGTTCACCACGCACGGAGGGCCGAGGATCCCCGGCGAGAGGCCTTCGCGCGGTCGATGCTGGGCCGGATCAGCCTGTTGTGCGGCGACCTGGACGGGGCCCACGGCCAGCTCTCGGCCTCGGTCGCGCTGGCCCAGCGGGACCACTGGTTGTCCTTCCTGCCCTGGCCCCAGGCCCTCCAGGGCGAGGCGGCGCTTTCGGCGGGCGACCTGGGAACTGCCGCGGAGGTCCTCGACCAGGCCTTTGCCCGCGCCTGCCAGCTCGGCGATCCCTGCTGGGAAGGCATCACGGCTCGAGGGCTCGCGCTGGTGGCGGAGGCGGACGGGGAGGTACCGCGAGGGTTCGACCTCCTGGCCGAGTCACGAGCCCGCGCTGACCGGCTCGCCGATCCCTACGTGTGGCTCGATGGCTACATCCTCGACGCGCAGTGCGTGCTCGGTCTGCGACACGACCATCCAGACACCGCCAGATGGGTCGAGGACCTGCGTCAGCTGGCGTCACGCACCGGAATGCGCGAGCTCGTCGTCCGGTCCCTCCTCCACGGAGCGGCCCTCGGTCAGGGCGGTGACGCCGAGGCGGCAGCGCTGCTCGCACGCCACATCGACAACCCGGCGCTGACCGGCCTGCTCGACGCTCGACGATTCCTCGGGACGCCGAACCCCCAGCCCACGGCGTGACAGCGGGCTGGAGGTTCGGCGCGTCCCTCGCCGGCCAGTCAACGATCGACGGTACGGACCGCCGCGAACCGTGGCAGCCGCCAGGCCCGGAGCCGGCGTGGCAGGGGGATCCGGCCCAGCGTGCGGGGCGCGCGAACGACACTGCGGACGGCCTGGGCCTGGGCGGACCGGTGCGCCGCCTGGCGGCTCAGCTCCCCACTGGACAGGTTCGAGGACCACCAGATGTCGGTGGATGTGACCATCGTGCTCTCCTTAGGGTCCGCCCGGCGTCGGTCGCCGAGCGTCTTCCTGAAGGGAACCGGAGGGTCGTGTGAGCCTGCGTTTGACGATCCGGTGGCGTGGGCCTGGCCTAGCTCGAAGGCTCGACGCCGAGCTCGCGCAGCAGCGTCGTGACCCGAGCGCGGATCTCGTCACGGATCGGGCGCACCGCCTCGACCCCTTGCCCGGCCGGGTCGTCGAGCACCCAGTCCTCGTACCGCTTGCCCGGGAAGTAGGGACAGGTGTCGCCGCATCCCATCGTGACGACCACGTCGGAGGCCTCGACGGCCTCGACCGTGAGCACCTTCGGGGACTCGGCGGCGATGTCGATGCCCTCCTCGGCCATCGCCGCGACGGCGGAGGGGTTGACCTCGTCGGCCGGCTGGCTCCCGGCGGACCGCACCTCCACGGCGCCACCCCCGAGGTGGGTCAGGTATGCCGCGGCCATCTGCGAGCGCCCCGCGTTGTGGACACACACGAACAGGACGGAGGGCTTGTCACTCATGCGGCGCTTCTTCGGGTCGTCGGGCGGTCGGCAGAGGGGACTTCGAGGATACGCAGGAGAATGAGTGCGGCCGCGACCCCGACGAGCTGGGCCAGGACGAAGGCCGGGACGCTGGAGGGAGCGATCCCCGAGAAGGTGTCGGAGAAGGCGCGAGCCACGGTCACGGCCGGGTTGGCGAACGACGTCGAGGAGGTCAGGAAGTAGGCGCCGAAGATCCAGGCCGGGACCACGAGGGCCGCCCGACCACCGTCGCGCAGGAGACCGATGGTGAGCACCAGCCCCGCCGTGGCCACGACCTCCCCGAGCCACAGACCGGAGCCGGTGCGCTGGTGGTGGGACAGGTGGAGGGCAGGCAGCCCGAACATGAGGTTGGCCAGCGCGGTGCCGGCCACCGCGCCGACGACCTGGGCCACGGCATACGGCGCGACGGCGCGCCAGGGATGGGCCCGTCGGACCGCCAACGCGACGGTGACGGCGGGGTTGAGGTGGGCACCGCTGAGCGGGCCGAGGCTGGAGATCAGCACCCCGAGGACGGCTGCGGTGGCCGCGGCGTTGACGAGGAGCTGGAGACCCACGTCGTCGGTGAGCCGCTGGGCCATCACGCCGGAGCCCACCACGGCCGCGAGCAGGCCCGCGGTACCGATCAGCTCAGCTGCCAGGCGGGACCGCATCGAGGTAGTCGTCAGCAACAGGCAGCCTCGGCCACGAGGGCGCTTCCGGCCGCAGCGGTCGGGGGGACCGCGGTGGCCGTGGTGGCCGTGGTGGCCGGGGCGGCCGTGGTGGCCGCGCCGCCTGCGCTGGTGCAACACCCACCGTCGTTGCTCGCGGCCACACCCGCCCCCACCAGGGGGAGGCTGGCCGTCGCCGGCCGGCCGGTCGCGGGGTCGTCGTCCTTGACGGTGTAGACCTCCCACGGGGCGCCGGCCGGGTCGTGCACCCAGACCTTGTCCTGCAAGGCATAGCAACACGTGGTGTCGCGCTCGTCGAACGCCGCCAGCCCCGCCTCCCGCAGTCGGTCCGCCCCGGCCTCCACCTCGGCGCTGCTGTCTACCTCGATGCCCAGGTGGTTGAGCGCCAGGGCCGTGCCCTCACCCCGCTGGTCCGCCGGGACCTCGATGAGCACGAGCTTCAGCGGGGGCTCGGCGATCGCGAAGTTCGCGTAGCCCGGGCGACGCTTGTGCGGGGTGGTGCCGAAGAGCGTCGAGTAGAACTCGACCGAGCGCTCGAGGTCGGCGACGTTGAGGGCGAGCTGGACACGAGACATGGACGTGCTCCTTCATCCGTCGGACTTGCATCGACTATGGTCTATGCAGGAAGTGAAACGGCTATATTGATGTTTGTCAATATCGAAGCCGCTCAATCTCTCAGGAGGACCCGTGCCCCAGCTGATCGCCACCCTGCGCGACACCACCGCGGCCGCGACCGACGGCGAAGCCTGCTGCGGCACGCTGACGACCGACGAGGCGATGGGTCGCGAGCAGGCCGAGGCGACTGCGCAGCTGCTCAAGGCGGTCTCCGACCCGGTGCGGCTCCAGCTGCTGTCGCTGATCCGGTCGTCCAAGGGACACGAGGCGTGCGTCTGCGACCTCACCCCGGCCGTGGGCCTCAGCCAGCCGACCGTGAGCCACCACCTCAAGGTGCTGACCGAGGCGGGCCTCCTGACCCGCGAGCGCCGTGGGACGTGGGCCTGGTTCCAGCTGGTGCCGGAGCGGCTCGACGACCTGGCCGCGATCTTCCGCTGAGCGGGCCAACTGAGCCAGCGCGGGTGAGCCGGGCTAGTTTCTGGGTATGCCGCCCGCTGCCCTGACCGAGCTCGTCCACCCCTCGTGGGCAGCCGCCTTGGAACCCGTGGCCGACACCGTGGCGGCCCTCGGTGAGTTCCTGCGGGGGGAGGTCGCCGCCGGACGGGGCTACCTGCCCGCGGGCAAGCACGTGCTCCGGGCGTTCGAGCGCCCCCTCGACGACGTGCGGGTGCTCATCGTCGGGCAGGACCCCTACCCGACGCCCGGCCACGCCGTCGGGCTGTCGTTCTCCGTCGCGCCCGACGTGCGTCCCGTCCCCCGGTCGCTCGTCAACATCTACGCCGAGCTGGAGAGCGACCTCGGGCTCCCGCGGCCGGCTTCCGGTGACCTGTCCCCCTGGGCCGACCAGGGGGTGCTGCTGCTCAACAGGGTGCTCACCGTGGCCCCGGGCAAGCCGGCGAGCCATCGCGGCAAGGGCTGGGAGTCAGTCACCGCGGCCGCCATCGTGGCCCTGGTCGAGCGCGGCGGACCACTCGTCGCGATCCTGTGGGGCAGGGACGCGAGGAACCTCGTGCCGCACCTGCCCGGCATACCGGCCATCGAGAGCGCCCACCCCTCCCCACTGTCGGCGCACTCGGGCTTCTTCGGCAGCAAGCCGTTCAGCCGCGCCAACGACCTCCTCGCCCAGCAGGGCGCCGCACCGATCGACTGGAGCCTGCCGTGACCGACGTGCCAACCCCCGACCTGGCCGATGACAACCAGACCCACCTGCCCGAGCGCGGCAAGGTCTGGCACCGCTACGTCGCGATCGGTGACTCCTTCACCGAGGGCATGTCCGACGCCGACCCCACCCGGGACAACTCCTACGTCGGGTGGGCCGACCGGCTCGCCTCGCACCTTGCCGCGATCGCGCACCGGGAGGGCGGCGACTTCGCATACGCCAACCTCGCCGTGCGCGGCCGCCTGCTCGCCGACGTGATCGGACCCCAGCTCGACGCGGCCATCGCGCTCGGTCCCGACCTCGTCTCGATGGTCGGCGGGGGCAACGACATCCTGCGGCCCAAGGCGGACCTCGACGCCATCGCAGCTCGGCTCGAGGCGGCGGTCGTGCGGCTGCGCGACGCGGGCGCCGACGTGCTCCTCGCGACACCGACCGACCCGGTGGGAGCGCCCCTGCTCAAGCACCTGCGGGGTCGACACGCGATCCACTCGGCCAACATCTTCAGCATCGCCCAGCAGCACGGCGCCTACGTCATCAACCAGTGGGGCATGAAGGCCCTGCAGGACTTCCGGCTGTGGGCCGACGACCGGATCCACATGACGACCGAGGGCCACCGACGGGTCGCCCTCAACGCACTGTCGGCGCTCGGCCACGACACCGACCGGGCGGACTGGTCGACGCCCCTGCCGCCGCAGCCACCCCAGGCCCGACGCGAGTCGGCCGCCGCGAACGCCGAATGGGCCAGGACCCACCTCGCCCCCTGGGTGCAGCGGCGGCTCAGGGGCGAGTCCTCGGGCGACACCGTGCAGGCCAAGCGCCCCCAGCTCACCCCCGTCGACCCCACCTGACTCGTCGGCCATCCATGCAAAAGGCGAGTTAGCGCCGCTTGGGCCCGGCGCTAACTCGCCTTTTGCATGGATGAGCGCCGGCGGGGTGCCGCTGACCTGCGGGATTCAAGTACTAGGACGTCCTACAACTACCATCGGGCCATGCCTGCGAACCGCCTGATGCCCACCGAGGAGGGCCAGGACCTCATCGACCTCACGCGCGAGATCTGCCAGAAGGAGCTGCTCCCGCAGGTCGACGAGGCGGAGCGTCGCGCAGCCACCACGCCAGAGCTCCCGCGGGACGCCTTCCGCGTGCTGGGCCGGGCCGGCCTCCTGTCGCTCCCCTACCCCGAGGACTTCGGTGGTGGCGGGCAGCCCTACGAGGTCTACCTCCAGGTCGTCGAGGAGATCGCCTCGGTCTGGATGTCGGTCGCGGTTGGTGTCTCCGTCCACTCCCTCACCTGCTACCCCGTCGCCCAGTTCGGCTCGCGGGCGCAGCAGGAGGCCCTGCTCCCCGGCATGCTGTCCGGTGACCAGCTCGGCGCCTACTGCCTGTCCGAGCGCAACTCCGGCTCCGACGTCGCGTCGATGGGCGCTCGGGCGACCGCCGACGACGACGCCGACCCCACGGCATACACGCTCAAGGGCACGAAGGCCTGGATCAGCCACGCGGGCCACGCGGACTTCTACACCTCGTTCGTGCGCACGTCCGACGACGGCGGACGCGGGTTGTCGTGCATCGTCGTGCCCGGCGACGCCGAGGGCCTGGCGTTCGGCGCCCCGGAGAAGAAGATGGGGCTGCACTGCGACACGGTGAGCGAGGTGCACTTCGAGGGCGTGCGGGTCCCTGCCGACCGGCTCGTCGGCACGCCCGGCCAGGGCATGGCCATCGCACTGTCCGCGCTGGACTCCGGTCGCCTCGGAATCGCTGCTGCCGCAACGGGATTGGCGCAAGCCGCCCTCGACCGGGCAGTCGCGTACGCCAAGGAGCGCGAGCAGTTCGGGCGCCCCATCGGTGACAACCAGGGGCTGGCCTTCCTGCTCGCCGACATGGAGGCAGCCGTCACGAGCGCGCGGGCGTCGTACCTGCACGCCGCGCGACTCCACGACGCCGGGCGACCGTTCACCAAGGAGGCGGCCGTGGCCAAGCTGGTGTGCACCGACAACGCCATGCGCGTGACCACGGACGCGGTGCAGGTGCTCGGCGGCGCCGGCTACACCCAGGACTTCCCGCTCGAGCGCTACATGCGCGAGGCCAAGGTGACCCAGATCTTCGAGGGCACCAACCAGATCCAGCGGCTCGTCATCAGCCGCCAGCTCCTGAAGAGCACGTCCAAGAGAGGCTGACAAACCTTGCAGATCAACGATTCCACCGTCGCGATCGTCACCGGCGGAGCCAGTGGCCTCGGCGGAGCCACGGTCCGTCGGCTGCACGCCGACGGTGCGGCCGTCGTGATCCTCGACCTCCCCTCGTCCCCCGGCGAGGCGCTGGCCGCCGAGCTGGGCGAGCGTGCCCGGTTCGTGGCCACGGACGTCCGCGACGAGGCGCAGGTGCAGGCGGCGATCGACGTGGCCCGCGAGCTCGGCACGCTCCGGATCGTGGTCAACTGCGCGGGGATCGGCACCCCCGGTCGCGTCGTCGGCAAGCGCGGACCGCTGCCGCTCGAGGACTTCACCAACGTCGTCACGATCAACCTGATCGGCACGTTCAACGTCCTGCGCCTCGCGGCAGCGGCGATGCTCGACAACGAGCCCGTCGACGGCGACCGCGGCGTCGTGGTCATGACCGCGTCCATCGCCGCCTACGACGGCCAGATCGGCCAGGCCGCGTATGCCGCCAGCAAGGGTGGCGTCGTCGGCCTCACCCTCAGCGCGGCTCGTGACCTGGCGGACAAGGGAATTCGCGTCATGACCGTCGCCCCGGGGACGTTCATGACGCCCATGCTCGCGGGTCTGCCGCCTGAGGCCACGGCGGTCCTCGAGGCGCAGGTGCCGCACCCGTCGAGGCTGGGAAGCCCCGACGAGTACGCCAACCTGGTCGCCCACATCGTCGACAACGGCATGCTCAACGGCGAGGTCATCCGGCTCGACGGCGCACTGCGGATGCCTCCTCGCTGACGGCCCAGGGTGCTGACCGCGGCCCCTCGCTGACGGTGGTCCATACGCTCTTCTACTGATCCCGACGACGCTCGCGTGGTGGCACCATCAGGAGTTGGGCCTGACTTGGAGGCGTCGGGTGTCCCACTCGTCCCGCCATGGGCCCCCGTCGAAGGGACCAGCCATGAGAGCACGCTCTCGGGCCGGAGCAGGGACGGTCCAGCACGCAGCAACTCAACACCTCACACCGGGACGCCCGGGACGCCCGTGGCGCCGCGGGGCAGGGTTCATCCTGACCGCAGCCCTCGGAGTCGCCCTCAGCGCCGCAGCCGGCACTCCAGCCACAGCTCGACAGGCCACTCCTCAGGACAGCTCCGCAGTGCTCCTCGAGTGGAACCTCCGGGCTCAACCCATCACCACCTCCCTGCGACCGACCGCCCACGGCCAGGCCCGCGGCACGGCCATGGTGGCTGGCGCGGTGTACGACGCGGTCAACGCCGTCCACGGCGGGCACCAGCCCTACCTGCTCGACCTCGACGCCCTGGCGATCAGTCCGGGAGCCTCCACCGACGCGGCTGTCGCCACCGCCGCCCACCACGTGCTCGTGGCCCTTGCGCCGGCCCAGCAGGGCACGCTCGACGGCGCCCTGGCGGCCACCCTCGCCGCAGTCCCGGACGGCGCAGCGGAAGACGAAGGGGTCCGCGCCGGAGCAGCGGCAGCCAAGGCGATGCTCGACTCCCGCCAGGGCGACGGGTTCATGGCACCGTTCACGTTCGACCTCGGCACGGAGGCGGGCGACTGGCGCCCCTTCCCCGCAGGCGGGCTCGACCCGGACCCGTGGGTGGGCAACCTCCGCCCGTTCCTCATCACCAGCCAGGACCAGTTCCCGTCCTCCGGCCCGAACTCGCTGACCAGTCGCGAGTACACGAAGGAGTTCAACGAGGTCAAGGAGCTGGGCTCGCTCACCAGCACCAGCCGGACCCCGGCCCAGACGAGGACGGCGATCTTCTGGCAGACGGCACCCGCGCCGCTCTGGCACGGCATGGCACGCGACCTCATCACCCGGCACGACCTCGGCGCCGCCGACGCGGCACGGCTGCTGGCCAGCATGAGCCTCGCAGGTGCTGACGGCGCCATCGCCTGCTGGAACGACAAGTACAACTGGTACTTCTGGCGGCCGGTGGCGGCCATCCGTGAGGCCGACACGGACGGCAACCCGGCGACGACTGCCGACCCCACGTGGCTCCCGCTGTTCGACCCGTCGACGGCGACCACGCCCCCGCTCTCGAACCCGCCGTTCCCGGAGCACCCCTCGGGGCACGGCTGCGTCACGGGCGCCACGCTCGGCGCCGTGGAGGCGTTCTTCGGGACCGACAAGGTGACCATCAACGTCTCCTCCGGCCGCTACCCGGGTGAGGTCCGCACCTTCTCCCGGCTGTCGACGGCGATGGACGAGGTCGTCGACGCGCGCGTCTGGGGCGGCATCCACTTCCGCACCGCCGACGTCGTGGGCTCGCAGATCGGCTCGAAGGTGGCCCGGTGGATGGACAAGCACTACTTCGAACCGGTCCACGGCGGCTCGTCCGGTTAGGCGGACCGCTGGGTCGGAAGGCGCTCGTACTCCAGCAGCACGGGAAACGGTACGAACGTCTCCGGCTTCTCGCGACCCGTGGGACGCCACCCCAGCCGCTCGTAGAACCGCCGGGGCCGGTGGTTCTCGCGAAGGCACCAGAGCAAGCGGCTGGGGACGGCGTCCATCAGCTCCGTGGCCAGGCCCGACCCCCACAGGTCGGGCCTGACCCCGAGGTGCAGCAGCGTGGTCGCGTCGAACGCGGCGAACGCCGTCAGCCCCTGGTCGTCCTCGCTCACCACCGTCGCGCTCGCGGCGTCGGCGAGCACCTCGTGCCACCGGTCGAGCGCCACCTGGTCGGGGTACGGGTGCGTCTCGGGCGGGAAGACGTGCGCGAGGGCGACGAGGTTGGCCGCCTTCTCGAGGTCCCGCAGCGCCACCGCGTCGCGGTCGGTTGCAGGCCTGAGCATGCCGGCCATGCTGCCACGCGGCATACCGGCAGCCCGCCGCCGCCCGCGAGGTGCGTGACGGGGCGGCCGCGGGCGATGATGGACGCCGAGAGGAGGTGGCCATGGATCGACCACCGGGCGTCCCGGACACCTTCGACATCCGCACCGTCGTCTACCTCCGGCGGGGAGACAACCCCCCTGATCTGGAGGAGGTCGAGTCCACAGCGCTCCACCACGCCCACCTGGCCCACCTCGCAGACCTGGGCCGGCGGGGGATCATCGTCGCCAACGGCCCCCTCCTCGACCAGTCCGACGACACCATCCGCGGCATGTCGGTCTACTCGGTCGACGCCATGGAGGCCCGCCGCCTGGCCGAGCAGGACCCTGCCGTGCGGGCCGGTCGGTTCCGCGTGGACGTGGCGCGGTGGGCCGTCGCCTCTGGGCGGATCGCCTTCCCGGAGCACGACGGACCGGTGGGCCGCGTGGTGGCCTTCGAGGACCTCTGACTGCTGACGTGGCAAACCCCGCCGACCTCTTGCGCGAAGCGGCGGGGATGGGTCAAGATCAGCGGACCTCCTTCGGGAGGCCAGTCTCCCTCGGGAGACACGAGACCCGGCCAACTCATACTTGGCCGGGTCTCACCTTTTGTAACAGGGGAAACAGACCCGGCCGGTGACCGACACGCAACGCCCGCGTAAACACTGGCGGGCCGAAGGACACCGCCACCTGTGGTTGGTTCGGTGCGGAAACGCCCGGATCTCCGGGTGGTTCCGCACCGAACCGCGAGCAGGCCCGAGCTCAGACGGACTCGGCGAACGCTTCCTCGAGGATGTCGAGGCCCTCGGAGAGCAGGTCGTCGCCGGCCGAGAGCGGCGGCAGGAACCGGAAGACGTTGCCGAAGGTGCCGCAGGTCAGGGTGACCAGGCCGCGGGCGTGGCAGGCCTTGTTGATCCGCCCGGTGAGGTCGGCGTCGGGGGTCTTGCGCTCGAGGTCGCTGACCAGCTCGACCGCCAGCATGGCCCCGCGACCGCGGATGTCGCCGATGACGCCGTACTTGTCGGCGAGCGCCTCGAGCCGTGGGCGGAACAGCGCCTCGACCGCGCGGGCCCGTCCGGCGAGGTCATCGGCCTTCATCGTCTCGATCGCCGCGAGGGCGCTCGCACACGCGACCGGGTTGCCGCCGTAGGTGCCGCCGAGGCCACCGACGTGGATCGCGTCCATCACGTCGGCCCGACCGGTCAGCGCGGCCAGCGGCATGCCACCGGCGATGCCCTTGGCGGTGGTGATGAGGTCCGGCACGACGTCCTCGTGCTCGGAGGCGAACCAGTCGCCGGTGCGGCAGAACCCGGTCTGCACCTCGTCGGCGATGAACAGGATCCCCTGCTCGGTGCACCAGTCCGAGACCTTCTTCATGAATCCCGGTGCGGGCACGATGAACCCGCCCTCGCCCTGGATCGGCTCGAGGATGACGGCGGCGGTGTTGTCCTCGCCGACCTGGGCGTGCACGAGGTCGACGAACTCGGTGAAGGCCTCGTCGGCGCAGACCTCCGGGCCGGTGGGCCAGCGGTAGGGGTAGGCCATCGGCACGCGGTAGATCTCGCTCGCGAACGGACCGAACCGGTGCTTGTAGGGCATGTTCTTCGCGGTCAGGCCCATCGTCAGGTTGGTGCGTCCGTGGTAGGCGTGGTCGAACGCGACGACGCCCTGGCGCCCGGTGAAGTGGCGGGCCACCTTGACGGCGTTCTCGACGGCCTCGGAGCCGGAGTTGAAGAGCGCAGAACGCTTGTCGTGCGTGCCCGGCGTGACCTCGGCCAGCACCTCGGCCACCTCGAGGTACTCCTCGTAGGGCGTGACCATGAAGCAGGTGTGGGTGAAGTCGTTGATCTGTGCGGTGACGGCGTCGATGACCCGCTGGTTGCCGTTGCCCACGGTCGTCACGGCGATCCCCGAGCCGAAGTCGATCAGCTGGTTGCCGTCGACGTCGCGCAGGATCCCGCCCGCCGCCTGCTCGATGTAGACGGGGAGGCCGGTGCCCACGCCGGCGGACACCGCGGCGAGCTTGCGCTGCTGGAGGGCCTGGCTCTTGGGGCCGGGGATGCTGGTCGCGAGGACACGCTTCTGTTCGAGCATGCGCCGAGCATACGACCGCCCGGCTTCCCCTTTATCGGGTCTAGCAGGAAGGTTGCGCTTCGCCCGAGAACCCTTCCCCGGTGAAGCGCAACTTTGTCCCTCAACCCGATAAAGGGGAGGTATGCCGCGTGCGTGGCGGCGCGGCATACCTCCCCTTAGCGTGGGGGCATGGCATCCAAGGCGAGCTCGCCCGCGGTCGAGGTAGAGGTCGGCGAGCGCGACGTGCGCATCTCGAACCCCGACCGCGTCTACTTCCCGGCCCGCGGCGAGACCAAGCTCGACCTCGTCAACTACTACCTCTCGGTGGGCGACGGGATCGTCAACGCGCTGCGCGAGCGGCCCTGCATGCTGCACCGCTTCCCCGAGGGCGTGGCGGGCGAGAAGGTGCACCAGAAACGGGTGCCCCACGGCGCCCCGCCGTGGCTCGAGACGGTGCGCGTGACCTTCCCGCGCTGGAACCGGACGGCTGACGAGCTGTGCGTCACCGAACTCGCGCAGGTCATCTGGGCGGTGCAGATGTCGACCGTCGAGTTCCACCCGTGGAACAGCCGCCGGGCCGACGTGGAGAAGCCCGACGAGTGGCGGATCGACCTCGACCCTGGGCCCGACTGTCCCTGGGACCGGGTGCAGCGCGTGGCCCACGTCGCCCACGAGGTGCTCGACGAGCTCGGTGCCGTCGGCTGGCCGAAGACCAGCGGCGGGTCGGGGATGCACGTCTACGTGCGGATCAAGCCGGAGTGGGGCTTCAAGGACGTGCGTCGCGGGGCCTTGGCGTTCGCCCGGGAGGTCGAGCGACGCATGCCCGACGACGTCACCACCACCTGGTGGCGCAAGGACCGCGACCCCGCCGACCTCTTCGTCGACTACAACCAGAACGCGCGCGACCACACGATCGCCGCCGCCTACTCGGTGCGCGGCAACCCGATCGGCACGGTGTCGGCCCCGATCCGCTGGGACGAGGTGGACGACGTGGTCCCCGACGACTTCACCATCGCGACGATGCCGGCCCGCTACGCCGAGCTGGGCGACCTGCACGCGGGGATCGACGACGCGGTGTTCGAGATCGACCAGCTCGTCGAGTGGGCTGACCGTGACGAGCGCGAGGGGGCCGACGAGCCGCCCGAGCCCGACGCCGACTGAGAGCACGGTCGACGCCGAATTCGACCGCGCAGTGGAGGCTCCGCTTCTGCGGAGGAAAGTGCTCCACACAACCGCAGGTGCGGGGGTAGTGTTCTCGTCATGCCGCTGATGAGGATCAAGGACGCCGCGTCGTTCCTCGGCGTGAGCGACGACACCGTGCGCCGCTGGGTCGACAGCGGCGCGCTCGAGGCCGACTCCGACGAGTCCGGCCGCAAGGTCGTCGACGGCTACCAGGTGGCGCTCCTGGCCCGCGACCAGGCCCACGCGGTCGCGGACCCGAGCGCCGTCGGGCGGTCGGCTCGCAACCGCTTCGTGGGCCTGGTCACCGACATCAAGCGCGACACCGTGATGGCCCAGGTCGAGATGCAGTGCGGTCCGTTCCGCGTGGTCTCGCTGATGAGCTCCGAGGCCGTCGACGACCTCGCGCTCGAGCTCGGGTCGGTCGCCATCGCGGTCGTGAAGTCCACCACCGTCATCGTCGAGACTCCTGAAGGAGCGTCATGACCGTCCTCCCCCGCCGCGCACTGCCGGCCGTGGCCCTCGCCGGCCTCCTCCTGACGACCGCAGCCTGCGGGTCGGGATCCTCGACGGACGACGGGTCGCCGCAGGGGGGCGGCTCGTCGTCGACCTCGTCCTCGCCCGGGGGCGAGCTCAGCGGCACCGTGACGGTCTTCGCCGCAGCCTCGCTGAAGAAGACGTTCACCGCGATCGGCGCCGAGTTCGAGAAGGCCCACCCAGGGGTGACGGTGACCTTCAACTTCGCTGGCTCCTCCGACCTCGTGGCCCAGATCCAGCAGGGCGCCCCGGCCGACGTCTTCGCCTCGGCCGACACCAAGAACATGGACAAGGCCACCGGTGACTCGCTCACGGCGGCCGCCCCGGTCGACTTCGCGTCCAACACCCTGGAGATCGCGGTGCCCCCGGGCAACCCGGCCAAGATCGCGAGCCTGGCCGACCTGGCCAAGCCCGGCCTGAAGGTCGTGCGGTGCGCACCCGAGGTCCCCTGCGGCTCGGCCGCGGCGAAGGTCGAGGCGGCGGCAAAGATCGACATCAAGCCGGTCAGCGAGGAGCAGTCGGTCACCGACGTCCTCGGCAAGGTCACGAGCAAGGAGGCCGACGCGGGCCTGGTCTACGTCACCGACGTGAAGGGCGCGGGCGACGCCGTCGAGGGCGTGGAGTTCGCCGAGTCGTCGTCGGCCGTGAACACCTACCCGATCGCGACGCTCAAGGCCAGCAAGAACGCCGCTGCCGCCCAGGCGTTCCTCGAGGCAGTCACCGGCGAGCCCGGGCAGGGCATCCTCGCGGCCGCCGGGTTCGCCAAGCCGTAGCCTGCACGTCGTGCCCCTGGTTCCTGCAACACCGCGAGGTCAACCGCGGCTGGGACTGCCCACCTGGGTGTTCGTCCCCGCCGCGGTCGGGGCGACGTTCGTCGTCCTCCCCCTCGTGGCGATGCTCACCCGGGTGGAGTGGGGCAGCTTCGGCTCGCTCATCACCTCCGAGTCGTCCCGCGCGGCGCTGGCGCTGAGCCTGCGGACCTCGTTGGCGAGCACCGTGCTGTGCATCCTGTTCGGCGTGCCCATGGCGCTCGTCCTGGCGCGCACCGAGTTCCGGGGTCAGTCGATCGCCCGCTCGCTCGTGCTGCTCCCGCTCGTGCTGCCACCGGTGGTCGGTGGCATCGCCCTCCTCTACACGTTCGGTCGCAGGGGGTTGCTCGGGCACTCCATGGAGGTGCTGGGCCTGCAGATCGCCTTCTCCACCACCGCGGTCGTGATGGCCCAGACCTTCGTGGCGCTGCCGTTCCTCGTCGTCAGCCTCGAGGGCGCCCTCCGCACCGGCGGCCAGCGGTTCGAGGAGGTGGCCGCGACCCTCGGCGCCCGACCCACCACGGTGTTCCTGCGCGTCACCCTCCCCCTCGTCCTGCCGGGGCTGGCGTCCGGGGCGGTGCTGGCGTTCGCGCGAGCCCTCGGCGAGTTCGGCGCCACGATCACCTTCGCCGGCAGCCTGCAGGGAGTCACCCGCACGCTGCCCCTGGAGATCTACCTCCAGCGCGAGACCGACCCGCAGGCTGCGGTCGCCCTGTCGCTGGTGCTGGTCGTCGTGGCGACCGTCGTCATCGCCCTCACCCGACGGTCGCGGACCGCGCTGTGACCAGGGCGGCGCAGTGACAAGGGCGGAACAGTGAAGCTCGAAGCCCGCGTGGGCTTCCCCGACCGCGACCTCGACCTCGGGCTCGCGGTCGAGGCGGGGCGCACGCTCGCGCTGCTCGGCCCCAACGGCGCGGGCAAGTCCACGGCGCTCGCCTCCATCGCCGGCCTCCTGCGCCCGGCGTCCGGCCGCATCACCCTCGACTCCCGAATCCTGTTCTCGCACCACGGCGACAGCGATGCCACCTGGGTGCCGCCGCACGCCCGCGGGGTGGCGCTGCTGGCGCAGGAAGCCCGCCTCTTCCCCCACCTGTCGGTGCTCGACAACGTGGCCTTCGGCCCACGCAGCGCCGGTATGCCGCGTGGCCGGGCTCGCGAAGTGGCGCACCAGTGGCTGGCGCAGGTGGACGCGGAGGAGTTCGCGGACCGGCGACCCGCGGCCCTCTCCGGCGGTCAGGCCCAGCGGGTCGCCATCGCCCGCGCGCTCGCCACCGAGCCCCACCTGCTGCTGCTCGACGAGCCGCTCTCGGCGCTGGACGTCGACTCTGCCCCGGCCATCCGCCAGCTCCTGCGCAGGGTGCTCCAGGGCCGCACGACCATCGTCGTCACGCACGACATCCTCGACGCCGTGCTGCTCGCCGACGACGTCGCCGTGCTCGAGGCGGGACGCGTCGTCGAGGAGGGGCCCACCTCGCGGGTGCTGACCCGGCCCACCAGCCGGTTCGCCGCGCGCATCGCCGGCCTCAACCTGGTGCGCGGCACGGCCCACGGCACCACGGTCTCCACGCCGGAGGGGCTCCACGTCGAAGGCCTGTCGGAAGACGACCTGGCCGACGGCTCAGCGGCCGTCGCAGTGTTCAGCCCGAGCGCCGTGGGTGTCTACCGCGTCGCGCCCTCGGGCAGCCCGCGCAACGTCGTGCACGCGACGGTCACCGAGCTGGAACCGCATGGCCACCAGGTACGGGTGCACACGGCATACCTCTCGGCGGACATCACGCCGGCGGCGCTGGCCGACCTCGACCTGGCCCCGGGCGCCGAGGTCGTGCTCACGGTCAAGGCCAGCGAAGTGGCCGTCTACGCCGCCTGACGGCTGGCCGGGCGTCCGGCTTGGGGGGCTGGCTTCGCGGCCGGCGTGGGGCGGACCGTCGAGACCCCTCGTCCCACCTCGGGGCGACAACGCCGCCGTACTAGGACTTCTGGGCCATGACGGGCCAGATCGGTCACGGCACGGTGGTTCGTGGGCCCGCACGTGCCCACTGACCAAGGGAGGAAGACCACCATGCGCAGACTGCCGTTCATCACCACCGGAGCCCTTGTCCTCACCCTCGGACTCGTACCGGCCGCCTCGGCACAGGACGAGCCGGACCCCTGCCTGCTCATCTTCGGAGTGGATGCCGCGACGATCCTCGGGACCGCCGGACCCGACGTCATCGTCGGCACCCCCGGCCCAGACGTGATCCTGGCCGGAGCCGGTGACGACGTGGTCACCGGCAGCGGTGGCGACGACCTGATCTGCGGCGGGCCCGGCAGCGACCGCCTCGACGGCGGCGACGGGAGTGACTTCATCCTCGGTGACACCGGGGAGACCTTCCTGCTGGGCAACCCGGCAGGGATGAACGTCCCCGGCGGCGACGACCAGCTGGTCGGCGGTGCCGGCGACGACCAGCTGGCCGGCGAGGGCGGTGCCGACCTGCTCCGAGCCGGTGACGGCAACGACTTCGCGACCGGGCAGATGGGTCCCGACACCGTCATGGGCGAGGCGGGCGACGACGAGCTGTTCGGCGGCCCGGCCGATGACGTCGTCAACGGTGGCGCCGGCAACGACGTGGTGGTCGGCAACTTCGGCAACGACACCGTGCTCGGCGGCAGCGGTGACGACCTGATGACCGGGGACAACCCCGCACCCGTGACGCCCGGGCCATCCTTCGACGTCTGCAACGGCCAGCAGGGCCAGGACTTCGCGGTCGAAGGGTCGTGTGAGCGGCTGAACCAGGTGGAGTCGACCGGTCCGCTGCCCGAGTGAGCTCGCGCCACGCCGCGGACGACGCTCGCCCGCGGTGTGGCGGTGCCCGAGGTCGCGGGGTCCGCGCCGCGCGGGAGGGCCGGGTCCACCATGATCTCCTCATGCCCGCCACCAGAAGGGCCCCCGACAGAGGGGCCAGCAACAACGGGGTTCACGACTCGAGTGTCCGCGCAGGCTGGTGGGCGCCCGCCGCCGTCCTGGCGCTGACCGTCGTGCAACTCGGCGTGGGCACGTTCGCGAGCAGCCTGCAGCAGTTCGAGGGCAAGGCCTTCGGAGCCCGGCTCGTGGCGTACCCCGTGATGATGCTCGTGGTGCCCGTGGTCTGGTGGCTGGTGCACCGTGGGCGCGGGGCCAGGGTCCCGTGGAGCGCCTTCGCCTTGGTGATGGCGCCGTTCCTCATCGACGTCACCGGCAACACCCTCGACCTCTACGACTCGGTGGTGTGGTGGGACGACGCCAACCACTTCGTCAACTGGGTGCTGCTGTGTGCCGGCCTGGGTCTCCTACTGCTGCAAGGGATCCAGCCACCGTGGGCACGCGTGCTGCTGGTGACCGGACTCGGTGCCGTGCTCGCGATCGGGTGGGAGCTCGGCGAGTGGTACACCTTCATCCGCCACGGCACCGAGCTCGACACGGCCTACCAGGACACCCTCGGCGACGAGGCGCTCGGCACCCTCGGCGCCCTCGTGGCCGGCCTGGTCCTGCGCCGACCACCCCGCGCCGAGCGCGACTGACTGCGACGCCTCCTAGGAGGCGTCGCCGGACGTAGCGGCTGCCTCGCGGGCGGCGAGCCCGGCGGCGTAGTCGGGCAGCTCCTGGAGTGCGAAGTGGTTGCCGTCGGGGTCCTCGAAGTGGGTGAACCGACCCCACGGGAGGTCCTCGACCTCTGACACCTCGACACCGCGGCCCTTCAGCTCGGCGTGGGCGGCGTCGGCGTCGGCGACCACGACCTGAAGGTACTGCTTCGTCCCATCGGCCAGCATCGACATGCCCTTGACGAAGCAGAACGAGCAGGCCGACCCCGGCGGCGTGATCTGGACGAAGCGCAGGCCGGCCTCCTCCACGACCTGGTCCTGGTCCGCCGGCCACCCGACGACGTCCTCGTAGAACGCCTTCGTGCGGTCGATGTCCGTGACGGAGATGGGGATGAGCTCGATCTTGTAGTCCACGGCCGGTCCTCTCGTCGCAACCTCTCCTTCGGAGGTTCTACCACCAGCCTAGGAAGGCTTCCGGCCACTTCCTGACCGCATGGCAGTCGATCGACCGACGGTGAAGGTCAGCTCGGCGGATGGCCTTCGGGGCACCGGCGGTGGAGCTCCTCGATGATCTCCTGCTCGCGGGCCAGGACCGTCAGCCGCTCGCGGCGCTTCGCACCCGGCGCCCGAGCGGCGTCCTCGAGGGCAGCGAGCTCGGTGAGCAGCTCACGCACCGTTGCCGGGCCGACGGTCTCGAGACTTGCGACGACGGGTGCTGCATCGGCGGGACCGACGGGCTTCGTCAACTCGGTCATCAGCTGCCTCCGGGACGTGGTGAGAAGGGGCCCCGACTACTTGAAGCCTTGCGATCATCATCCGAAATGTCCCGGTCTGTCAACGGTGGGCGTCGCCAACGGTGCCGACGGGTGGCGTCTCCTCAGAGATCGCGGGGGTGCACATGACGGGCGGGGGAGCTGACCCGCAGCGTGCCCGCGTCGAGGTCCACGTCGACGACGTCCTCGATCGAGGCGACGCGGTGGCCGCGCTGCCACCACCGGACCACGGCGCCCACGACCAAGGGACCCTGTCGCGAGTCGGCGTCGTAGCCCAGCTGGGAGCCAGCGGTATGGGGTCCGTACTGGACGTGGGTGACGGTCAGGTGGTCACGGGCACGGTTCGAGGCCGGGTCCGCGCAGAGCAGGTCGAGGACCACCCCCAGCTCCGAGCCGTCGCGGGCGAAGACCCTTGCGCCGATCACATCCGACACCGCACCGGTGCGCACCGCGCGCCCGGAGGGCACTGTCGTGCTCCTTGGCGTCGTCGTCGTACCACGGCCCTTCCGCGCCCGGCCACGGTCCGGTTCGTCGCCACCAACCTCCGGTGCCCGGCCCTGGTCCCGCTCGTCGCCGCCGCCCTTGGCCCCGGGGATCCGCGACACGACGTACTCCCGCAACCACAGCTCGAGCCCGAACGACGCGGCCAGGGCCTGCGCAGCCGTCCGGGTCACCGTGATCGCCGAACCGATCTCGCGCACGTCCGCGACGGCAACGCTGGCTGCGTGCGGGTCAGGGCTCGTCTGCAGGCGCCGCCAGATCGCCACGGTCCACCGGCCGAGCCTTCCGGGCAGGCGTTTGGCCGAGCGCGGCGGGACCGACCTGGAGGGCCGTGATGGTCCACCCGTCGTGGGAGACGACCAGCTCGAGGTCGTCGACGTTGCCGAGGAGCTCGCCCTCCGGCCCCACGACCTGGTGGTCGAGGATGCGCAGCACCACCCGCTGACTCATGGGCCGCGCGGTGTCACGGGGCGGTGTCATCACTGGCCAGCCTTGGTGATGACCATGAGGGGGATCGCAGCCACGGCGGCCACCAGCACGACGCAGAGGTAGACACTCCCCAGGCCGTTCGCGAGCTTTCCGTTGACGTGCTTGCCCATGTAGGTGCGGTCGTTGGCCACGACGAGGATGGGGAAGTAGGTCAAGGGCAGCGCGATCGCGCTGAACACCACGGAGTACTCGGTCAGCATGATCGGGTCGACCGTCGTCAGCAGCACCCCGACGGCCGCGATCGACGCGATCAGCAGGACCGTGTGGAACCGCGCGGCTCGCAACGGCTCGACGTACTTGCCCCACTGCCAGCCGTAGTACTGCGCAATGCTGTAGCCGACTGACAGACCCGTCTCACAGGCCGCGCCGAAGGTGGCGGCGAAGAAGCCCAACAGCACCAGCGCGAGGCCCACCTTGCCCAGCGCGATGGTGACCGGCAACGCGATCTGTCCCAAGGTGTCGACCTGGACTGCCTGGGGCTGGAACACGACGGTCGCCGTCGCCGCGATGGCCAGGGAGAGCAGGCCGCCCAACGGGAACCCGATGAAGACGTTGGCGCGCATGGTGCCGAGGTCCTTGGCAGTCCAGCGCTCCTCCACACCGCCGGAGGAGAAGAAGAAGACCTCGTACGGCGTCATCGCCGCGCCGAAGAGGGCGATCGCGTAGTACGCGTAGGTCCAGTGGCTCTCGTCCTGCGGGACGAAGGGCTGTGACGCCTGGAGCCACAGCGCATCCCAGTCCGGACCCAGCTTCCACAGCGCCACCGCGAAGACGATGAGGGAGAGACCCGCAAGGCCGAAGGCGTTCTCCAGAACCGCGAACTTGACCCGCCACAGGACCAGCCAGACGGCTGCACCCACCACCGGGATCCACAGGTAGTCGTTGACGCTGGTCGCCAGCTGCAGGGCCAACGCGACGCCACCGATCTCGGCGATGAACGTGAGCAGCGTGACGGCCATGGACGCCACGAGGTTGGCCAGCCCCATGCGCGGGCCGAGCCGCTCGCGGACGAGGTCGAAGGTCGCCCGCCCGGACACCGCCGCGACCCGCCCGCTCATCTCGGCGAAGACGCAGATCCCGACGATGCCGACGATGACCACCCAGCCGAGCGACATACCGAATCGCGAACCGACGTGGCCGTTGGTCACGAGGTCGCCGATGTCCACGAAGCCGCCGATGGCGGTGAGGATTCCGAGCGCGACGGCGAAGAGCTTCTTCACCCGAGGCCGTCCTTTGCGTCGTCCATCCGGTCCGCCAGCTCGATGAGCTCCGCTGCGCTGGAACGCATCTGCGCCTCGTCGTCACGGCGCACCGAGAGCCGCGCTGTCGCGAAGGCATCCGCGGTGTCGCCCAGCATGGACATGACGTCGGTGCGCAGGCCATCCTCTGCCGCGTCCGGTGGGTCGACGTTGCCGAAGCTGTCCTCGATCGGCCCGATCGCCGACTCGGCCTCGGTGATGACCGTGTCCGCGTAGGCGTTCGTCGCGTTCCCGTCGAGCCGGGCCTCCAGGACCAGTGCCCCGGTGCGAGCCTCGCTCACGGCCGACCCGAGCGCAGCCTTGGCATTGGCCCGGAAGGCACCAGCGTCACGAGCCGGCACCACGCACCCCGACACGGCGGCAAGCAGCACGGCCAACACCGCAGCCAGGCACGCGGCGCCGGAGCGACGCGGACCCGGACGCCGGGCCGTCATCGCGGCCGTCGCAGCAGGACGAAGGCCAGGGTGGCGAGCATGCCGGCGTAGACGCACCAACCGCCCGCCAGGGCGAGTCCCTCGGTCACGGCCTGGTGGTACCCGCTCTCGAGCACCATAAACGTCGCCCCGCTCGGTCCCTCGCCACCACGTCCCGGCGGTGTCTTGCGCTGGTCGGGCCTCCCGGTCTTATGATGGCGCCGGGTTAAGAAGCAGCCCTTTCGTTTCACTTCCGCTTTGTGAGCGGACACCTGTCACGGAGGACCCCATGTCGGCGCTTGAGTCGAGCCCAACCACCGACGGCTTCACCGAGGACCACCTCACCGATGGTGCTCAGCAGCCGCCGCGACCGTCCACCCTCGGTCGCTTCCGCTACGACACCCTCACGGACAACTGGTGGTGGTCCGCGGAGATGTTCGACATCCACGGCCTGTGCGAGGGCGAGGCGCAGCTGACCACCGAGCTGATCCTCTCCCTCAAGCATCCCGACGACCTTGCCGAGACCTCGGCGACGCTGCACCGCGCGCTCGACACGGGTCAGCCATTCACCCAGCCCCACCGGGTCGTGACCCCTGACGGCGCTGTGCGACACGTCATCTCGGTGGGCGAGGGGATCGTCCTGGGCGGACGCGTCGTCGCCGTCCACGGCTACATGGTGGACGTCACCGACGCCGTCGAACGCCGGATGAAGATCGACGTCTGGCAGGAGGCCTCCCGGGTGATCGAGCAGCGCGCGGTGATCGAGCGCGCCAAGGGTGCGCTGATGGTGCGGTACGGCCTGGAGGCGGATGCTGCGTTCGAGCTGCTCAAGAGCTGGTCCAGCACCCGCAACGAGAAGCTCCGCGACGTCGCCCGTCAGGTGGTCGACAACCTCTGAGGTCACTCAGTCGACGGCTCGTCCTCCTGCGGCTCCGGCAGAGTTGGCTCGAGCTCCGGCGGTGGCTCGTAGCCGGGCGGCAGGGGCGGGTCCGGGGTGACCGGCGGGAAGGTCGTCCCGTCGGGACGAAGCTGCGAGGCGTAGGTGTCCATGGTCGTCGGCTCAGTGGTCCCGCAGCGCCGTGATCAGCTGCGCCTTCGACATCGACGAGCGTCCTTCGATCCCGATCTGGCGGGCGCGCTTCATGAGCTCCTGCTTGGTCCAGTCCTCGTAGTCACCGCTGCGACCGCCCTTGGCACCCACGGCGCTCCTCGAGCTGTTCGACGCGGCGTTGGAGATCCGAGCCGCCTTCTCCTTGCTGGCGCCGTCGTCGCGCAGCGCCTCGTACATCTCGGGGTCCTTGACCGACGGGCCCGGTTTGCGTGCAGGCATGGTGACCTCCTGTGCACTCGCTGGGGAGCGGTATGCCGGTGGCGTGAGCGAGCGGGCGCGTCACCGTCCGGGTCCTACCCGACCGCAGGACGGGCAAACCCTCAGGTTTGGCCCGGCCGCTCCGGGGGCACCATGGAGGGGAACACGTACGACGCCCGGTGGTCCCCGGGCGGTGGGGAGGCACCATGTCCGACAGCCTGACGCGAGCCAGCGGCATCGTCTTCGACCTCGATGGCACCCTGGTCGACTCGACCTACGTGCACACGCTCTGCTGGTGGGAGGCCCTTCAGCAGTTCGGTCACTCCCGCCCGATGGCCGCGGTCCACCACACGGTGGGGATGGGGTCTGACCACGTGCTGGACCACCTGCTCGGCGATGGTCGAGACCGGGCCCAGGACCCCGAGATCAGCGCCGCCCACGACGTCCTGTTCGGCACGTGGCACGAGCGGCTGCACCCCCTCCCGGCCGCGCGCGCGTTGCTCAACTGGTGCCGGGACGCCGGGATGACGGTGGGCCTCGCCTCGTCCGGAGGGGAGCGGGACCTCTGGGCGATGATGGACGTGCTCGACCACCCCGACTTCGACGTCATCGTCACCGGAGACGACGTGGACAGCACCAAACCAGCCCCCGACGTCTTCGCCACGGCCCTCGACCGCGCCGGGCTGGACGCCGAGGACGTCATGGTGGTGGGCGACTCGGTGTGGGACATGGAAGCCGCCACCCGGGTCGGCGCCGTGGCTATCGGCGTCGCGACGGGTGGGACCAGTGCGCCCGAGCTCGAGAACGCCGGCGCCGAGCTCACCTTCCAGGACCTCGCAGCCCTCCTCGACGCGCTGCAGGCCGCCCGACCGGAGCCCGCCCAGGGGACGTGGGGTAGCGGGCCCTGAGAGGTCACGACAGCCGGGGCAGGACCTGCTCGCCGTAGAACTCAATCATCTCCCGCCAGTGCGGACCCATGTTGGCGACGAAGACCTCGTCGAAGCCGGCCTCGGCATATGGCTTGAACGCGTTGCGGTGCTCCTCGGCGTCGTTGCCGCAGACGACCGACTCGCCGGTCGACTCCTTGGTTACCAAGGTCGAGGCCTGCTCGAAGTGCTGCGGCGACGGGAGCACCTGGGCGAGCTCACCCGGCACCCCGGAGTTCGCCCAGAGGCGGTGCGCGTGATCCAGTCCCTCGCTCGCAGTGTCGGCGAAGGCCACCTTGAACCCGGCCATGGCGGGAGCCCGGTCATCGCCCTTGAGCCGCCTGAACTCGCCGACGGCCTCCCCGTCCGGCTTGGTCGTGATGAACCCGTCCCCGATCCGCGCCGCGACCTCGAGCGCCTTCGGGCCGAAGGCTGAGACGTAGATGGGCGGTGCCTGGTCGGGCAACGTGTAGATGCGCGCGGTGTCCACCACGTAGTGCTCCCCCACGTGGGAGACCACCTCGCCGGACCACAGGGCACGGATGACCTCCACGGCCTCCTCCAACATCCCCAGACGTCGCTCGGCGTGTGGCCAGGGCCCGCCGAGGATGTGTTCGTTGAGTGCTTCCCCGCTGCCGACACCGAGGATGAACCGCCCCTTCAGCATCGACGCCGAGGTAGCGGCCGCCTGCGCCACCAGGGCTGGGTGGAGTCGCACGGTCGGGCACGTCACGGCGGTGGTCACAGGCAGCGAGCAGGCTTGCGAGATGGCACCGATGACGGACCAGACGAACGGGCTCTGACCCTGCTCGTCGTTCCACGGGTGGAAGTGGTCGCTGATCCACAGGCCGGAGAAGCCGGCCCGCTCGGCCAGCACGGCCTGCTCGACGAGGTCCTCGGGGCCGTACTCCTCACAGGACAGGAAGTAGCCGACCTTCATCGTCAGGCCACCTCCCCCTCGGCACTCATCGAGTCACGCAACCGCTGGAGGATCGAGGTCAGGAGCCGTGAGACCTGCATCTGGCTGACCCCCAGCACCTCCCCGATCTGGCTCTGGGTCTGCTCCTCGACGAACCGCAGACGGATGATCAGCCGGTCGCGGTCGCTCAGCCCCACCAAGGCATTGCCGAGCGCGTCACGGGCGACCACGACGTCGTCGAACCAGTGCTCGCCTCCCGGCAGCCCGGGTCCGTCGAAGAGGTCGAGGGGCATCGCGTGGTAGGCCATCGAGCACGAGTGCACCTCGCGCACCTGCTCGGTGCTGACGCCCAGCCCTTGCGCCAGTTCGACGTCGGTGGGCTCGCGCAGCAGCACCTGGCGCAGCCGCTCCTGCTCCCCGGACACCGCGGCGCGCAGCTCCTGCATGCGCCGCGGTGGCCGCACCAGCCAGCCTTGGTCGCGGAAGTGCCGCTTGATCTCTCCCGAGATCGTGGGGACCGCGTATGCCGCGAAGCTGCTTCCCAGACCGCAGCGGTAGCCGTTCGCCGCCTTGACCAGGGCCATCCGGCCCACCTGGACGAGGTCGTCGCGCTCCATGCCCCGGCCGTGATAGCGCCGCGCCACCCCGTCGACGAGGTCGAGGGTGAGGACGACCGCCTCGCGCCGCAGCTCGCCCCGCCGCCATCGGTCGTGACACGTCTCGACCTCGGCGAGCAGCGCCTCGGCCCGGGCGTGGTCGGGGGTGTCCGCGGTGGAGTGCTCGCGCTCCGCGGCATACCGGCGGCCCGCCGGGAGGCGATCCGCCTGAAGGGGGGTGGTCTGAAGGGTCGTGGTCCGAACTGGTGTTGCGAGTGCCATGGCGAATCCCGTCGAGTTGAGGGGACACGGCACCGCTTTTGGACCGATGTGTCTGCCTTTACACAACCACCAGGTGGACCGCGGCGCAAGGCCAGACGGTTTTCTGTCGGTCCGGGGAGGGGTCTGGTTGCGGGGACGAATCGGGGGTAGACGTGGGGCATGGACAACGACGCCGACGCCGGCAGCGCACACGACGGCCGCAACGAGACCCCCCTCGAGCGCCTCGACCGCAACTGGGACGAGCTGCTTCAGGAGCTGCGCGTGGTGCAGACCGGCGTACAGATCCTGGCGGGGTTCCTGCTCACGCTGCCCTTCCAGCAGCGGTTCACCCAGATCGAGGACGTCAACCGAGTGGTGTTCCTCGTTGCCTTCGCCCTCGCCGTGGTCGCGACCGCCTTCCTCGTCGCTCCCGTCAGCGCTCACCGGATCCTGTTCCGCAAGCACCAGAAGGCAGCGCTGGTCGCCCTCGCCAACCGGTGCGCCCGGGTCGGACTGGTGGCGCTCGCGCTAGCCGTCTCGGCCGTCGCCTTCGTGATCTTCGACGTGGTCGCCGACACGGGGGTGGCCGTCGCAGCCGCCGGGGCCAGCCTGCTGCTCTTCGTCGTCAACTGGCTGGTACTGCCCCTGGGCATGATGCGCCGCGGCCAGGACTGACCCTTCCGGGCTCGCTCACCCGCGGGCCAGCCCTCGCGGTCAGCTGTCCTCGTCCGCCTTCTCGGGCACGCCACCGCTGGCCGGGTCGTCGACGGTGCCGCCCGAGCCGTCCTCGGTGTGCGATCCCGGGCCGCCGTCCCGCTGCTCTTCGTCCTGGCCGATCGCGGGTGCCCCCGTGTCCTGCGTCGACGTGTTCGCATCCTCGGTGGGGGTCGCGTTCTCGGACATGGGTATGGCTCCTCACTCGTTCGCGGCTGTGGCGTTGGTGTCCTACCCGTCCCACAGCCCGGCAAACGGCTCATCGGTCTCGACGGCCCCGCCGGGCAGGCGCAGGCAGAAGCCGACTCACGCCACGTTGACGGTCTCGCCCTCGGTCGCAACGACTTCGGGCTCGCTGCGGTCGACACGGGTGCGGGCCAGGTAGGTGACCAGGCCCACGATGGCGACGAGGAACAGCAGGCTGGTCCCAGTGGTGCCGAGCCCGAGACCACCGTCAGCCCTGGCCTGGGACAGCAGGTCGCCGATCGAGGCACCGAGGGGTCGCGTCAACACGTAGGCGGCCCAGAAGGCGGGGATCGCAGCCAGTCCCCAGCGGCGGTGCGCCAGGGCGATCACGGCGATGGCAGCGGCGAAGAGCAGGGCCGACGGGAAGTACCCGAACGCCAGGCGCTCGGCCAGCAGGTCTCCCGCGGCGGTGCCCAGGGCGAAGGTCAGGAGGATGGTCAGCCAGTAGAAGCCCTCGCGGCGGGCCGTGTAGATCGTGTGGATCGACAGCGTGCGCTCGGACGCAAACCAGCCGGCGAACGCGAGCGCCAGGCCGACGGCGAAGACGGCGGTCGTCACGGGGAGCGGCACGCCCAGGCTGTCGGTGAGGTTGTCGGTGACCAGGGTGCCGACGATGCTCACCAGTACGACCGCCAACCAGTAGATCGCCGGAACGTACCGTCGCGCCCGGAACTGGATCGTCAGGACCACTGCCAGCAGGGCGGTCATCACGACCGAGGTCCCGTTGAGGCCGAACCCGAGGGTGTCGTTGAGGTAGTCGGCGGCGGTCTCCCCGACGGTGGTCGCGAGGATCTTGATGACCCAGAAGAAGAGCGTGACCTCTGGCACGCGGTTGACGAAGGCGAGGAGCGGACGGTCGCGGCTCATGGGGCCGGTTCCTGGAGTCATGCCGGTTCGTGAAGTCATGCCGCAGACTCTGGGGGCAAGCGGCTGAGTGACGCCTGAGAGGGTGCAGCGTCGACCCGGCGACCAACCAGCCCCGCTGCAAGTTCGTAGCCATAAGTGTTGCGCCACAAGACATCTGACCAGTCGAACGACGGAGGGTGCGTCGCGTTGTGCCTGCGCACGGTGTCGAGCAGCCGCGGGTCGGTGCAGAGTCGGAGCAGACCGTCCGCGAGCTCACCATCGGACTGCGCCACCAGTCCCTCCTGCCCGTGCAGCACGAAGTCACTGACACCCGTGCCCGACCGCGTGACGACGGCCAGACCGGACGCCCTGGCTTCCAGGGCGGCGATCCCGAACGACTCCAGGGTGGCGGGCGCGACGAACACGTGCGCCGAGCGGTACAGGTCCTTGATGGCCGCGTGGTCCATCGCCCCGGGCACCGAGACCCACGCGTCGAGCCCGTGCCGCGCAACCGCACGCAGGACGGCCGGGCGCTGTGGGCCGTCACCGACGAGGACCGCTCGGACCGGCACCCCGGACGGGAGCTCGCCCCGCAGACGATGCAGGGCCTCGACCAGGGCGAGCGGCCGCTTGCGGTGCGTCATCCGCATGACCGACACGATCGTGACCGCACCCGGCGACGGAGGTCGCGACTGCGGCGCCCACGCACCGACGTCCACGGCGTTCGGCAGGACGATGACGCTTCGGCCGGGGAGCGCCCGCCGCACGGGTCCGGCCGCCGCCTCGCTCACGGCCGCCCACTGGATGGGTGCCGACAGCCAGCCACGGACGCCGGCGACGGCACGGACCAGCGGCCACGCGCTGCCCCACATCGAGTGAACGGCGGCGACCGTCGGCACACCCATGGAGGCCCCGACCTCGGCGGTGCGCAGGGCCAGCGGAGAACAGGCCGAGACGTGCGCATGGACGACATCGCTGCTGCTGACCAGCTCGGCCATCCGACGGCGCTCCCGGACGACGGTCACCGGGCCGACGTCTGGCGAGTCGGGGCCCGGAGTGCGGGTGAGGACGGTGACGTCGTGCCCCGCGGCTGCCTGTCGCGCCGCGAGGTCGCGCACCAGGACCTCGATCCCCCCGATGGTCGGCCCGAACGTGTCGGTGGCGTGCAGGATCCTCATGCCGGTCGCCGCGCGGCCCGGGCGCGCGCAAGGACCCAGCCGCCGAGCCAGAGGCCTCCCACGGGGATCTCCAGCAGGAACGTGAAACCGCGGTAGAGCAGGACCCCCGCGGCAGCCGTGAGCGGGTCGACACCCAGCGCCACCAGCACGCCCGCCGACCCGGCCTCCGCGAGGCCCGCCCCACCCGGCGTGATCACCGCCAGGGTGAGGAGCCTCTCGACGGCCAGCCCCGCGGCCACCACGCTCAGTGGCGACGTGGCACCCACGGCCTGCAGACAGGCCCACAAGAGCGCGCACTGGAGGGCCAGGTAGGCGATCGTCCCACCGGTCAGCTGGAGCCACGTCCGCGCGATGACCGCGCTCACGCGGGCCCGCGTGTCCAGCAACGCTGCCTCGAACCCGTCGGCCCGCTGAGCCATCCGTCGAGGAGCCATCCGTCGAGGACCCGCCCGCCGCAGGACCACGGCGCCCGCCCGTCCGACGATGCCGGCGACCCGGTCGCTGCGCAGGGTGAGCACGATGGCAGCCAGCACCAGCGCCAGGACCGTGCAGGTCGTCGCCGCGGCCGCTTGCAGTGGTGCGCTCGTCAGGCCTTGGCCCACCAGGACGGCGGCGAGGGCCACGAGGGGCAGGGCCAGCTTGCCCATCACGTCCCAGATGTTCGTGACGACGGTGTAGGCCGCGAAGGCCGACGGACGGAAACGCCACGCACGCACCATCATCAGGTTGGCGGCCACGCCCAGTGCCCCGCCCATCGGTGCCACGTTGGAGACAGCGCTGCCCGTCAGGTTGAGGGTCAGTGCCCGACGCCGAGTCAGCCCGGGCAGGGCTGCGGTGAGGACGAATGAGTAGGCGAGCAGTCCTGCGGCCCAGACCCCGACCAGGGGGAGGAGCTCGACTGGTCGGAGGTCGCCCAGGACGGACCGGACATCCGACCAGGCAGCGCCAGTGGTTCGGGGCAGGACCCACACGAAGGCAGCGAGCGCGAGCACGGTGGCACCGGTCCAGCGAAGGGCTTGGGGGCCGTTGGCAGCACGGGCAGCACCCGACGGCCTTGGTGTGGCGGTCGGTGCGTGGACTGGCACGGTCATGTCCTGCTCCTGGTGGGCGGCGCCAACTGGCTGCGCCCACCATCACGACTCCCGCCTGAACCGTTCCTGAGCGGAGGACCCCGATACCGCTCGCTCTCAGGAACCCCTCAGTCCAGACCCTCGACAGTGGACGAAACCACACTGCCGGAGGAATCCCTTGCCCCACTCGACGGCGCAGGCCGCACCGCCACGACCGCACGCCCGCCCGCTCGACGAGCTGCGCGGCATACCTGGCATCGCCCTGGGCACCGTCCTCGCCCTCAGCGTCGCGCTCACCGGCCTGCTGGCCGACGGAGCCGAGGGGCACGGCGGTCTCGCCGCCCACGACCCCGCGGTGACTGCGTGGTTGCTGCACGCCAGGACGCCTCTCGTGAGCGCTGCCGCTCAGGTCGTCACGACCATCGGCAGCGAGCCGGCCATGGCCATCCTGACCGTCCTCGTCCTGGCCTGGCTGGCGGTCGCGAAGCGCGCCTGGACCACTGCCGTGCTGTTCGCGGCCAGCATGGGCTCGGCCGGCGCCCTGAGCATCGGGCTCAAGCACCTCATCGGGCGGCAGCGCCCACCGGCCGCCGACGTCCTCGGTCCGCTCGACAGCAGCTTCGCCTTTCCCTCCGGGCACACGCTCTTCTCCACGGTGTTCTTCGGACTCGTCGCAGGCCTGCTCCTCGAGCGGACCGGGAGCCGCGCCGCCCGAGTGCTCGTCGTGCTGGGGTGGGTGGTCGCGAGTGCAGTCGTCGGGGCAACCCGCCTCTACCTCGGGTACCACTGGCTCACCGACGTGGTCGCGTCCTGGGCGCTGGCGATCGCCGTGCTCGCCTGCGCCGCCGCCGCGTGGACGGTATGCCGCGAGCGCCCGTTGCGCTTGCCGGCGGTCCTCCGGCGCGGTGACGGGCTGGACGGCCGGCCGGATTCCCGGGCAGGGTCATAGTCATGCGGGTGCTGCTGGTGGAGGACGAGAAGGCCTTGGCGGAGACGATCCGACGAGGGCTCGTCAACGAGGGGTTCGTCGTGGACGTCGCGCACGACGGGGTGACCGGCCAGTGGCTCGCGACCGAAAACCCTTATGACGTCATCGTCCTCGACATCATGCTCCCGGGTCGCAACGGCTACGACGTGCTGCGGAACATCAGGGGGCTCGAGATCTGGGCGCCGACGTTGATGCTCACGGCCAAGGACGGTGAGTACGACCAGACCGACGCATTCGAGCTCGGCGCGGACGACTACCTGACCAAGCCGTTCAGCTTCATCGTGCTGGTCGCCCGGCTACGGGCCCTGGTCCGCCGTGGCGCCCCCGCCCGCCCGGTCAGCCTGACCGTGGGTGGGCTGGAGCTCGACCCCAACAAGCGGGTGGTGACTCGCAACGGCCACCGGATCTCATTGACTGCCAAGGAGTTTGCCGTCCTCCAGTTCATGATGCGGCACCCCGAGGTGGTCCTGTCCAAGGCCGAGATCCTGGACAACGTCTGGGACCCGAACTTCGACGGGAGCGACAACATCGTCGAGGTCTACGTCGGCTACCTGCGTCGCAAGGTCGACGCGGCGTTCGGCGTCACCTCGGTGGAGACGGTCCGAGGCATGGGCTACCGACTCATGCCCGTTGACGGTGGCACGCCCCAGGGCGACGTCGAGGTCTAACCCTCGACCTCCCCACCTGCCGGGAGCCGGACCTCGAAGCGGCAGCTTCCTTCCGGCGTCTGCGTCGCGATGGCGGTGCCGCCATGGGCCTGGGCCACGGTCCGTACGATCGCCAGGCCCAGGCCGCTGCCGCCGGTGTCACGGTGGCGAGACTCCTGGAGGCGGGTGAACCGCTCGAAGACCGAGTCCCGATCGGCGTCGGGGATCGGCGGTCCGTCGTTGTCGACGCGCACCACGACATGGCCGGACTCGGTGCCCACGGACAGCGCCACGCTTCCGGTCGTGTGTCGCACCGCGTTGTCCACGAGGTTGCGCACCATCTGCTCGAGTCGGATCGGGTCACCCAACACGCGAGCCGCCGCGATGTCCGCCTCGACGTCCACCCCCGTGGCACGGACGCGGCGCGCCTCCCCGTCCACGATGTCGTCGAGGTCGACGTCCTCCTTCAGCATGGGGGCGCCGTCGTCGGCCTTCGCCAAGGTCAACAGGTCGTCCACGAGCCCCTGCATGCGGAGGGCCTCACCGTGGATGACCCGGTCGCGCGCATCCTGGGGAGCCCCGCCTCGCCCCGACACCTCGACGGTCGCCCGGATGGTCGCCAGCGGGCTCCGCAGCTCGTGGGACGCGTCGGAGACGAACCGCCGCGTGGAGGCGTCGGCCCGTTCCAGCCGGGTGAGCATGTCGTTCATCGTCTCCGCCAACCGGGCGATCTCGTCACCTGTCGGTGGGACGTCGATGGTGCCCCGCCCGCGCACCTGGCTGATCTGTGACACCTGGGTGCGGATCCGTTCGACGGGAGCGAGAGCCTGCTGGAGCACCCGGCGGATGAGGAACAGGAGCAGGACGAGCAGGGCTGCTGATCCAACCGCCAGCAGGACGGTCGCGGTCTGGACGATGTCGGTCTCGATGTTGAGGGGCGAGCCCACCACCACGATGTACTCCGCGCCGCTCGGGTCGGCGACACCTTGGGCCACGATCGCGTGCGGCTCACCGACCTCGCCCGGGATCGTCGTCACCTGGGCGACGTCGACGTGGCCGACCACCGGCCGCAGGTTGGTGATCGGCTTCTGCTCGAGCCTCCGCTCAGAGGCAGCCACGACCCGGCCGGTGGAGTCGAGCACCTGCAGCACAGCGCCCTGGACCGGGACTTCGGTCAGCGCCTGGGTCGCCGGTGACTCACCACTCGATACTAGCTGCGCCACCTGCGCCGCCTGGGCGCGGGCCGCGTCGAGGGAGGCGCTGTAGAGGATGCGGTCGAGGGCAACCGCGAAGGCGGCCACCCCGATCACGATCATGACGGTCACGAGGACTCCTGAGGTCACGAGCACGCGCCGTTGCAGGGACCACGAGTACCAGCGCTTCATCGACCTCGTCCGCTCCCTCTTCAGTGACGTCGAGCAGGCTAGCAACGCCACACCTGAAGGACTCCTGAACGCGCGACGCCCCCACCGACGCCCCCACCGATGCCCCCACCGAGGTCGTCTCAGGGAAGGCTCAGGGTGGTCTTCCTAGGGTCGAGGCGTGAACGATCTCGCGTCAGCGATCCTGCCCAGGCGGCGGAGCGCGGTCATGAGCAGGAGCGCGCGCCGGATCCTGCTCGTGGGTGGGTCATCGGAGGTCGGTCTGCCGATCGTGCGTCGGCTGGTCGATGCCGCCGACGATGCGGTCGTCACCCTGGCGGGGAGCCAGAGCCCGCACCTGAAGGCAGCCGAGGCGGCCTTCAGCGAGGACGGCCACGAGACGAGCGTCCTCGCCTATGAGGCGGACTGGGGGACCGCGGCCATCAGCATGCTCCTTGCGGAGGCGAGCCGCCGAATGGGCGGACTCGACCTCGTGGTCGTGGCTGTCGGGTCATCGGACGAGAGGTCGGACCACCTCGGCACGGACCCACTGGCGCCCGGTGAGCCTGGACTCCAGCGCCTCCTGCGGGACAACTTCACCGGGCCCGCGCTGGTGGCGAACACCGCCGTCAATCTCCTTGCGGCCCAACGCCACGGGACGCTCGTCGTCGTGTCGTCCGGGGCGGCGGGGGGCAGCCGCCAGCCGATGGTCGGCTACCGTTCGGCCGAGCGCGGCCTCGACGAGCTGGTGCGCGGTCTGGCCGCGCGGGCTCGCCCCTACGGCGTCCAGTGCGTCATCGTCAGCCCCGGTCGCGTTCGCAGCGCCCGGTGGGCGGTGCCGCGTGCGGCGCTACGTCGCCTGGGGACCGTGGCCGGAGGAACTGCCAGCCACACCCCAGCACGTCCATAGGTTGCTGACAGCCTGCGTCTCCAGAGTCGGGTCATCGCCTGGCACCCGTCGGGCGCCCTGAGAGCAAAGGACCCACCCGTCATGATCAACACCCGCATCGTCACCGCCGCGTCCGGCCTGGTCGCAGCGACCGGCATCGTCATCGGTGCCGCCGCCTTCTCCGGCGCCTCCAGCCCGGCCGCCAGCACCACGGCATACTCGGTCGCGGGAGGCGAGTCCGCCGACGGCGGGCGAGGATCGAACGACACCCCCGTCACCGGCACCGCACTCGCCAAGGTGACCGCAGCGGTCAAGGCCAAGGACTCCGCCGTGACCGTCACCTCCGTCCGGATGGACCCCGACGGCTCCTACGACGTCTTCGGCACCAAGGCCGGCGCCCCCGTCATGCTCGAGGTCAGCAAGGACCTCAAGACCATCACCACCAACGCCGGTGGCGGTCACGGCGGTGGTCACGGCGGTGGCGGCAGCAACGACACCCCGGTCACCGGCACCGCACTCGCCACGGTGACCGCAGCGGTCAAGGCCAAGGACTCCACCGTGACCGTCACCTCCGTCCGGATGGACCCCGACGGCTCCTACGACGTCTTCGGCACCAAGGCCGGCGCCCCCGTCATGCTCGAGGTCAGCAAGGACCTCAAGACCATCACCACCAACACCGGCGGCGGCCCCGGCGGCGCCGGCCGACCTGCCTGACCCACCCCGGTCCACTCAGGATCCATTCAGGGAGGGCTGGCGACACTGGGTCCGCGGCGAAGCCGTGGCCGGGCCGGTCCTTCCCCTGTAAGTAGTCCGGGGCCCGGCCGGTCAGTCCAGCCCGGTCGCCCGACCCCCTCACGGCGACCGGGCTGGACGCTGCTGCGACCCGACCAGGACGGCAGCGACCCCACGTCCCAGGGCTGCACTCCCCTCTTCCACGGTCCACGCTCTTCGGTATGCCGTGCCCAGCGGGGTGCGCTACAAACCTCACCGGCAGCGGCGGTCGGGGGCGGGGCCACCACGGGCAGCCTCGGGCGGAGCGCCTGGGGGTTTGGGCGACGCGCGACCGGGTAGACCGTGCGCATACTGGAGGTAGGCAACTGCGCTGGAGGAGGGCGGCATGGCGAACCACACGTGCCCACGCTGCGGGTCCCCGAAGGCCACGAGCGTCATGCTGCCGCCAGCCAAGGGCTCCCACGAGACACGCCCCCACCCGGCCTTCCGCTGCATGGTGTGCGACACGCAGTGGGCGGACGACGAGCAGTGGTCTCAGCTCCACGCCGAGACCGGAGCCGGATCAGCGCCCGGACCCTCGACCGGGCCAGCCGCTGACACGGACGGATGACTCCTCGCACCTTCCGCTCCGCCGAGTCGGGGCGTACTGTGGTCTTGCTGCCCCAGACCCCGGTCGCACACCGGTTGCCGTCTGGGGCAATGCGCAGTCCAGGGCCCGGTGGAGCGTCCGGCGCCGTGTACTGGGGCGGGTCATGCGCGCCCCTCCCTTTCAGTCCCCCCAAGGTCGAGGGGCGCGCTTCCCACCCGCAGCCGGGCGCACGCGTCCTGCCCGCAACTACTGCCACCCTGCCTGACCCCAGCTCCGGGCCCACCCTGCGTGACCACAGCTCCGGCCCGCCCTGCCTGACCTACGCGTGACGGGCCAAGGTGTCCGCGGGGTCGAGCAGGTCGAACACCCGCCCCACCATTCCGTGTGCGCCGACCAGGACCACCTGCGTCTCCGGAGCGTTGCAGTTGGCCTCGATCACGGCCGTGGCGCAGAGGGAGTCGCAGAAGTCCAGCCCCGCGACGTCGACGACCACGACACCCCGATCCGTCGACAAGGCCTGGGTCAGCCCCTGCACGAGCTCGGCAAGGCTCATCAGGTCCGCCTCACCGGCCAGCTTCATGACCCACACGCTCCCCTCGTCGTGATGGGTCACCGCCAGCGTCTCGCGTGCTTCGAACGCCCTGGGCGGTGCCAGACGGGGCGGTTCGGCCAAGGCAGGAGGACCTCGCCTGGGCTGGTCGTCGCCGACGCTCAGGGGCGAGACCAGACGCAGGGCCGGCCTGCCTTGGGAGGGTTGTGCATTCATGGCGGGCTCCCCCGCTAGCAGTTCGCCACCGGGGTCCGGGGCAGCCTCGCAACCACGCTACGCCTGGGCGCGCCGGGGCGAAACCACCAGGGCGGGTCTAGTCTGAGTTCGTGGCACACCTGAGGCGGTCGCCCGCCGGCCAACGTCTGGGTCCTTGAGATGCCCGACGCGGACGCACGGGTCGCCCGCGCGAACCAGCTGATCGACGCCGAGCCGACCTCCTCCCTTGGCCCTCGAGGGCCGTTTGTCCGGATGGAGAAGCTCTGCTCGGCCCTCACCCGCACCCTCCCCGCCAAGGGCGTGGGAGTCAGCGTGCTGACCGACGACACGTCCCGCGGAGGCACCGTCGCGGCGTCCGACATCGTGAGCCGACACCTCGACGAGCTGCAGTTCACCCTGGGCGAGGGCCCCTGCATCGACGCCTACGCGTCGCGTCGGCCCGTCCTCGAGCCGGACCTGTTCGGTCACGGCAGCAGCCGATGGCCCGGGTATGCCGCCGCGGCGCAGGGTGAGGGGGTCCGCGCGGTGTTCGCCTTCCCGTTGCAGATCGGCACGGCCCGGGCCGGAGCCCTGGACGTCTACCGCGACGAGCCCGGCCCGCTCACCCAAGGCGCTCTCGCCCAGGCCCTGACGTTCGCGGACATCGCCATGGGGCTCCTGCTCGACACGCAGACGCCGACCCACGCCGGCGGCCTCGCTGACCTGGACGACGCGCTCGCCTACCGGCTCGAGGTCTACCAGGCGCAGGGGATGGTCATGGTCGACCTGAGAATGAGCCTCGACGAGGCGATGGCCCGAATGAGGGCGCACGCCTACGCGCACGACCGGAGCCTGACGGATGTCGCCCGCGACATCGTGGAAGGTAACCTGAGGTTGAGTCAGGACAAGCCGTGACTCGGTGGGACTCAGCGGCGGACGTCCGGACGGGAAGGACTGGCCATGATCTCCACTGACCGGTTGGCCGAGATCTTCGTGGACGCAGCCGACACCCTCGTCGACGACTTCGATGTCATCGAGTTCCTCGAGACGCTCACCAACCACACCGCCCAGGTCAGCAGTGCCTCCTCTGCCGGCCTCCTCCTCGCCAACCCTCAGGGACAGCTCCAGTACGTCGCGTCGTCGGCCGAGTCGATCAAGCTCCTCGAGCTCTTCCAGCTCCAGTACCGCGAGGGTCCGTGCCTCGACTGCTTCCACACCGGCGAGCCCGTCGTGAACGCCGACCTCAGCACGGGCGACGAACGCTGGCCGCACTTCGCGCCGCGTGCCGTCGCAGCAGGCTTCCGGTCGGTGCACGCCTTCCCCCTGCGCCACCAGCGCAGGGTGATCGGGGCGATGAACCTCTTCAGCACGGAGCCCGGCGCGCTCGAACCTCCCGATGCCCGGATCGTCCAGTCGCTGGCCGACATCGCGACGATCGCCCTCCTCCAGGAGCGCACCATCCGCAGCGGTGAGGTCCTCACCGAGCAGCTGCAGCGAGCCCTGAACAGCCGGATCATGATCGAGCAGGCCAAGGGTGCCCTGGCACGGATCCACGGCGTCGACGTGAACCTCGCCTTCGACCTGATGCGTCGCTACGCCCGCGCCAACCACCATCGGCTCGTCGACGTCGCCCAGGCGGTGCTGACCGATCCTGCGAGCCACCCCGACCTGACCCGAGGTCGATCCGGCCCCACGCCCTCGGCGTGAGAGCGGTCGCCCCGCTGTTCGGAAGATCCGCCGTGCCAGGACGCGGTGAAACTTCCGAACTATCGCGCCTCGCGCCCTCCGGCAGCCGTTGATCATTCACCTGGATTTCCGAGACCACGGGGGCGACGGCCTGTCCCATGGGAGAGGATGACGGCGTGGCGAGACCGACGTTGCAGTTCCTCAAGCGCAAGGGTCACAACCTCACGCTCACCGACGAGGCCGGCCAGAAGCACCGGGCGACCATCACGCAGGTGCAAGCGGACTCCGTCGCGGTCCGCGAGGAGGGGTCCTTCACCTTCGGGTACTGCAAGAGCTGCAACTGGGTCGGTGCGGCCCGCCGCGCGCGAGGCAAGGCCCGGCGCGACGCCGAGGCACACCTGCCCGAATGCACCGGCAACGGCAAGGTGCGGATCGGCACCACCAACGAGTGAGGACGGCTCTGCCCAGAGCCACGAGGGCTGGCGAGGACCTAGTCGAGCGCCGTGCCGATCAGCGCAGCCGTCCCGGCCCACGCGAGCACCGCCCACAGGATGAGACCTCGCTCGAGCTCGTCGTTGCGTCGGCTCCGACGCAGACCGACCACGAAGCCGAGCACACCAACCACCAAGGCGATCCATCCCAGCGCGGCCAGCATACGAAAAGCGTGCTCCTGAAATCGGCCACCGTCCAGCCCCGCGCACCACGCGGCATACCTCTGTGGTGGCGCATGATGGGCACGGCAGCCGACTGACCGCGCCCGACCCACTACCCACGGAAGAGGACCCGAATGTCGAGCACCCAGTTCACCGTCCACACGAGCTTGTCGCCGAGGGAGGTCCTGGCCGTCATCACGGACTTCGGCCCCGACCGGGCACGCTGGTGGCCCAACGTCGACGACGCCCACTTCACCGTCCACGACCAGGGCCCCGACTGGGCCGAGGTGACCGAGGGCACCAGCATGGGCTGGGAACGCGAGCGCTACTCCTGGGACGCCGCTGCCGGCACCGTCACGATCGACACCCTCGAGTCGAACCTCTGGGGACCAGGGAGCAGCTGGCACTACGAGCTCGTCCCTGCAGCCGACGGCACCGACCTGCGAGTGACCCTCCAGCGGAAGCCGATCTCCTTCAGGGGCAAGCTCGTCGCCGGGTTGATCCCCCTCGTGGGCGCGCGGACCCTGGGCAAGCAGTTCGAGACCGTGCTGCGCAGGGCCGAGGCCCGCTGAGGCCCTTGCCGCGAATGACGGTTGTCTCGGTGACGTGGCGGACAGTTCTGCGGCTAAGCGGTGGGCAAAGCGTGGGTGCGACGCGCGCCGGAGCCGGCCACGCGGGTCTGCGCATTGACCGTACGACGCGAAGCCTCCATACAGCCGCGGTGCTTCGCGACAGGTTTCGCACTACGGGAGTTGCAGGGCCTGCCCAGACCAAGGCTGGGGGCATCCGGGCCGTTTCACTGGTGCTGGGCGGTTTGCTCGGCCAGTCGTTGGTCTTCGGTCAGGCCGCCCCAAACTCCGTAAGGCTCGCCGGCTTCGAGTGCATGATCGCGGCAACACTGCATGACGGGGCATTCGTGACAGACCGCGAGGGCCTGTGACCCACGGGAACGACGCTCAGCACCCCGCTCGCCCTCGGGATGAAAGAAGAGCTCCGGGTTCACCTCTCGACAAGCGGCCTCCAACTGCCAGGCCCACACGTCGGCGAGCGGGTTCGGGAGACGCGCTGCTCGAACCATGGCGACCTACTCTCCGCTGCATGGGGCCGCCCTGTGGGGCCGCCCCGTCGTGCCGCGAATGACCAACTCGGTAGGCGCTGTCACCATCACTGCCGGGATGGTTGGGTTCCGTACCCGCTGGAGGAGCATCTCGGCGGCCAACTCACCCTGCCCCTCGAGGTCTTGTCGCATGGTCGTCAGTTCCATGACCTCCGACAACACGTGGTCATCGATGCCGATCACCGACAAGTCCTGTGGAGTGTGCAATCCTTGTCGCCGCGCAGCCTGAAGGACCCCCAAGGCCCCCTCATCGGACGCGGCCAGGATCGCGGTGGGACGGTCCGGCGCCTGAAGGAGGTCAGTCACGGCGCGTGAAGCTGACAGCGCCGTCCGCCCCCCGTCGACGAGGAAGTTCGGTGGCGTGGCGAGGCCATGGCGTGCCATGGCCTCTTCGAAGCCGTGCAGGCGGTGCCGGGCCGCCGGCGTCTGAGCCAAGTCGTGCGGTGGGGTCCCCACAAAGGCAACCCTGGTGTGGCCCAGCTCGATGAGGTGCTCGGTTGCGATGCGAGTCGTGAGCACGTCGTCGATTCGAACGAGCGAGCGGCCGGGCACTGGGGCGCCGACCGCCACTAGCGGAAGGTTGAGTCGGTCGAGCATTGCGAGCTCCGCCTCGTCCACGGACACGTGAAGTGCTATGGCGCCGTCAACGCGCTTCAGCAACATCGATTGGGAGAGCTTTCGGCGGGGGTCGTTCCCCTCATCTTCCAGATCCACGACGAAAACCACGTGGTCATGCTGGCGCAGCCGGCGATCAATGCCCCTGACCAAGGTCGCGAAGTGCCAACGAAGACGCGTTGGTGCGATAACGGCGATAACCCTGGTCCGACCCGATGCGAGCGATGCCGCTGTCGGTGACACCACAAAGTCCAGATCAGCGGCATGCCACTGGATTCTCTCGCGCGTCTGTGGGCGCACGTTATCCATGCCTCGGAGCGCGCGCGAGACCGTGGCAACGGAAACGCCCGCTGCCTGGGCTACGTCCTTGATGGTGCTCACGCAATTGCCTGCCCAACACTCCTGTGTGGGGCCTCGATATCTCGGCGCATTAGGTCCAGCATCAGCGCCGCGTACCTTCGTCGATGTCCAGGCGCTGCCTGGCGCCATCCGCCGTGCCGCGCCGTCCGCCCTGCTGGTCCTCGTGTGCCGGATGGTCGAGCGCGCAGTGACATTTGTCCACGGACACCTGTCCCTCGATCGGACGTTTCGGCGCCGAATGCGCATGTGCTGTTGTCATTGCATTTACCTCGCTCAGCAGCCCGCAAGTTGTACGTGGGTTTTCGCGTCGCCCCGAGGTTGATGACCTCCTGACGACTCGGCGAACAGGACCAGCCCCTAGAGCGCGCCCCGCGTCACGGTGATGTCGTCCGGGTGGATGTGGAAGTTGGCGCTGAGGAGGTCCGTCTGCCGAGAGCTCGGGCCCACGAGGAGGACAAATTCCCCGGTCTCGACGACTCGCCGAGAGTCGGCGGTGACCAAGGTGCAGTCAGTAGCGGGCACTTCGAGTTCAACGGTCACCGTCTCACCCGGACCGACCGCGATCTGTCGGTAGGCCTTGAGCTCCATCTCCGCCCAGGTCACCGTCGTGACCAGGTCCTTGATGTAGACCTGAACGGTTTCCAGTACCGGGCGGAGGCCAGTGTTGGTCAAGGTCACTTCGGCGCGGACGGACGAGTCCGCGCGCAGATCTGGTGTGTGCAGGACGAGATCGCTGTACACGATGGTGGAGAAGCTGAGGCCCTCCCCAAAAGCAAACTGCGGATCCTGTGTGAGGTCGGCGTAGCGGTTCCCGCGTTGACCGCGCAGGACGTTGTAGTAGACGGGCTGCTGGCCGACGTGACGAGCGAACGACACCGGAAGCCGCCCGGTTGGTTCGATCTGGCCCAAGATCAGCTCGGCGATGGCCCGACCACCCCGCATGCCAGGGTTGAACGCCTGGATGAGCGCAGCAGCGTTGAGCGCCGATGGTGGGAGGACAGCTGGCTTGGAGTTGACGAGGACGACGATCATCGGGGTGCCGGTAGCGGCCAGAGCGTCGAGGAGGGCGACCTGGCTGCCGACAAGCTCCAGGGTCGCGGTGGAGCGCTCCTCCCCGATGAGTGCGACGTTGTCGCCTACGACCGCGATCACGTAGTCGGCCATCTGCGCCGCCGTCACCGCTTCCGCGATCATGTCTGGGTCAGGTTCGGCGGGCTCGAGTACTGGTGGCCGTGGTTGACCGTCGTGGGACAAGGCGCCTGCAGGGTCGGGCTTCATGTCTCCGATGTCGGCCCCGCGCGCGTGGATGATCGTCCAGTCGGCCGGCACAGTCGCCCGGAAGCCGTCAAGTACGGTCTCGACTGTCTCGCGAGGGTGCCCGTCGCTGATCCAGTCGGCTTGCCCAGACGCGCCGGCCCAGTCACCCAGTTGTGCGTGCGGATCGTCAGCGTTCGGCCCGACCACGGCCAGTATGCGTGGCCGCTGGGTCGGCTCGGCAAGACCATCGGGCCGCGTCTCCAGGGCCGTAGAGCCCCCACCTCCCTCGGCAGCAGCGGGGAACCCGCCGTCCAAAGGCAGCGTTCCGTCGTTGCACAGGAGCACCAAGGATCTGCGTGCCATCTCCAGGTTCAGCGCTGAGTGATCACTGCAGCCGATCACCTCGGCTTGCCGACTGGGGTCCGGTGGACGCGGGTCCTCGAAGAGGCCCAGCTCAAACTTGATGCGAAGGATGCGGCTCACCGCGGTGTCAATGTCGGCTTCCGCCATCAGGCCGTTCGCAACGGCTTTCTGGGCCCCCTCGAAGAATCCGGGGGTAGCCATGATCATGTCATTGCCCGCGCCGACGGCGACCGCGGCGGCCTCCGTCAGGTCACCGCACACTCGCTGCTCCCAGACCAACCGACCGACGCAGTCCCAGTCGGTGACGAGTGTTCCGGTGAATCCCCACTCCTGTCTCAGGACATCGTTGAGCAGCCAACGGTTGGCCGTGATGGGTACCCCATCCATGGCCTGGTAGCCGAGCATGAAGGTCCGGCATCCCTCTTCCACGGCCCGCTCGAACGGTGGCAGGAACCACGACCGGAGTTTGCGTTGGCTCATGTCGGCCTCGCTTGCGTCCCGACCACCCTGCGTCTCCGAATAGCCGGCGAAGTGCTTGGCGCACGCCAGCACCGCCGTTGGGTCGTCGAGACCGGAGCCTTGGTAGCCACGGATCATGGCGGCGCCGAACTCCGAGATCAGGAACGGGTCTTCGCCGAAGGTCTCGTCGACGCGACCCCAGCGCAAGTCTCGGGTGATGCACAGAACTGGCGAGAAGACCCAGTGAATCCCTGTTGCTGCGGCCTCGACAGCGGTCACCCGGGCCGCTTGTTCGATCAGTCCGGCGTCCCACGTTGCCGCCATTCCGAGCTGTGTCGGGAAGATGGTCGCACCTGGCCAGAACGAGTGGCCGTGGATGCAGTCTTCGCCGGTCAGCAGAGGGATGCCCAGTCGGGTCTGGGTGGCCAGGGCCATCGCCTCGACGACCCGCTGCGGGGAGGCGTGCAGGATGGACCCCGCGTGCCGCGTGACGACGATGTCCTCGAGGTCCTCCTGCGCATTGAGCTGCAGCAGCTGGCCCACCTTCTCCGGCAAGGTCATGCGGGTGAGCAGGTCCTCGATCCTTTCATCGATGTGGAGGGAGGAATCCCGGTACGGGACTGTGGCGGCGGATTGCGCCATGTGTCACCTCATGCTTGGTCGGATGGATCGGACGTTCATATGGCGCGGCACGGTTCACCGGTCAGGACGACCCCATCGGGCAGCTGACTCGCAGCCACGTCCGTGGTCGGATGACCCGTCGAGGGACGTCATTTGATCCCGGCCGACGCCACGCTTTGGATGAAGAACCGCTGAAGGGAAACAAACAGCAGCACGATCGGCGCGATGACCAGGACGGACCCGGCGAGCAGCAGTCCGTAGTCGGTGGCGTTCTGTCCGGTGGAAAACAGGGACAGAGCCACGGGAAGGGTGTACTTGTCCTGGCTCTGCGCAGCGACCAACGGCCACAGGAAGTTGTTCCAGGACCCGAGGAACGTCAGGATGCCCAAGGTCGCCAGTGGGGGCCCGCACAACGGTAGGACGACTTGCGCAAACGTTCGAACCTCGCCGGCCCCGTCTATCCGAGCTGCTTCGATCAGACTGTCTGGGATGCCTTGCATGAACTGGCGCATCAAGAACACACCGAGTGGAGTGGTCAGGAACGGCAGAAACAACGCCGGGTAGGTATTGACCAAACCGAGCTTGCTGACGAGCACGAACAGGGGCACAAAGGTCACCACCCCCGGCGTCATCAGGGTGATCATGACCAGGACGAACAGGACTCGCTTCCCTGGAAACTCCATCTTCGCGAGTGCGTACCCCACCATTGAGCAGAACACGAGGTTTCCGAGGACCGTGACAACGGCGACCAGCAGGCTGGTGAAGAAGAACTTCTCGATGTGCAACTCGTTGAACCACTTGGCGTAGTTGCTCCAGGTCGGATCCGAGGGCCAGAATCCGGTCGGGTTGCGCAGGATCTCGCCCTGCTCCTTGAACGAGCTCAACACCATCCACACGAATGGAAGCATCGTGACAGCGACGGCGACGGTCAGCCCTGCGTAGGTGATCCATTGCCGCGAGATCCCGCTTGTCCCGCGACGCAGCGCCTTTCTGGTGCCGCGCCGAGTGGGCGGGGTAGCCCGGCCTCGTAGCCTGAGACCCGAGGGCGTGTTCTTCAATAGCGTCATGTCTGCGCCCTCAATCCTTGGACCGCAAGGCCCGGAACTGGACCAAGCTCAGCAGGGCAATCGCCACGAACAGGATGTAGCTCGCCGCCGAGGCGGTCCCGTACTTGCCGAAGCCGAACTGGTTGTAGGTGAAGTAGCTGATCGACAGGGTGGAGTCCAGCGGACCGCCCTTCGTCATCACAAAGGGCTCCTCGAAGAACTGCAGGTAGCCGACGGACATCAGCACTGCGCCCAGGAGCAGCGTGGGCCGCAGGAGCGGCAGGGTTATTCGCCGGAAGCTGGTCCACGCCGTCGCGCCGTCGATCGAGGCGGCCTCCTTGACCTCGTCCGGAATGGCCTGAAGGCCCGCCAGGAAGATGATCATCAGCGTCCCCATGTTCCGCCAGACGGCCATCAAGATCAGAGATGGCAGGGCCCAGGTCGTGCTGTTGAGCCAGTTGGGTCCGTTGATGCCGACCAGGCCGAGCACCCCGTTGAGAAGCCCGTCGTCCTGCAGGATGAATCTCCACACCACCGAGACCGCGACGATGCTGGTGACGACCGGCGTGTAGAAGCCGACCCGGAAGGCCGTCCGGAAACGGCTGATCCCGCTGTTGAGAGCGACGGCCAGGCACATCGCGACGATCATCGTCAGGGGAATCCCGACGATGACGAAGAGCGCAGTGACCCACATCGACTTGAGGAACTGCGGGTTGGTGAACAGGTCGGTGTACTGATCCAAGCCGACGAATCCAACGGACAGCGGGCTCTGGACATCGCGGCTGGTGAAGTCGGTGAACGACATCACGAAGGAGGACACCAAGGGGAGCAGCATGAAGATGCCGAAGCTGAGCACGAAGGGCAGTGAGAAGGCCCAGGCCACGAATCCTTGCTTGCGTCGTCGCGCCTTGCCGGTGTCCATCCCGGCCGGTCGGCCGGCGCTCTTGTCAGCGCCGGCCGATCGGGTTGTCGTGGCGGACACGGTCAGCTCCCGGTGCCGATGGAGTCGGCCGTGCTCTGGAGGTTCTTCACCGCGTCGGCGGGGTTCGCACCAGCCTTGACGATCTGCTCCAGCACCGTGTCCGCTGCCGCACTGACCTGGGTCCAGGTCGGCACCTGCGGCGGTGAGTTGCCGCTGTTCAGCTGGTCACCGATGACGGTCATCTTTGGGTCTCCGGCGAGCGAGGGGTCCTTCCAGGCACTGGCCACCAAGGGCAGGTCGCCGGACGCGGTCCGCCACTTGATCTGGACCTCTGGCTGGGAAAGCCACTGGATGAACTTCCAAGCCGAGTCCTGGTTCTTGCTGTTCTTGAACACCACCAGGTTTGACCCACCGACGAACGACGTCGCCGTCTTGTTCTTCGGGACCAGCGCAACACCGAACTTGTCCTCGAACTCGGCACCGCCGGCCTTGATGAGCGACTGGATCTCCCCGGGCGAGCCGACGAAGATGGGGATCGAACCGTCGACGAAGGCAGCGTCTTGGGCACCCGCCCCGGTGTTGGGGTTGGGACTGGCAATGCCTTCAGTGAAGAAGCTCTGGTAGAACTTCAACGCGTCTACCCAGGCGGGAGTGTTGAGGGTCCACTTCGTCTGATCACTGTTCATCAGTTCCGCGCCACCCGACCAGGGGATGAAGAGCATCGACTGGAAGGAGTCGGTCCCGCCGGCCGGTAGGTTGACGCCCCACTTTGCTCCGGCCTTGGTCTGCATGGCCTTGGCCGCCGCCTTGAAGTCCTCCCACGTGGTGGGGAAGGTGGTGTAGCCGGCCTTCTCGAGAAGATCCTTGCGGTAGTAGACGACTCGCGTGTCGCCGGACCACGGGACGCCGTATGCCGCGCCGCCCACAACAGTGGACTTCACAGACCCGGGGAAGAAGACGCTGGTGTCGATGGAGGTGGGCGTCGGAACAAACGCGTTCGCGAAGTCACCCATCCAGGTCGTACCCATCTGCGCGATGTCGGGGGTCGTGCCGCCAGCAATCGCGGTCTGGTACTTGTTGTGCGCTGCGTCCCACGGGATGGCTGTGACATTGATCTTCACGCCAGGATTTGCTGCCTCGAACTCCTTCGCAAACGCCGGTAGCGCGTCACCCTCGCCGCCCTGCGCCCACATGTTGATCGTGCCTGTGGCTGGGCCATCCTTGATGGTGGCGGCGGCCGTCGGGGTAGACGACGTGTCGCTGCTTCTGCCGCAGGAAGTCAGCACCATCACGGCCGCAACACCCACTGCGAGGGCGGCAGCCGCGGGCTTGGCTTTCATTTGGAACATCGATGTTCTCCAATTCGTCGTCGCACCGCGCTGGTCATGCCCGCGTGCTGGTCTTGGCCTTCACTCACTTGGCCGCAATTCACGCTAGGCCTGGCGACTTGGGGGAGTCATCCGGCGGACGCCGGAACTTGTTGGCCCCTGTCCGCCATCTGCCGGTGCCGATGGATCCGACCAGGTGAGGCGCCAGAGGTAGATGGCCAGCTGGGCCCTGAACCAGTTCTGGTGCTCGCCCAGTCCGTAGCCAAGTGCTTGCTCGAAATGGCTCACGCGATGGGCCACGGTGCTGTGGTGGAGATTCATGCGTGCTGCGGCGTCACGTTGCGATCCGGTGTGCATCAGGGTTTCAGCGGTCAGGATCGCGGTCAGGCCGGTCTCGGTTCGTGACAGCTGGTCCAGAGCAATCCAGTCCGGGAAGTCGATCAGGTCCGTGTCCACCACTCCGGCCAGCGCGGCTACGGAGCCGAGCTGGTCGAACTGTGTGATCGTTGGGGCACCTGGCCCCTGGGCGAATCGAAGGGCCGCTCGCGCACCGTGGTACGAGCGCGGTGCGTCGACTGCGGACCGCAGTGGGCCGATTCCAATGCGCCCTTCCATCCCTGCTAGGAGGAGCCCGTCAGGGTCAACCCGACCGGACGCCACGAGGATCGCGGAGGCGCCGAAGTCGGCGACCCGGACCGGCCCCCCTCCTGAGGCACGAATCCGACGAGCAACCCGATCCAACACACCTGCCGCTCCGCCGGTCATCTGAGCGACCCAGACCCTGATCGACTGGTTGGGGTCGTACCCCAGCTCCCGGCCGGCCCGGGAGCGTTCGTCCAACGACACGTTGGCATCGATGAGAAGTTCGACCAGGCCGGGAACGGGTGAGCAGGCGGCAGCGGCGCGTGCCATCCGTTCAAGGGTGAGCTGCGCGGCACGGGCACCACGCCCGAGGACCAACTCGTCCAGCGCGCGGGCCGGCCCATCGCGTTCGATCCACAACCGACCGCTCAGAAAGCCGTGGGAATGTGCCTCACGGTAGGTGCCGCCCTCCGGTTCGCAGCCAGGGAGTTTCATCCCGTGACGGTCGCATCGAGCGAGCACCCGACCATCGTGGCCACTCAAACCCGCGGCGCAGTCGGTCCAGAGAGCGACCGAGCGCACCAGATCCGCGGCGCTCGCGCGTTGCTCCACCAACTCATCGAAGACCGACACGACGCGCAGGACGGTGGCAGCGTCGGCCTCCCTTCCGGACATCCTGGTAAGCCGATGACGCGTCACCACATCTGCGCCCTTGACGTGCACATACCCATCCGCCCCGTCAGCCAGGCGCTCGCCGGGCCCGGTGTCGTCGGCAGTACGCAACATCGTCGGTTCCCTCCCAGCGAGATCCAGTCTCTATGCGCTTAAATGGCGGTGCTTAAGTTAAGCGCATTGATTTCGGGTTGGCAAGAGGGCGACCATCACCTCCCCGCGGGACGCCCCATGCCAGGCCCGAACGCGACCCATGACGCGTCGACCCTTGCAATGCGCTTAGACTCCGAGCCCAGGAGGTACAACTCATGGCGAAGCGTCCAACCGTGTATGACGTCGCGGAGCGTGCCGGCGTATCGATCGCGACCGTGTCGTTCACGTTCCGGCAGCCCAAGAGGGTGAAGGTGTCGACGCGCCAGCTGGTCCATGCTGCTGCCCAAGAGCTCGGGTACATACCCAGCGCGAGCGCGCGAGGGCTGGCAGGCGGCCGGACAGGGGCTCTGGGCATCCTGTCGCTCGACTACGGGCCCGCCATTCCTGAAATCGACAGCGCCTCTGGAGCACCCGCGGTCGACCCCAACGTCGACTTTCGGTTGTATCCCCTGTACAAGGACGAAGTCCAGCGCGGTGTCGAGGAAGAGTGCTGGCGTAGTGGCTACGCCATGTTGGTCGCCGCGGCAAGCCACTCGGACGGGGATGCGGTACTCACTGACATCGCTGGTCGCGTCGACGGTTTGGCGGTTTTCTCAGGATCGGTGGGCGAGGCAGAGTTCGCCAAGATCGCGGCGCAACTGCCCGTGGTCCTCCTGCCCGGTTCAGGGCTGGATGAGAACCTCAGTCGGGTCGGTGTGGACAACACCAGTGGGATGCGCGAGCTGACCGAACACCTTATCCACTCGCACGGACTCAGTCGGCTGCTCTTCGTCGGCTCGATCGCCGCCGCCGACCGGGTCGAACGATTCGTGGCCTTCCAAGCAACCTTGCGCGCCGCCGGCCTGCCGGTACCCGAAGAACCACTTGCGGCCATCGTGGAGTACCGAGCTATCGCGGCAGGCGTCCGAGCGATGGTCGCCGGTCTGATTGCCCACGACGAACTACCCGAAGCTTTCGTGTGCGTGAGTGACGAAGTCGCCTTGGTGCTAATCGACGCCCTGAAGGCCGCAGGTGTTGACGTTCCAGGTCGGGTTGCCGTGACGGGGTTTGACGGAATCGCCGCGGGGCGTCTCTTCAGCCCGAGACTGACCACGGTCCGTCAGCCTATGGGGGCGATGGGTGCGTTGGTAGTCCGAGCACTCATCGACCGAATCGAACGTCCGGACGAGCCAACGACATCACGCATACTGCCCGTAGAGCTGATGGTGCGCGAAAGCTGCGGTTGCCCTCGCGGCAGCTGAATGGCGGAGCACGGAGTCCCAGCCGACTCTCGGTGCCTGCGGGGCAAAGCGGTGGGTCGGCAGCCCAAGGCGAGGGGGGTCTGAGGAAACCTGCTGGTCAGAGAGCCGACGGGGGGACTCGAACCCCCAACCCCTTGTTTACAAGACAAGTGCGCTGCCAATTGCGCCACGCCGGCCGGTCTGCCGCAGCAGACGGCGACGATCGTACCGGCGAGACGGCGGCGGCCGGGCATCCCGGGCGCCCACGCGGCATACCGTCTCGCGCACTTGTTGCCACTGATCCCTCACCAGACCCCCGAACCCAGCCCTCCGTGCCCCACCGGTGGCAGCAAGTGCGAGGAAGACGGGGACGCGACGGCGGCCCGGCACCGTGAGGTGTCGGGCCGCCGGCTGTGCGGAGAGCGGGTCAGCGGCCGTTCAGGTAGGTCTGCAGCGTGCGCACGGTGGCGCGGTCGAGGTAGCGGGCGCCGTTCTTGCGGGCCCCGATCTTGGTCTGCAGGGCGCGCATCGTCTTCGGACCGATGACGCCGTCGGGGGCCGAGCCAACCTTCCGCTGCAACGCCTTCACGTCGGTGCGGGAGAGCGTGCCGTTGACCGACCCACCGACCCAGCGCTCGATGGCGGCGTTGGTCTTGGGGCCGCGGATCCCGTCGACGACGAGCTTGCCGGTGCTGGTCGAGTGGGCCGCGGGAGCCTGGCGGGTGGCAGAGCGCGAGGCCCTGCTGGTCGTCGAGCCGGCATCGACCGCGCCACCGTTGGAGCGGGTGAGACCGGCGCGGGCGCCACAGGTCGGCCAGGCGCCGGGGCCCTGCGAGGCCAGCACCTTCTGGGCGATGGTGATCTGCTGGGCCTTCGTGGCGCGGTTTGCGGTCGGGGCGTAGCGCTCGCCGCCGAAGCCGTCCCAGGTGCGGTCGGAGAACTGCAGACCCCCGTAGTAGCCGTTGCCCGTGTTGATCGACCAGTTGCCACCGCTCTCGCAGGCGGCCACGCGGTCCCAGACCGTCGAGGCCTGCGCGCTGCTGGCGGTGGCCATGCCACCTGCGACCGTGGCGACACCGGCCACGGCGACACCGGTCACGCGACGTCGAACAGGGTTGGCCTTCCGAGCAGAGTGCTTCGGGGCATAGAACATGGGTGGGGGGTTCCTCTCCTGACCGGCGCCTGCGGGGTTAGCTGTCGGGTTCGGGCTGTCAGGTGCCCGGCCGGCCTGAGCCGGCTTCACCCCCAGGCCACCGTGGTGGCCGCGTTGGGTTCCCCGTCCTCGTCGTGCCCGGAGATCTTCCGGTGAAACCCCCACCTGACGAGGCTCGGCGCGGTGGGAGTGCTTGGCTGATTGGGTATGCCGTGTGCAGTTGTGACCGCGCGTTCGCGCAGGTAAGACACGGTAGGGGGCGTTCGTCAGGCCGACAACCGGTTGGCGCGTATTCGCCACCTTTCGTTCCCCGTCAGCGCCGGCGGCCCGACGTGTTCGGAAGATCCGCCGTGCCATGACCCGGGATAACTTCCGAACAACCAGTCTCGTGCTCGACAGCCCGGACCGCCCGGACCGCCCGGCCCGGTCAGCGCCGTCGAGCGCGTCGCTTCTGCACCATGCGGTGGTCGAACGGCGCCGCCATGAACTCCCCCAGCACGCCGCCCGCCGCGATCGCCAGGAGCACCGCCATCGCCCCCAGCAGGGTGGTCAGCCCCCCTTGGAGCGACAGCGTCCCGGAGTCGGCCGACGACCCGTTCACCATCTCGTAGAGGCCGCGGAAGATCGCCAGACCCGGGAGCAGGCCGTAGGACGCCGGGACGACGAGCACCATCGCCGGCGCGCCCATCCGGAGCGCCAGCAGTCGTCCCGCACACCCGAGCACGATCGCCGCCAGCCCGGCGGCGGACAGCTGGCCCAGCCCGTCGACCTTCGAGACAGCGAGGGAGACCCCGACGCCCACCGCACACAGCACGCCGCTGGGCACCACCAGCATCCGGCCCGTGCGCAGCGACACCGCACCGGCCAACCCGACCACGAAGGCGCCCACCACCGCCAGCAGCACCGGGGCGTTGAGCGCCTGCGTGGACACGATGGACGGCGAGGCGACGTTCAGGCCGAAGGCACTGGTCAGGGCCAGGGTCAGCTGCAGCCCGGTCGCCACCCCGAGGATGATCCCGGCCGTCGTGAGGAACACCGCGAACATCCGGCCGGCACCGGTCACGGAGTAGCCCGAGATCGCGTCCTCGAAAGCCGAGGCGACCGTGCGACCCGGCAGGAGCACGGTGATCCCGCCCGCGACGATGAAGGCGAATTCCGACGAGGACACGGGGAGCCAGCCCGCCGCACCGAGGCTGAATGCGCCCCACGCGAGCACGGTCGCGAGGAACCCACCGATCGCACACTGGTAGAAGTCCGGGAGGCCGCCCTTGCCGAGCGTCCGCGCGGCATACCCGACCAGGAGGGCCGACAACCCGGCGACGAGCGCCGCGACGGGACCGGCGCCGAGCATCACCGCGATGGCGGCGGCCAGCAGGCCGAGCGCACCGCGCACCGTCCACTTCGGCCAGAACCGCGGCGCGCGGCGGATCTCGCGCAGCTGGGCGGCGGCGGCCTCGCGGTCGTAGGACCCGGCGACGAGGTTCTCGACGAACTCGTGCACGGCCGTGAGCCGGGCGAAGTCACGCGTCGACGACCGCACCACCCTCAGCATCGTGATCGGCGCCCCGGAACCCGTCGTGCACTGGATCAGCAACGACTGCAACGTGATGTCGACCTCGAGGTTGTCGAGCCCGGCCGCCGCGGCCACCGCCACGACCGACGACTCGACCTGGGGAGCGCCGGCGCCGCAGCGCAGCATCAGCTCGCCGACGCGCAGGGCGAGGTCGAGCGAGGCCCGCGCCTCGCGCTCCTCGGCCGCCGCCTGTCGCACCCGCGGGTTGCGGTAGGGCGTGTGCCGCAGGGACTCGACCATCGGCAGGGTCTCGGTCAGCTCCTCGCCGCGCCAGATCCGGCTGTGCCGCAACACCGGTCGACGCTTGGCGGGAGGACGAACGGGCCGGTCCGGGACGCCTTCGGTCATCCCGTCAGGCCCACCCCGGGCAGCACGGCCGAGGGTGGTTCGTAGGGCCACCACAGCGGGATGCCGCCGTTCTGCACGATCACCACCACGACCCCTGCCGCCACGAGCAGGGCGAGGGCCACGACGACCTTCGTGCCCCGCGGACCCGGGCTGACGCCGCGGACGATGCTGCGGGTGCCCCGGCGCAGGCCCGAGCCGCCGGGGCCCCACCACGCCATGAGGGCCGCGACCGCCGCGCCCACCGCGAGCGGCCCGGACGAGTCGGGGTGGGGCTGGCCGCCGTAGACGGCGACCGTGCCCAGCGCCGTGCTGAAGACCGCGCAGATGCCCACGACCAGCGGGAGGACCGCGCTGACGACGGTGGCGAGCGCGCCCACGACGAGGTGCCAGGGGCTCGCCACGACGGCCACCGGCACGTCGGAGCGACGCGGTCCGCGGGTGTGCCGCCGCAGGACCAGGGAGGTGACGGACCGGTCGGCGGTGCGAGCGGCCCACGACCAGAGCACCGCGACGACCGCAGCGACCACCGGGAACCCCGCGACACCCGCGACGACGGCAGCAAGCAGTGCCAGCAGCGTGCCGGTGCGCGCCGGCCGCCCGATGCGTGGGTCCGGCTGGCCGGCGCCACCCTCCCAGGCAGCCTGCCACTCCGACGGCTCGCCCTCGGGCTCGTCCCACGGGACCAGCTCGCCCTCCGGCTCGGGCGACCAGACGGGTTCGGCGACCGGCTGCGGCTCGACCTGCCGGGCGACCGGCGCGGGTGCGACCGCAGGCCGCTCCCAGCGGGCCGTGGTCCGGTGCTCAAAGGCCTGGGTATGCCGTGACGGCGCCGTGAGTGCCTCGGTCACCGGCTGGCCGGTGGCGTAGCGCTCCAGCGCGTCGACGACCTCGTCGGCATCGGGGCGCTCGCGCGGCACGGGCGACAGGGCGGCATACAGGAGCGGCGCGAGCCGGGGGTCGACGCCGGTGAGGTCGGCCTCGCCGCGGCTGACCCGCGACAGGACGACGTCCATCGGGCCACGGCCGAAGGGCGGGGCGCCGCTCGCGGCGAAGGCGAGCGTCGCCGCCCAGCCCCACCAGTCGGTCGCCTCGGTGACGGGCGCGCCCTCGACCACTTCGGGCGAGAGGTAGCCGGGGGTGCCCATCACCAACCCGGTCATGGTGATCCGCACGTCGTCCGCGACGTGGGCGATCCCGAAGTCGATGAGCACGGGGTCGCCGTCGAGCAGCAGGACGTTGCCGGGCTTGAGGTCGCGGTGGATCACGTCGGCCTCGTGGATGGCGTCGAGCGCCTCGGCGAGTCCGCGGCCCAGCCGGAGCAGCTCCTCGCCCCGCATGGGGCCTACATCCTTCACGACGTCGTCGAGGGCCGGGCCCGGGACGTAGCGCGTGACGAGGTAGGGGCGTTCGCCGTCGAGGTCTGCGTCGATGACCGCAGCCACCCGGTCGTCGCGGATCCGGCTGAGCACCTGTACCTCGCGAGCCAGGCGGGTGCGGGCGTCCCGGTCGTGCGCGACGTGGGGGCGCAGCAGCTTGAGGGCCACCGCCCTGCCGCTGGGATCGAGCGCCAGGTGGACCACCCCCATGCCGCCCTCGCCGAGCTGCTGGATGAGGCGGTACGGCCCGATCCGGGGGCCCTCGGGCACGGCGGAACGCCCGTCGCTCCCCTCGATCGCCTCCGTGGTCACCCCACCACGGTACGTGGGCGTCCCTGTGAAACGGGTCAGGCTACTGCTGGATGTACCCAACGAGTTGGTCACGCTCGGACTGCAGCTCGTCGATCCGGTGCTTGACGATGTCGCCGATGCTGACGATCGCGTGCAGCTTGCCGTCGACGACGACGGGCACGTGGCGGATCCGCATCTCGGTCATCGTGCGGGCCAGCTCCTCGATCGGGACGTCGAGCCCAGAGGTCTTCACGTCGGCCGTCATGATCGAGCCGACGGGCGCCAGCAGGACGGCGGCCCCGTCCTTCTGGAGGTGCCGCACGACGTCGCGCTCGCTGACGATGCCGGTGACGCTCTCACCGTCGTCGCTCACCACGAGGGCACCGATGCGGTGCTCCGCGAGCAGGTCGAGCAGCCGTTCCACGGTCTCCTCGGAGCGGATGGTGACCACTTGGCCACCCTTGCGTCGCACGACATCCGAGATCCTCATGGTCCAGACGGTAGACCGCTGGGAGGGCCACCGCTAGGGGAGCCGCGTGCGGTGGACGTGACGTCTGTGGGGTTCGGGACGCGACCTGCGGGTATGCCGATGGGTGGGCCACCGACATAGGGTTGCCTTCGCAACGAAACCGTGGAGTTGATTCCCTGTGCCTCGCAGCCAGAAGCAGTTCGACCTCGTCATCGCCGCCAACCGACTGCCCGTCGACCGGGTGGTGGGCCCCGACGGGGAGGAGTCCTGGCGGACCAGCCCGGGGGGCCTGGTGACGGCGATGGAGTCGGTCATGCGGGGTCGCGAGGGCGCCTGGGTGGGCTGGGCCGGGGAGGCCGGGGACGCCCCCGAGCCGTTCGTCGAGGACGACATGTACCTGCGCCCGGTGGCCCTGTCCGAGGACGAGGTCGCGCACTACTACGAGGGTTTCAGCAACGACACCCTGTGGCCGATCTACCACGACGTGATCGTCCCGGCGACGTTCCACCGCTTCTGGTTCACCGCCTACGAGGCGGTCAACCGCCGGTTCGCCGAGGCCATCTGCGAGGTCGCCGCGAAGGGCGCGACCGTCTGGGTGCACGACTACCAGCTCCAGCTGGTGCCGGCGATGGTGCGCGAGCTGCGTCCCGACGTGCGGATCGGCTGGTTCGACCACATCCCGTTCCCGCCGGTCGAGCTCTTCGCCCAGCTGCCGTGGCGACGGGCCGTGCTCGAGGGACTGCTCGGTGCCGACTACCTCGGCTTCCAGCGGGTCGCCGACGCGCAGAACTTCGTGCGGGCCTGCCGCCAGCTGCTGGGGCTGCCGACCAAGGGCGACACCGTCTCGGTGTCGCGGGCCGAGGACAGCCGACGGGTGCGGGCCAGCGCCGTCCCGATCTCCATCGACTACGTGGGCCTCGAGGCAGTCGCCAAGCTGCCCGAGACGATTCAGCGCGCCCAGGAGATCCGGGAGTCGCTCGGCAACCCCCGCACCCTGCTGCTCGGTGTCGACCGCCTCGACTACACCAAGGGAATCGGCCACCGGATCAAGGCCTACGGCGAGCTGCTCGAGGAGGGCCAGGTCTCCCCGCCGAACGAGGTCTTCGTCCAGGTGGCCACACCCAGCCGGGAGCGGGTCGCCGCCTATCGCGAGCTGCGGCACGAGATCGAGGGCGAGGTGGGGCGGCTCAACGGCGAGCACAGCCGGATCGGTGCACCCGCCGTCCAGTACCTCCACCACTCCTACCCGCGCCAGGAGATGGCCGCGCTCTACCTCGCGGCCGACGTCGTGCTGGTGACCCCGCTGCGCGACGGCATGAACCTCGTGGCGAAGGAGTACGTCACGTGCCGCCACGACGAGGGCGGGGCGCTGGTGCTGTCCGAGTTCACGGGGGCGTTCCACGAGCTGCACCAGGCGTTCGTCTGCAACCCGCACGACATCGAGGGCTTGAAGCAGACGATCATGCGGGCCATCGAGACCCCCGACAAGGAGAAGCGTCGCCTCATGCGGGCGATGCGTCGCCGGGTCGCCGACCACGACGTGCAGCGCTGGGCCTCGCGGTTCCTCGAGGCACTGGAGGTCGCCCCCGAGCGGCCCCAGCGCTCGACCCGTGAGCAGAAGGCCGACGACGAGCACGCACGGGCCGATCGCACGGCGCGCGAGCTGCACCACGCCAGGGCGGCCAAGGCGGCCAAGGCGACGACGCCGCGATGACCCTGCCGCCCGACCTGGTGACCGCCCTCGACCAGCTGGCCGCGACGTCGCGGCTGCTGGTGGCCTCCGACTTCGACGGCGTGCTGGCCCCGCTCGTCGCCGACCCCTCGCAGTCGCGTGCCCTCCCCGGCACCATCGAGGCGCTCGAGGGCCTCGCCGCCCTGCCCGGCACGCACGCCGCGGTCGTCTCCGGCCGCGACCTCGACACCCTCACCGCGCTCACCGGGCTCGCCGACAGCGCCGTGACCCGCATCGGCACCCACGGAGCGGAGACCAGCCGGGCCACGGCGGCCGCCCTCACCGACGACCAGCAGGAGACCTTGGCGCGGGTGACGCGCGAGCTCGAGGCCGTGTGCGAGGGCCGGCCTGATGGCGTCTACCTGGAGTCCAAGCCCAGCGCGGTCGTCCTGCACACCCGCCGGATGACCGACCGCGCGGCTGCCGACGCCGTGGAGGCGGCGGCGCTCGAGGTGACCACGCGGCATACCGGCCTGCACGTCCTGCACGGGAAGCAGGTGGTGGAGGTCGGGGTGGTCCGGGCCGACAAGGGCACCGCCCTGGTGGCCCTGCGCGACGAGGTGGGGGCTCAGGCCGTCGCCTACTTCGGCGACGACGTGACCGACGAGGACGCGTTCCGGGCGCTCGGCGACGACGACGTGACGGTCAAGGTCGGCGACGGCGAGACAGCGGCGCGGTTCCGGGTCGAGCACCCCGAGGACGCCGCCGAGGCCCTGACCTACCTCGTCGAGCGCCGCACCTCCCACGCCTCCCGCTAGGACCCTCCCGCCAGCAACCTTTGCTCGAGCCCCTCAGCGGCTCGGCGCGGCTCCGGTCGAGGCCCGCACGACGAGCTCGGGGCGGAAGACGTACTCGGCCCGCGGCGCGGGCTCCCCGGCGATCTCGTCGAGCAGCGCGCGCACGGCGGCCTCGGCCATCGCCTGCACGCTCTGCCGCACGGTGGTCAGGGGCGGGTCGGTGAAGGCGATGAGCGGCGAGTCGTCGTAGCCGACCACGGAGAAGTCGGCCGGCACCTGCTTGCCGGCCCGCCGGGCCGCGCGGATCGCGCCGAGGGCCATCAGGTCGGAGCCGCAGACGACCGCCGTGCAGCCCTTCTCGATGAGGCGCGCGGCTGCCGTGTCACCACCCTCGACCGAGAACATCGTCCGCTCGATCAGCTCGTCGACGTCCTCCCGGCCGAGCAGGGTGCGCATCGAGGTGCGGAAGCCGTCGATCTTGCGGATCACCGGCACGAACCGCTCCGGCCCCACCGCCAGCCCGATCTGGGTGTGCCCCAGCTGCACCAGGTGCGTCAGCGCGAGCTCCATGGACGCGACGTCGTCGTTGGAGATGAAGGGCGCGTCGATGCCCTCCTGGTAGCCGTTCACGAGCACGATCGGCAGCTCCCGCTCGCGCAGGCTCGTGTAGCGCTCGGGGTCGGTCGTGACGTCGGCGTGCTGGCCCGAGACGTAGATGATCCCGGCCACCCCGCGGTCGAGCAGCATCTGGACGTACTCGTCCTCGTGCACTCCCCCGGGCGTCTGGGTGCACAGCACCGGCGTGAACTGGTGCCGCGCCAGGGCCGTCTCGATGATCTGCGCGAACGCCGGGAAGATCGGGTTGGTCAGCTCGGGGACGATCAGCCCGACGAGGTCGGCGGTCTTGCGCCGCAGCCGTGACGGCCGGTCGTACCCGAGGATGTCGAGCGAGGTCAGCACGGCCTCGCGGGTCGCCTCGGCCACGCCGGGCTTGCCGTTGAGCACCCGGCTGACGGTGGCCTCGCTGACGTCGGCGTGCGCCGCGATGTCAGCCAGTCTCGCCTTCATGGCGGTGACGGTAGCAAGAACTTGCAGGCCCGACGGACCACACGCTGCAAGATATTTCAGGTATGCCGTCGGGTCGCCGCGCGTGTAAACGTTTCCACACCGTCTCACCAGCGTGGACCAGCACTGGCGCAACGACCCACGCTGGGCCAGACTGAGGCCACCGCGGACACCGATGTCGGCGGCAGCAGCACCCTTTACAACGGATCGTCCGGCACGTTCCTGCCGGTGAAGGAGAGGCAACGAAGCCATGGCAACTGTCAAGTTCGACGACGCAACCCGGCTCTACCCGGGCAACGACAAGCCCTCGGTTGACAAGCTCAACATCGACATCGAGGACGGCGAGTTCCTCGTCCTGGTCGGTCCCTCCGGATGTGGCAAGTCCACCTCCCTCCGCATGCTCGCGGGCCTCGAAGAGGTCAACGCGGGCAAGATCTGGATCGGTGACCGCGACGTCACCAACCTGTCCCCCAAGGACCGCGACGTCGCGATGGTCTTCCAGAACTACGCGCTCTACCCCCACATGACGGTGGCCGACAACATGGGCTTCGCGCTCAAGATCGCCGGCGTCGACAAGGGCGAGATCCGCAAGCGCGTCGAGGAGGCTGCCAAGATCCTCGACCTCGAGCAGTACCTCGAGCGCAAGCCGAAGGCCCTCTCCGGTGGCCAGCGCCAGCGCGTCGCCATGGGTCGCGCGATCGTGCGCTCCCCCCAGGTGTTCCTCATGGACGAGCCGCTGTCGAACCTCGACGCCAAGCTCCGCGTCCAGACCCGCACGCAGATCGCGTCGCTCCAGCGTCGCCTCGGCGTCACCACCGTCTACGTCACCCACGACCAGGTCGAGGCCATGACGATGGGTGACCGCGTCGCGGTCCTCAAGGACGGCCTGCTCATGCAGTGCGACAGCCCGCGCCGCATGTACGACCACCCGGACAACGTCTTCGTCGCCGGCTTCATCGGCTCCCCCGCCATGAACCTGCTCGACGTCGACGTGGCCGACGGCGGCGTGAAGGTCGGTGGCTCGACGGTCCCCGTGGAGCGCGCCATCCTCGACGCCTCCTCCGGCAAGAACATCACGCTGGGTGTCCGCCCCGAGGACCTCGAGCTCACCACCGAGGGCCAGGGCATCCCGGTCACCGTGGACGTCGTCGAGGAGCTCGGCGCCGACGCCTACATCTACGGCTCGACCAAGGCGCACCAGCACATCGAGGCCGACGAGGACGCCGAGGGCGAGCGCCCGTTCATCGCCCGCGTCGACGGCCGCAAGCCCCCGCAGAAGGGCGAGACCGTCTTCCTCGCCCCGAAGACCGGGCACGTGCACGCCTTCGACGCCACCACGGGCCTGCGCCTCGGCGACTGACCCGAACAGCACCGTATGCCGGGTGGCCGGCTCCTCGTCGTGGGAGCCGGCCACTCCGGTTCTGCCCTGTCGTGGCGTCGCTGGGAGGATGAAGCGTGGCACTCGAGATCACTGCGGCACGACCTGACCCGGCCATGCTGGACCTCCCGTGGGAGCTCCCCCTGGAGACCTGGCCCGAGCAGCACCTCGCCGCGCTGCCGCGAGGCATCTCGCGCCACGTCGTGCGGTTCGTCAAGCTCTCGGGGAGGGTGCTGGCGGTCAAGGAGATCAAGGCCGACATCGCGGTCCGCGAGTACCAGCTCCTGCGCATGCTCAACCGGTTGGACCTGCCGTGCGTCGAGCCGTTCGGGGTGGTCAGCGGTCGCACCGCGATCGACGGGACTCCCCTCGACGCCTGCCTGATCACCCGGCACCTGCAGTTCTCGCTGCCCTACCGCGCGCTGTTCAGCCAGTCGCTGCGGCCCGACACCACGGCCCGGCTCATCGACGCCCTCGCCGTGCTGCTCGTTCGCGTCCACCTGGTCGGCTTCTGGTGGGGTGACGTGTCCCTGTCCAACACGCTGTTCCGGCGCGACGCAGGGGCGTTCGCGGCATACCTCGTCGACGCGGAGACCGGTGAGCTGCACCAGACGCTCACCGCCGGACAGCGCGAGCACGACCTCGACATCGCCCGGGTCAACATCGCCGGCGAGCTGATGGACCTCGAGGCCGGCGGGTTCCTCGAGGCCGGGGTCGACGCGGTGGACACGTCGAACCGGATCGTCGAGCGCTACGCCGAGCTGTGGGAGGAGCTGACCGGCCTCGAGCGCTTCGAGCGCGGCGACCGGTGGCGCGTCGACGAGCGCATCCGCCGCCTCAACGAGCTCGGCTTCGACGTGGACGAGCTGGCCATCTCCACCGACATCGGTGGCACCACCATCCAGATCCAGCCCAAGGTGGTCGACGCCGGCCACCACTCGCGACGACTCCTGCGTCTCACCGGTCTCGACGTGGAGGAGAACCAGGCCCGCCGGCTGCTCAACGACCTCGACTCCTACCGCGCCGGCACGGACCGCCAGAACGACGACGAGGAGATCGTCGCGCACGACTGGCTCCAGCGGATCTACGAACCCATCACCCGGACCGTCCCGCGCGAGCTGGGCGGCAAGCTCGAACCGGCCGAGCTGTTCCACGAGGTGCTCGAGCACCGGTGGTACCTGTCCGAGCGGGCCGGCCATGACATGCCGATCGAGGACGCGATCGCCGACTACGTGAAGACGGTGCTGCCGAGCAAGCCCGACGAGGCCACCGTCGTCGGCGTCGACACGGTCGAGATGCCGGTCGTGGCCATGTTCGACGACGACTGAGTCGACGAAAACGGTCGGCTGCATCGGCCACTCGGATGATATCGAGCCCAAACGGCACCTAGGTGACGCCAGCCTCCCAATACGGTGGCCACGACAATCGCACCACCGCCTCCAGGGGAAACTTCATGAGTCAGGCTCAGGCCACCTCCACCGCCCACCAGCAGGACTTCGGGCGGGGGACGTGGACACCGCCAGCCGGCTGGTTGACCCGGGTCGCGGCGCGGCTGATCGACGACCTGGTCCAGGTGGTCGGCACCCTCCCCTACGTCGTCGGCCTCGTCATGCTGCTCGGGCTCCAGAGCTCGGGCGCGACCATCTACCAGTCCGTCGACCCGGCTCGCCAGACCGACCACGTCACCGTCATCGCGGGTCTCGGGCTGATGGGTCTGGGCGGCATCCTCAGCCTGGTCATCTGGATCTGGAACCGCGTCGTCCACCAGGGACGCACGGGTCAGACCCTCGGCAAGGCGGTCATGAAGATCGTGCTCGTCTCGAGCACGACCGGGAAGCCGGTCGGCCCCGCGTCCGCCCTCGCCCGCGAGATCGCGCACCTCGTCGACGGCGTCCTCTACATCGGCTACCTCTGGCCGCTGTGGGACCCCCGCAAGCAGACGCTGGCCGACAAGATCGTCGGGACCATGGTGACCCAGGAGGTCCGTCCGGCGCAGTGCGACGAGGCGACCTGGGCCCAGCGCGCCCTGGGCTGAGCGCCGCGCCCGGCTGCTAGTTTGCGGGCGACCCGAGGGGACCCATGACACAGCCACCGCACGACCCGTTCGCCCACCCACCGCTGCCGGTCGCCGCCGTGCCCGGCCAGCCGGCGCCCCGCGCGTATGCCGCGTCGCCGCCTCCGGTGGCCGGCGCCCCGTGGGGGCCGCGCGAGCCCTGGGGGCCGCTGGCCGACTGGGGCACTCGCGTCGCGGCCAGCCTCATCGACAGCCTGGTGCAGCTCATCGGGGGGATCCCCTACGTCCTCGGGATCGTGCTGTTCGTCATCGGGGCGCCGAAGCCCGGCCTCGACAGCACCGGCACGCAGTTCGAGTACGCGCGACCTGACACCGGGAACACCGGCCTCATGGTGGTCGGTGGCCTGCTCTTCGTGATCGGGTTCCTCGCGGCGCTCGGCCTCCAGATCTGGAACCGCGCGTTCAAGCAGGGACGGACCGGTCAGAGCATCGGCAAGAAGGTGATGGGGATCCGGCTCGTCGACGAGCACAGCGGTCAGCCGATCGGCGCCGGGATGGCGTTCGTGCGCGACCTCGCGCACGCCCTCGACGGTGCCGTCTACATCGGCTACCTGTGGCCGCTGTGGGACGACAAGCGCCAGACCTTCGCCGACAAGATCCTCAACACCGTCGTGGTCGAGGTCCGAAAATCCCCAGCGGGTCAGTAACCGTTGCTCATGGAGCTCGAGCCGAACGAGCCGAGCGCGACGACGAAGATCACCCAGAGGATCCCGCCGACCACGCCCGCGATGGCAGACCACATCGCGAAGTTCTTGGCCTTGTTCGCGGAGTCGCGAGCGCCGGCGACATCGCCCGCGGCCCACTTGCTGTTGACCTGGGCGGCGAAGACGATGGAGACGACGCCGAGCGGCAGGCAGCAGAAGACGGTCGACAGGATCGCCCAGACCAGGTAGTTCGCCGGCGGGGCGCCACCCGCACCGGAGGAGTAGTAGTCGGGCGTGTACGGCGGGGGCGGCGGCGGGGGCGGGGTGCCGTAGTCAGACATGCGGTGGGTCCCTTCGGAGTGCGCGTTCCGCTCCCCCCAATGGGCGCGGCAGGGCGAAACGCTAGCGGACCGGACCCGCGTCGCGCCGGGACTCGCGCAGGGTGCAGCCGAACGGGTGGGTCGCCCGGCGAGCCCAGCTGACGTGCTCGGCCGCAGAAGAGGTCAGGCCGGCGAGCTCAGGCCGGCGACAGCCAGGTCCAGCCGGGCACGTTGCGCAGCACCCAGAACGCGAGCACCAGGGTCAGCAAGCCGTAGAGCAGGAAAGCGGGTGCCGCCCAGGTCCGCGCAAGGCCCCGCCAGCGCCGACGCGTCCAGAGCACGAAGGCGACGAGGAGGCCACCGGCGGCGAGCACCATCAAGGGATTTCGGGCGAGGGCGCCGCCGAGGTCGCCGTGGGCGAGGTCGTGCAGGGCCCGCAGCGAACCGCAGCCCGGGCAGTAGTAGCCGGTCAGCGCCAGGAACGGGCAGGTCGGGTAGTGCCCCGGCTGGTTGGGGTCGACCGTGGCGACCAGGGTCGTCGCGGCCGCCGCCGCGGCCAGGGCGAGGCCGGGCACGCGCAACGCCCCGAACCCCCGTGCGACGACGGGTGGCGCGGGGCGCTGCGGTGCCACGGTGGTCATTGAATCCCTCGGGGACCGAGACCTACTTGTTCAGGTTGGGCAGGACGAATGCGAAGTAGAGACCGTTGACGACGACGCCGACGATGGCCGCGATGATCGCAAAACGCTTGGCCTTCTCCGACGAGGCCTGGGCTCCGGCGACGTCGCCCGAGGCGAACTTGCCGTTGACCTGGGCCGCGAAGACGATCGAGGCGATACCGAACGGGAGGCAGCAGAAGATCGTCGTCAGGATGGCGAAGACGAGGTAGTTCGGCGGCGGCGTGCCCCCAGCGGTCGGCTGGTTGTACCCGGGCGCGGCGGGCGGGGGCGGCGGCGGGGTGCCGTAGTCAGACATGCTGGTGAGTCCCTTCGAGGTTGCGGGAGTCGCTCCCCCTTGGGGCGACTGCGCGAAACGGTAGCGGATCGACCCAGGTCAAGGGGCGTAGATGACCCTCAGATCGCGCGGCGTCGCGCGACCTCGTAGAGCGCCACCCCGGTGGCGATGCCGGCATTGAGCGACTCGACCGCCGAGGACATGGGGATCGACACGATCTGGTCGCAGGTCTCCCGCACCAGCCGCGACAGCCCCTTGCCCTCCGAACCGGTCACGATGACGATCGGCTCGGTGGCCAGGGCCAGGTCGGGCAGCTGGACGTCACCGTCCATGTCGAGCCCGAGGACGAAGAACCCGGCCTTGCGGTACTCCTCCAGGGCGCGCGTCAGGTTCGCGGCGAGCGCGACCGGGACGCGGGCCGCGGCACCCGCGGAGGTCTTCCACGCGCTGGCGGTCATCCCGACCGACCGGCGCTCGGGCACGACCACACCGTGGCCGCCGAACGCAGCCACCGAGCGGATGATGGCGCCGAGGTTGCGCGGGTCCGTGATGCCGTCGAGCGCGACGACAAGGGGTATGCCGGGTGCTTGCGGGTCGATGAAGTCGCTGGGGTGCGCGTACTCGTAGGGCGGGACCTGCAGGGCCAGGCCCTGGTGGACCGCGCCGTCGGTGAGTCGGTCGAGCTCGCCCCTCGGGGTCTCGAGGATCGCGATGCCCTTGGCGGTCGCGGTCTTGAGCGCCTCGCGGACGCGGTCGTCCGAGTCGATCCGGCCGGCGACGTACATCGTCGTGACCGGCACGTCCGCGCGCAGCGCCTCGACGACGGAGTTGCGACCCGCCACGATCTCGCTCGACGCCTTGCCGCGACGCGACCCGCCCCGGCTCGCACTCGGTCGGGCGCCCGGCTTCGAGCCGTGCTTCTCGACCGCCTTGGCGATGCGGTTGGCCTTGTGCTTGGGTCGGTCCTCGGCCTTGGGCGTCGGGCCCCTGCCCTCGAGACCGCGACGGCGCTGACCGCCGGACCCGACGGTGGCGCCCTTCTTCGACGCGCCCTTGCGGATGGCGCCACGTCGCTGGGAGTTGCCAGCCATGGGTGTTCCTCTCAGCTCTCGCGGCGGGCGAGCGACCAGTTCGCTCCCGACGCCGTGTCTTCGATGACGATGCCGACCGCGCCCAGCTGGTCGCGGATGGCATCGGCGGTCGCAAAGTCGCGGGCCGCGCGGGCGGCTGCCCGGGCCTCCAGCTGCACCTGGACGAGGGCGTCGAGCGCGACCTGCGCGTCACCCGAGCCGTTGTCCGTGCCACCGCCCCAGTGCGGGTCGAGCGGGTTCACGCCGAGCAGGTCGGTCATCGCCACGACCGCGGCGAAGGCCGTCGCGAGGCCCTCGTCGTCGCCGTCGTCGATGGCGGTGTTTCCCGCCCGGACGGTGTCGTGGAGGACGGCGAGCGCACCTGACACGTTGAGGTCGTCGTCCATCGCGGCGGCATACGCGTCGGGGATAGTGGTGTGGTCCGGGGAGGTGGACGTGCCTTCGGGCAGGGCGCGCAGCGCGCGGGTCAGGAAGCCCTCGATCCGCTCCACCGTCGCCTCGGCCTCGCGCAGCGAGCCCTCGTGGTACTCGATGGTCGAGCGGTAGTGCGCCGCCGTGAGGTAGTAGCGGACGGCCAGCGGGCGGGCGACCTTGGTGACCTCGGAGACGACCAGGCTGTTGCCCAGCGACTTGCTCATCTTCTCGCCACCGACGGTGACCCAGGCGTTGTGCAGCCAGTAGGTCGCGAAGCCGAGCCCGGCGGCGTGCGACTGCGCCTGCTCGTTCTCATGGTGCGGGAAGCGGAGGTCGACGCCGCCGCCGTGGATGTCGAAGGCGTCGCCGAGGTACTTGCGCGCCATGGCCGAGCACTCGAGGTGCCAGCCGGGGCGGCCGACGCCGAACGGCGTGGCCCACGACGCGGTGGCCGGCTCCGCCTCCTTGCGTCCCTTCCAGAGCGCGAAGTCGCGGGGGTCGCGCTTGCCACGCGGGTCGGCGTCCTGCGCCGCCTCCATGTCCTCGATCTTCTGGTGGGTCAGCGAGCCGTACTCGGGGAAGCTCTTCACGTCGAAGTACACGTCACCGCTGGCGTCGGTGGCGGCGTAGGCGTGGCCCTTGTCGACGAGGGTCTCCATGAGCGCGACCATCTCGGGGATGTGCCCGGTGGCGCGGGGCTCGTAGGTGGGGGCCAGCACCGCGAGGGAGTCGAGCGCCGCGGCGGTGGCGACCTCGTTGCGGTAGGACAGGGCGAACCACTCCTCGCCGGCCTCCGCCGACTTCGCGAGGATCTTGTCGTCGATGTCGGTGACGTTGCGCACCAGCGTGACGGCGTAGCCGTGGCGGCCCTCGAGCCACCGGCGCAGGACGTCGAAGGCGACGGCGAAGCGCACGTGCCCGATGTGGGGTGCGCCTTGGGTCGTGAGCCCGCAGATGTAGATGCCGACCCGACCGGGAACCAGAGGGGTGAAGTCGCGCAGCTCGCGCGCGGCGGTGTCGTACAGGCGAAGACTCACGCGCGCAAGGCTACCTGCGCGGGGGTCCACCAGCCGAAACGGCGACGGCTCCCCCCACGTCGCCGACTGTTCACCCCCACCCGTGACATCTGTCAGGGCCGACCTCCGAGTCATCGGCCACGTTGGCTAGGTGCGCCGAACGCGCACCCGTACCCAGGAGGATCCACCGTGACCAGACGCACCACCGCCGTGGTCGGCGCCCTGCTGCTCATCGGCGCAGCGGCTGCCGCCCTTCCCGGCACCGCACTCGCCTCGTCCGCCGGACGACCCGGCACCGCGACCACAGGCCACCACGGCGCCCCCGGCGCCCTGCCCGGTGGCTACACCAACCTCGTCGTGATCTACGAGGAGAACCACTCGTTCGACAACCTGTACGGCGGGTGGGGCCGTGTCGGCGGCGACGCCGTGAACGGGGCCACCGCGCCCGCGGTGCCACAGGTCGCGCAGGACGGCACGGCATACGGGTGCCTGCTGCAGAACGACGTCAACCTCACCACGCCCCCGCAGCCGAACACCTGCCAGGACGCCGGCCACGGCGTCGCGGCGAGCAACTTCACCAACCAGGCGTTCACGATCGACGACTACATCAAGCCGTCCGACACCACCTGCGCCCCCGAGGGGGTCTTCGCGCCCAACGGGACCCTCAAGGGCAGCGGCCTCCCGGGCGGCTGCACGCGCGACCAGGTGCACCGCTTCTACCAGGAGCAGTACCAGCTCGACGGCGGGAAGCAGGACCGCTATGTCACCGGCTCGGACGCCGTTGGCCTGACGATGGGCAAGTACGACACCAAGGCCCTGCCGATCTACCAGTACCTCCACTCCAACGACGCCCCGAACTACGTGCTCGCCGACAACTTCTTCCAGGGCGCGTTCGGTGGCTCGTTCCTCAACCACCAGTTCCTCATCGCGGCCCGCGCCCCCGTGGACACGTCCGCCGGCGCACTCGGTGCCAAGAGCTCGGTGCTGGACGGCAACGGGATGGTGAACAAGTACCCGCTCTACACGCCGACCGGCGCCGTGGTCGACGGCCAGCTCACCCAGAAGTGTGCGGCCGGCGGCAACGACCCGGTGGCCGCGTGCGGCGACTACGCCGTGAACACGGTGCAGCCGTCCTCGACACCGTCCGGCAGCGGAGCGAAGATCCCGCTCATCGACGACACCCAGTACCCGAACATCGGTGACCGCCTCAGTGCGGCCAAGGTGAGCTGGAACTGGTACGCCGGAGGGTGGGACGACGCCGTGGCCGGACACCCGGGTGCGAACTTCCAGTACCACCACCAGCCGTTCGACTACTTCGCGAACTACGCCGCCGGCGCCCCCGGCCGCTCACACCTGCAGGACGAGAAGAACTTCCTCTCGGCGGCCAAGGCCGGCACCCTTCCGGCCGTGAGCTTCGTCAAGCCGTACGGCTCGGAGAACGAGCACCCCGGATATGCCAGCGAGCACACGGGCAGCGACCACCTGGTCGACCTGCTCCAGACCATCACCCACGGTCCGCAGGCCGACCAGACCCTCGTGGTCGTGACCTACGACGAGTTCGGCGGGTCCTACGACCACGTCGCACCGCCGAAGACCGATGCCTGGGGCCCCGGCACCCGCATCCCGGCTCTCGTCCTGTCGGCCGGCATGAAGCACTCGGGCGTCAGCCACGCGAGCTTCGACACCACGTCGATCCTCGCCACGATCGAGCACGCGTGGGGCCTGGCGCCGCTGTCCCCGCGTGACGCCAAGGTCGCCGACCTCGCGCCCGCCGTCTCCATCGGTGGCCGGCACGACGACAGCCGACCGTCGCGCCGGTAGGCGGCACCGCACCACCGCACGACCCACTCGGGCCCGGACCGCACGACGGTCCGGGCCCGAGCCCGTCAGTGACCGCGGTCGATCCACTCCTGCAGGTGCGGGGCCTCGGCGCCGATGACCGTCGCGTCGCCGTGGCCGGTCAGCACCACGGTCTCGTCCGGAAGCGTCAGCAACCGGTCGCGGATCGACTCGATGATGGTCGGGAAGTCGCTGTACGACCGTCCCGTGGCGCCGGGGCCACCGTTGAACAGGGTGTCGCCGGTGAACACCACGTCCAGCGCCGGCGCGTAGAGGCAACACGACCCCGGCGTGTGGCCGGGGGTGTGGATCACGTGCAGGTCCACGTCGCCCACGGTGACCACCTGGCCATCGGCCAGCTCGCGGTCAGGGGTGACGGGGTAGAGCTCGTCCCAGAGCATCCGGTCCGCAGGATGCAGGTATGCCGGGGCGCGCGTCCCGTCGCAGACCTCACCGACCGCGTTGATGTGGTCATTGTGGGCGTGCGTCGAGATGACGGCGACGACCCGGCGCTCGAGGTCGATCGACTTCACGATGGTGCGCCCGTCGTGGGCGGCGTCGATGATGAGGCACTCCTTGTCGTCACCGACGACCCACACGTTGTTCTCGACCTCCCAGCTCCCGCCGTCGAGCTCGAACGTCCCGGACGTCACGACGCGGTCCACGCGCACGCCTCCCGCCGACGGTGCGATGACCGGCACCCCGGCGTCCTGGTCGCCGCCGTGCCCGCTCACACCCATGGTGCTGCCTCCTCGGCGCTCCGGGCCTCGCTCGTGCCGCCCACGCAGAGCGTGGGACCCGGCTCGTGTCCTCGCGCTGTCGTCGGCATCACAGGACCACGACCGAGCGGAGGACCTCGCCGCGCTCCATCTTGTCGAACGCCCCCTCGACGTCGCCGAGGCCGATCCGCTCGGACACGAACGCGTCGAGGTCGAAGCGGCCCTGGCGGTAGAGGTCGACGAGCATCGGGAAGTCGCGGCTGGGCAGGCAGTCGCCGTACCAGCTCGACTTCAGGGCGCCACCGCGACCGAAGATCTCGATCATCGGCAGCGTGACCTGCTGGTCGGGCGTCGGGACGCCGACGAGGACGACGGTGCCGGCGAGGTCACGCGCGTAGAACGCCTGCTCGTAGGTCTCGGGTCGGCCCACCGCCTCGACCACGACGTCGGCACCGAAGCCGCCGGTGAGCTCGCGGATCCGCTCGACGACGTCCTCGGTCGTGCCGTTGATCGTGTGGGTGGCGCCGAACGACTTCGCGCCCTCGAGCTTCCGGTCGTCGACGTCGACGGCGATGATCGTCGTCGCGCCGGCCACGGTGGCTCCGGCGATGGCCGCGTTGCCGAGTCCGCCGCACCCGATGACGGCGATCGAGTCGCCTCGACCCACCCCGCCGGTGTTGACGGCGGCGCCGAAGCCGGCCATCACCCCGCAGCCGAGGAGACCCACGGCCGCCGCGTCCGCGTCGGCGTCGACCTTCGTGCACTGGCCCGCCGCGACGAGGGTCTTCTCGATGAACGCCCCGATGCCGAGTGCCGGGCTGAGCTCGGTGCCATCGGTGAGGGTCATCTTCTGGGTCGCGTTGTGGGTGGCGAAGCAGTACCACGGCTTGCCCTTGGCGCAGGCGCGGCACTGGCCGCAGACCGCCCGCCAGTTGAGGATGACGAAGTCGCCCGGCGCGACGTCGGTGACGCCCTCACCCACGGCCTCGACGACGCCCGCGGCCTCGTGACCGAGCAGGAAGGGGAACTCGTCGTTGATGCCGCCCTCGCGATAGTGCAGGTCGGTGTGGCAGACACCGCACGACTGCACCTGCACGACGGCTTCACCCGATCCGGGGTCGGGCACGACGACGTCGACCAGCTCGACGTCGGCTCCCTTGCTGCGGGCGATGACTCCCTTGACGGTCTGCGGCATGCCTGGCTCCTCGGGTCGGTCTGTGGTCGGTCGGTCGGTCGGTCAGGGGTGTCGCGCGTCGCCAGGAGACTCGCGAGTCGGGCGGGGCCTCGTCAGGCCGTCGGCACGACCAGGGCGGTCGCGATCGCGGCGATCCCTTCGGCGCGACCGGTCAGGCCGAGGCCGTCGGTGGTGGTCCCGCTCAGGGACACCGGGGCCTCGACGGCCGCGGACATGACCTGCTCGGCCAGGTGTCGCTGCGGGCCGATCCTGGGCTTGTTGCCGATCACCTGGACGGCGACGTTGCCGATCTCGAAGCCTGCCTCGCGCACGAGGCGAGCCGCCTCGGCGAGCAGGGTGCGCCCCGAGGCGCCGGCGAGGTCGGGCCGATCGGTCCCGAAGTGCAGGCCCAGGTCCCCGAGCCCGGCGGCGGAGAACAGCGCGTCGCACGCGGCGTGGCAGGCGACATCGGCGTCGGAGTGTCCCTCGAGGCCCACCTCTCCCGGCCAGAGCAGCCCGGCCAGCCACAGCTCGCGTCGGTCGTCTGCGGCGAAGGCGTGGACATCGACGCCGACTCCCGTGCGCGGCATACCCGGGATGTCCATGGCCCCATCCAACCATCCGGACCCGCGCACCCGGCCACCGGAAAACCGGGTGAGGCGGCCGGGGTGCCGTCACTAGGGTTGGCCCGCATGACCGACCCCGCCGCCCCGCCGCCCGAACCCCCACCCGAGCCCGCGCCGCAGGCCCTGGCCGTGCCCGTCCTCAGCGGCACCCTGGTGACGCTCCGCCCGCACACCGAGGCCGACCTCGACCCGATCCTCGAGCGTTGCGTCGACCCGCTGACCAAGCGGTTCACGACGATCCCGCTGGAGTACACCCGCGACATGGCACAGGAGTACCTCACCGGGCTCCTCGAGCCGTCGGCGGCGCGCGCCTCGTGGGCCATCGAGGTCGATGGTCGGTATGCCGGGACCATCGACCTGCGGGTCCTGCCCGTCGACGACGGGGCCGGCGACCTGGGCTACGTCACGCACCCGGCCTTCCGCGGTCGGGGCGTGATGTCCGAGGCGGTTGGGCTGGTGGTGGCCCACGCGTTCGACACCCTCGCCTGGCAGGTCGTGCGCTGGGAGGCGCACGCCGGCAACTGGGGCAGCGCGAAGGCGGTCTGGCGGGCCGGCTTCCCCGTGCCGGTCTTCGTCCCCGACCTCCTGCTCGAGCGGGGGCGGATCGTCGACGGCTGGATCAGCAGCATCCACGCGGACGCCGACCGGCAGCCGGTCGCGCCCTGGGACGACGTGGTCGCCGCCCTGACCCGCTAGGAGGGGTCGGCGAGGTGGCGTTCGGCGACGGCCAGGTCGTCGGGCGTCGTGATCTTGAAGGCCAGCCGGTCTCCGTCGACCACACGCACGTGGCCGCCCATCCGCTCGACCAGTGCGGCGTCGTCCGTGGCTTGTGCGCCGGACGCGTGGGCGTGCACGAGCACCTCACGCAGGAAGGCCTGCGGCGTCTGGATCGCCCGCAGCGTCGAGCGGTCGGGGGTGTCGGTCACGCGACCGGCCGCGTCGACCACCTTGATGGTGTCTGCCACAGGGACGCCGGGGACGACGGCAGGGTGACCCGACCGCACTTCGTGCACCAGGCGGGAGAACAGGCTGGGAGGGGCAAGCGCGCGGGCCGCGTCGTGGACCAGCACGATGCCGTCGTCGGGGCGCAGGGCCGCGAGTCCGGCGGCGACGGAGTGGGTCCGCTCGGCACCGCCCGCGACCACGTCCACGTCGTCGGGTCGGCTGCTCCGGGACGCGATCGCGCCCGCCTCCCTCAGGTGGGAAGCGGGCGCGACCACGATGACGTGCGACACCTCAGGTGTTGCCAGCGCGCGCTGGACGGCGTGCTCGAGCAACGGCGTACCCGCCAGGGCCACGAAGGCCTTGGGCTGGGCGGCGCCGAGCCGAGTGCCTTGTCCTCCAGCGACGAGGACGACGGCAACGCTCAGGAGGCGAGCACCTCGTCGAGGATGGCCTCGGCCTTGTCCTCGTTCGTCTTCTCTGCGAGCGCGAGCTCGGAGACGAGGATCTGACGAGCCTTGGCGAGCATGCGCTTCTCGCCGGCCGACAGGCCACGGTCCTTGTCACGACGCCACAGGTCGCGGACGACCTCGGCCACCTTGATGACATCGCCGGAGGCGAGCTTCTCGAGGTTGGCCTTGTAGCGGCGCGACCAGTTGGTCGGCTCTTCGGTGTGGGGGGCGCGAAGGACTGCGAAGACCTTGTCGAGGCCCTCCTGTCCGACGACATCCCGGACTCCGATGTCCTCACAGTTGTCTGCAGGAACCTCGATCGTCAGGTCGCCCTGGGCCACCTTGAGCTTGAGGTAGATCTTCTCCTCGCCCTTGATCGTGCGGGTATTGATTTCTTCGATCAGTGCAGCCCCGTGGTGGGGGTACACGACCGTCTCGCCGACCTTGAAAACCATGTGCTGTTTTCCCCTTTCGCGACCCTCAGAATATCACGACACGCCGACGTCAGGAAAGCCGAGCCGATTGCGTTTGCGCAGGTCAGCGGCCCGCAAAGGCATTGCGGGCCAACGAATTCGGTCTTGACAGAATGGCCATTTCCGTGCAACGCGTGCGGGTGCGCGCTCCGACGAAGGTGGCCGCTAGGCTGTCCCCCGTGACCCGCCGAACCCCGCTGGCCCCGCGCTCCGGAGGCCGATCCACCAGCCCGCGATCCCTGCGACGCCTCCTCCCGGTGGCCGTGGCCGGCGCAGCCCTGGCGCTGTCCGCCTGTCAGACCCAGTCACCGATCCAGACCAACGTCACCTACGTCGCCGCTGACGGCGTGCCCGTCGACCTCGGCCCGGTCCAGCTGCGTGACCTCGTGGTCATCAGCGGCGGCAAGGACAAGCCCGGTGTGCTGTCCGCCTCGGTGAGCAACACCAGTGGCGACGCGCAGCGCATCTCCTTCTCGCTGCCCCAGGGGCAGCCGGTGTATGCCGAGGCGCCGGCCTACTCCGAACGTCGCCTCTCCGACACGAGCCAGGTCCAGCTCCCGGGTGTGCCGGTCAACGCGGGAGACGTCGTGACGCTCAGCGTCCAGACGCCCACCGCGCCGGCCGTCGTGGTCGTGGTCCCCGTCCTGAAGGCGGCCGGCTACTACGCCTCGTTGGCCCCGACGAACGCACCGACGCCGACCGACACGGCCGCCGCCACCCCCTGACGCTGAGCCCGGACTTCTGGCCAGCGGTGCGGCAGCCCGGCGGGTCCTGAGCCCGACGACGCGACACCGGTGGCCAGGAGTGGGTCAGTGAGTCAGTCGGACTCGAACTTGTAGCCCAGTCCGCGCACGGTCACGATGTGGCGCGGGTCGGCCGGGTCGGGCTCGATCTTGGCCCGCAGTCGCTTGACGTGGACGTCGAGCGTCTTGGTGTCGCCGACGTAGTCGCTGCCCCAGACCCGGTCGATGAGCTGCATCCGGGTCAGCACCCGCCCGGTGTTGCGCAGCAACATCTCCAGCAGCTCGAACTCCTTGAGCGGCAGGGCGGTGGGCTGACCCGACACGGTGACGATGTGCCGCTCGACGTCCATCCGGACCGGTCCGGCCTCGATGGTGGCGGGCAGGAGGTCCTCAGGCTCGGCCAGCCGGCGCAGCACGGCCTTGATCCGGGCCAGCAGCTCACGCGAGGAGTAGGGCTTGGTGACGTAGTCGTCCGCCCCGATCTCCAGCCCGACGACCTTGTCGATCTCGCTGTCCTTGGCGGTCAGCATGATGACCGGCACGTTGGAGCGCGCCCGGATCGCGCGGCACACCTCGGTGCCGGACAGGCCGGGGAGCATGAGGTCGAGCAGCACGAGGTCGGCCCCGGACCGGTCGAAGTCCTCCAGCGCCTCGGGACCGGTCTCGGCCACGGCGACCTCGTACCCCTCCTTGCGCAACAGGTAGGAAAGGGGGTCCGAGAACGAGATCTCGTCCTCGACGACCAGGATGCGCGTCATGCGGGGGTGTCTCCTCGGGTCGGGGGTGGCTGCTCTGCTGCATGGGCTGCTGACTGGGGCGACGACCCGCTGCGGTCGACGGCGGCGGGGAGCCGGATGGTGAACGTCGACCCCCGCCCTTCCTCGCTCCACACGTCGACGTCGCCGCCGTGGTTGGCGCAGATGTGCTTGACGATGGCGAGACCGAGGCCGGTGCCACCGGTGGCGCGGGACCGCGCGTCGTCGACCCGGTAGAACCGCTCGAAGATCCGGCCCTGTTCGGCCGCGGGGATGCCCTGGCCCTGGTCGGTGACGGTGATCTCGACCATCTCGTCGGCGAGCCGTCCGCCGACGGCCACGCGGCTACCCGTCTCGGAGTAGGCGACGGCGTTGCCGATCAGGTTGCGCACCGCGGTCACCAGCAGGTCCTCGTCACCGAAGACCTTGAGGTCGGGGGCGCACGCCTCGGCGATCTCGATCTGCTTGGCGTCGGCGCCCACCCGCGAGTAGTCGATCGCCTCGTGGACGGCGGCCGTCACGTCGACCAGCCGGGGCTCGTGGAGGGTGTCGGCCACCTGCAACCGGGACAGGTCCACGATCTCCTTGACCAGCTGGGCGAGCCGGTGGCTCTCGACCTGCATCCGCGAGGCGAAGCGCTCGACCGCCTCGGGGTCGTCCTTGGCGTCCTGGATGGCCTCGGCGAGCAGGCCGAGGCCGCCCACCGGGGTCTTGAGCTCGTGGCTGACGTTGGCGACGAAGTCGCGCCGGACCTCCTCGACCCGTCGGGCCTGCGTGTGGTCCTCGACGAGCAGGAGGACGTGGCTGCTCCCCAGCGGGGCGACCCGCGCGTGCATGATCGAGCGGCCCTGTCCGAGCGGACCCCGGGCGAGCTCGAGCTGGGACTCGCGGATCACGCCGTCGCGGCGCACCTGCCTGGCGAGGTGGCGCAGCTCGCCGTGGACCAGCTCCCTGCCCTTGACCAGCCCGTAAGCCGTCGCGGACGGTGAGTTGTTGATGACCTCGTCAGCCGAGTCGACCACGATCGCACTCGAGCGGAGCACGGCGAGGACGTCGGCCACGCCGGACGGGAGGGGCGTGACGGGCGTGGTCGGCGGCATACTCGTCTGTTGGCGCTCGGAGTAGCGTACGGCGATCACCGCCAAGGCGCCGGTCAGCAGCCCGGCGAACCCGGCCAGGAGTGCAGCACTGGTCGCATCCACTCCTTCAATGTACGGTGCGCCGAAGAGCGGTCAGCGCACGCAGGTGGTGCGTCGAGCACGGCGTCTCCAGATGTTCACCTGAGGTCACCCGACCGTTCACTGCCTCGTGGGAGCCTCGGCTCGCACGCACCACCGCACCCATCCGTGCCCACACCCATAGGGAACCAATGCGCGACGCCTTTCACGAGGACCTGGACACCATCTCCGACCAGCTGGTCGAGATGACCCGGCTGGCCGGGTCCGCCATGTCCCGAGCCACCACGGCCCTGCTCGATGCCGACATCAAGCTGGCCGAGTCGGTGATCGAGGCCGACAAGGAGCTCGACCGCCTCCGCGAGGACCTTGACGCGCTGTCGATCGACCTGCTGGCCCGTCAGCAGCCGGTCGCCACGGACCTGCGCATGGTCGTCACGGGCATGCGGATGAGCGCCGACCTCGAGCGGATGGGCGACCTGGCGCGCCACGTCGCCAAGGTCGCCCGGCTCCGCTACCCCGACTCGGCCGTGCCCGCCGACATCCGCGCGACCATCCTGCAGATGGGCCAGGTCGCCGAGCGGATCGTGGCGAAGTGCGGCCAGGTCATCGCGGCCAAGGACGTCGAGGACGCCAAGACGCTCGAGCGGGACGACGACGCCATGGACGAGCTGCACCGCACGCTCTTCAGCCACCTCATCGACGGGACGTGGAAGCACGGCACCGAGGCGGCCGTCGACATGACCCTCGTGGGCCGCTACTACGAGCGCTTCGCCGACCACGCCGTGTCGGTCGCCCACCGCGTCGTCTACCTCGTCACCGGCGAGTGGGATGTCGCCGAGGACCACGAGGAGCAGGAGGACCGCGCCACCGAGCTGCGGTGACCACCGCTCCACCGGAGACAGAGAGGCCCGGTATGCCGCGGGGGCGGCACCCGGGCCTCTCTGCGTCCCAGCGCACCACCGCGTGTAGGGTTACCGGCCCTGGTTGGCGACTGCGGCGGCGGCCTCGGCGGCAGCCTCCGGGTCGAGGTACTGCGCCGGCTCGGTCGGCATGAAGTCGTCACCCAGCGTGTAGACCAGCGGCTGGCCGGTGGGGATGTTGAGCGCAGCGATGTCCTCGTCGCTGATGCCGTCGAGGTGCTTGACCAGGGCGCGCAGGCTGTTGCCGTGCGCCGTGACGAGCACCGTCTCGCCGGCCTTGAGGTCGTCCTGGATGGCGCCCTCCCAGTAGGGCATCATCCGGACGATGACGTCTTTGAGGCACTCGGTGCGCGGGACCTCGATCCCGGCGTAGCGCGGGTCGCCGCTCTGGTCGAACTCCGACCCCACCTCGATGGGCGGTGGCGGGGTGTCGAACGACCGGCGCCAGAGCATGAACTGCTCGTCGCCGTACTTGTCCCGGGTCGCGGCCTTGTCGAGGCCCTGCAGCGCGCCGTAGTGGCGCTCGTTGAGCCGCCAGTCGCGACGCACCGGGATCCAGTGCCGGTCGGCGGCGTCGAGCGCGAGGTTCGCGGTCGTGATCGCGCGGCGCAACACCGAGGTGTGCACGACCGTCGGCAGGACTCCCTTGTCCTTCAACAGTTTTCCGCCGTCGACGGCTTCCTCACGTCCCTGGTCGTTGAGGTCGACGTCGACCCACCCGGTGAAGAGGTTCTTGGCGTTCCAGTCGGAGTGCCCGTGACGGAGCAGGATCAGCGTGTAAGCCATGGCGCCAGCCTAGCGAGCGTGCGGCGGCCGGGTCGGCGGGCGTTCAGCTGGCGTCGTCAGCCCATTGGCCCGGCTGCTGGGTCGCCGTCGCGCTGGAGGATCGAGCGGAACGCCTCGAGGTTGCGCAGCGACTCCCCGCGCGACACCCGCCAGTCCCACTCCTTCTTCATGCTCGTCAGGAACCCGATCGCCAGCAGCTCGTTGAAGTGGGCGTCCGCGGCCTCCAGCACGACCCCCAGCACCTGGTCGAGGTATGCCGCGTCGACACCGGTCGCGGGAACGCGTCCGGTCACGTAGACATCACCGGCCTTGTCGACCGAGTAGGCGAGTCCGGGCAGGCGCAGGTTCTTGCGCAGCAGGTAGCGGTAGAAGTTCTCGTGGTTCTCGTCGGGGTTGCGCATGACGAAGGCCGACACCGACAGGGCGGCGGCACCAGCTACGAGCGACACGACCGTCTTGAGCTTCTTCTCCCCGGGCAGGGTCACGACGAACTCGCCGGCACGGGCCCCCGCCTCCCACTCGATCTCCGCCTCGGCGAGGAACTCCTCGACGACCTCGGCCAGCCCGGTCGGCGCGACCAGCCCGGTCGGCGTGGTCGGCCCGGTCGGCGTGGTCACGGGACCACCGCAGCGGGGACGCCGGCCAGTGAGCCGTTGGGTGAGGGCGCGTCCTTCGTGAAGGCGCGGGCCCGACACGCCTCGACGTAGACCTCATAGAGGCGTTCGGTCGTGCGGTCCCACCCGAAGAGGGCAGCATGCTCGATCGCCCTGCGGCTCAAGGCTTCTCGCTGTTGCGGGTCGACCAGCAGGGCTTCGAGGGCCAGCGACCAGACGTGGGGGTCGTGCCCGTCGACGAGCACGCCGGCATCGCCGACCGCCGTGGGCAGCCCGCCCACATCGGCCGCCACGACGGGGGTGCCGCAGGCCTGCGCCTCGACGGCGACCAGCCCGAACGACTCCGAGTGCGAGGGCACCGCGACGAGGTCCGCGGCCCGGTACCAGTCGGCCAGCTGGGCCCGCGGGACCGGCGGCACGAAGCGCACCTGCGCGCTGATGCCGAGCCCTTCGGCGAGCTCCTCGAGCCCGCGCGGGTGGGCGAGGCCCGACCCCGACGGGCCGCCGATCACGGCGACGACGAGCTCGCCGGCCCAGTGGGGGTGACGACCGAGGAGCTCTGCAGCCGCTTTGACCAGCACCTCGGGCGCCTTGAGCGGCTGGATCCGGCCGACGAAGAGCAGCACCTTGGCGTCCTGCGGCAGCCCGACCGCCGCACGGGCCGCGCGCGGGTCCCCGGGGGAGAACAGCGACAGGTCCACCCCGGGAGGCACCACGACCACCTTGTCGGGCTCCGCGGCATACAGGTCGATCAGCTCGTTGCGCTCACCCAGGGTGTTGGCGATGAGGCGGTCCGCCGCCTCCACGACCTGGACCTCACCGATCTCGCGGCCGGGGGGTTCGGGGGTGTCGCCCTCGGCGAGGTGCTGGTTCTTCACCCGGGCCATGGTGTGCATGGTGTGCACGAGCGGGACCTGCCACCGGTCGGCGGCAAGCCACCCGACCTGCCCCGAGAGCCAGTAGTGCGAGTGGACCAGGCTGTAGTGGCCCTCCGGCTCGTGCGCGCCGGTGCGCATGACGCCGGCGGCGAAGGCGCAGAGCTGGCCCGGCAGGTCGTCCTTGCCGAGGCCTTCGTACGGCCCGGCGGTCACGTGGCGCACCGTGACCCCGGGCTCCATGTCCACGGTCGGCGGGAGGTCCGCGGTCGTGGTGCGGGTGAAGATCTCGACCTCGACCCCGCGCTTGGCCAGCTGGTGGGCCACCTCGACGACGTAGACGTTCATGCCCCCCGCGTCACCGGTGCCCGGCTGCTCCAGCGGCGAGGTGTGGACACTGAGCATCGCGACGCGGTCGATGCGTTCGCAGCAGCCCATGTCGCGAGTCTGCCACGCGTCCCCGGATGGCTACGAGGTGGAGGTCGGTGCCGGGCGCGCCTGCGAGGAGACGGTGAGGAAGCACCCGCCGGTCCACACGTGGATGTCGGTGCGCCCTTCCTCGCGGATGTCGACGCCACGGGCCACCCGCTGGGGACCGACCCCCACATCGGTGCCGAGGAGGGTGGAGAAGACCGCGCGACCCTCGAGGGTGGCGGGGTCGACCCAGTTGGCGGTCTTGCGCAGGTTCACCGCCGGCAGGCCGGGCCGGATGCCGACGGTGAGCGGCTCGCGGTTGAGGTGCCAGACGACCCCGTCGGCACCGTCGACGGAGGCGCCGACCCGGATCACGCCACCGCCGGCCTCGATGCGCAGGGTCAGCGGCAGGGTGCGCGACCCGTCGCCGACCGTGCCGTAGTACGTCGCGCGCCCGGGCAGGAAGGCCAGGTCGGTGATGCTCACGTTGTCGAACTGGTGGGTCACCCGTTCCTGGGTGCGCCCGTCGCCGCCGGTCGTGGCACTCCCCTCGACCGCGGACAGCATCGATCCCCCGATGACCGTCTGCAGCAGGAGCGTGTTGTCGCGGCTGACCCGCAGGCCGTCCGAGTAGAGCGACACGACCACGCCGCCACCCAGGGTGGCCACGCCCTTGGCGTCGTCCTCCACCTTGAGCAGGCCGGGCGGCACGTCGACGAAGCCCTCCTCATGGCCGATCCAGCCCGGGACGCTGGTGGCCAGGCCCAGCAGGGCCAGTGCGGCCAGTGAGGCCACGAGGGCGACCATGCTGCGGCTGATGTCCCGCTCGCGCCACCGCAGCTCCGGCCACCTCGGCCTCGACGACCTGGGGCTCGACGCCGTCGATGTCGATGTCGACGGCCTCGGCGTCGCCGGTGTCGCCGGCGTCGCCGGCGTCATCGCGCGTCCACCAGGGCGGCGAAGCCGTCGAGGAGCCGGTCCACCGACCAGCGCAGCTGCGCCTCCCCCACCCAGGCGGCCGCGGTGTCGCGGGTGGCCGCGGTAAGCGGGTGCGTCTCGGCCGGCACGAACTCCAGGCCCGCGCGCCGTCCGGCGATCCGTTCGGCCTCGGGCGTGAGCGGCACGGTCCCGTCGGTCTCGGCCATGGCCAGGGCGGCGAAGCCGATCACCTGGACGATCAAGGTGTATGCCGCGCGGCTGGCCTGCGCCGGCGGCAGGCCTGCCTTGGTCAGCTCGCGGAGGAGCCCTTCGCCGAGCTCCATCGCCTGCGGCCCGTCCATCGGCGCGTTCATGAACAGCTGGGCGGCCCCCGGGTGCCGCACCAGGGCCGTGTGCACGTCGAGGCACAGCCCCCGGATCCTCGACTGCCAGGTCCCACGGCTCGATCGGGGCGGGACCTCGGCCAGCACCGACTCGACGACCAGGCGTTCGAGGTCCTCACGGCTGCGCACGTAGGTGTACAGCGCATTGGGGTTGATGCCCAGCTCGGTGGCCACGGAGCGCACGGACAGCCCGGCCGCGCCTCGCTCGTCCAGCACCCGCAAGGCCGTCAGGGCCACCTGCTCGGTGCTGAACCCGCGGCGCGTCGAAGGTTTTTTCGGCGCAGGGGGTGACATGCGGCTACTGTACACCGTACAGTCTACTGTACACCGTACAGACCGTCGCGGACGCGTGGCCTGACACCTCCCCCACTTGTGGCCACCTGTGCCGCACCGACCGCCAGATCGCCGGGCCTGGTGAGGCACCAGCGGCCACAACTGCGGGCCCTAGGCTTCGGGCGTGGCTCGGCAGCGCCCCGTGGGCACCATCACCCGCGGCACCACCAACCCCAACCGGCTCCGGCGGGTCGACCGCTGGCTGGCCGGCCCCCAGGCGTGGCGGCTCCGGCGGCCGGGACAGCCGCCCATCGTGGTCGACCTCGGCTACGGCGCCTCGCCCGTGACGGCGGTCGAGCTGCACGACCGGCTCACGCGGGTCCGGCGCGACGTCGAAGTCGTGGGCATCGAGATCGAGCCCGATCGCGTCGCCCTCGGCAGGCCACTCGAACGCGAGGGACTGTCCTTTCGGCTCGGCGGTTTCGAGGTGCCGCTGGACGGGCGACAGGCCACCGTGGTCAGGGCCTTCAATGTGCTGCGGCAGTACGACGAGTCCGAGGTTGCCCAGGCCTGGGCCACCGTGCAGCAACGACTGACCCCCGACGGGCTGCTCGTCGACGGCACCTGCGACGAGCTCGGTCGGCGCAGCGCGTGGATCGCCGTCGACCGGTCTGGCCCGGTGTCCCTCAGCCTGTCCTGGCGGCTGCGCGGGCTGGATCGACCGTCCGACATCGCCGAGCGGCTGCCCAAGTCACTGATCCACCGCAACGTCGAGGGCGAGGCCGTGCACGACTGGTTGCGAGCGCTGGACGACGCCTGGCTCCGGGCCGCGCACCAGGCCAGCTTCGGGGTCCGACAGCGCTTCCTGGCCGCCGTCGAGACGGTCCGCGCCGAGGGCTGGCCGGTCGCCGACGGGCCCGCCCGGTGGCGACTGGGCGAGGTCACCGTCGACTGGTCGGCCGTCGCCCCCGCGACCTGACCTCTGCTGACTGAGCTTCTGCCAGCAGAGGTGAGGGAGGACAGCTCGGCAGCGACGGCCGCCCCGTCAGGGCGCGTCAGGGCGCGTCAGGGCGCGTCAGGCGTCGCGGGCGTAGTCGTCCTCGAGGCGCACGATGTCGGCCTCGTCGAAGTCGCCGTAGGCGATCTCCAGCAGGCGGCCGGCCTCGTCGCCTTGGTTGGCCATCCGGTGCACGGCGTGGCAAGGCACCCAGACCGTCTCACCGGGTTGCGCGGTCCAGGTGCGGTCGCCGACCGTCACCACGATCGGCCCGTCCAGCACCTGCCAGAACTCGCCCCGGTGGTCGTGGGTCTGCAGCGACAGGCGATGACCCGGCTCGACCGTGATGATCTTGACGGTGACCCGCTCGTTGGACGCGAGCTGCTGGAACTGCCCCCAGGGTCGCTGCTGGGTGAAGATCCCGTCGCGCGGGTCAGCGATCTCGGTCACGGCTTGCCCTCTGTCATGCGCTTTCCCTCTGTCCTGCCTGACACCCTGGTCATGTCTGACACCCCCGCCTGACCGGCGCCGCGTCCTGGGGTCACCACGGTCCGTACGGTCCCATGTGCTGGCCCCCACCGCGGCCACCGCTGACCTGGCGGAGCGCCGGACGCACGTCGGCGAGGTAGATGCCGGCCGCCACGACGGCGATCAGGCCGATGGAGAAGGTCAGCTGGCTCCCGACCGACACGAAACCGAGCAGGACGGCGATCCCGAGGACGACCGACCAGAACTGCTTCGTGCGCTTGCCTGCCGCGACGAACGCGTCCGGACGGTGTCGCACGCAGTCGACGAGCGCGAACACCTCGGCAGCGAAGGCGGCGAGCCCCAGCAGCAGGGTGACGATGCCCTGGGCGGTGAACAGTCCGTTGAACATGAGGACAGCCTAAGGGTCAGCAGACCGCGGGACGGGCAGACGTCGACGAGCAGGGTGACCGGACCGTCGTTGACGAGCGTGACCTCCATCATGGCCCCGAACCGACCCGTCGCGACCTCGATCCCCCGACCACGAAGCGCCGCCACGACGGCATCGACCAGCGGCTCCGCGACCGGGCCCGGTGCTGCGGCGCCCCACGACGGCCGCCTCCCTTTGCGCGTGTCGGCGTACAGGGTGAACTGGCTGACCACGAGCACAGGGGCGCCCTCGTCGACCACGGACCGTTCGTCGCGCAGGATCCGCAGGTCGCCGATCTTGCGGACGAGCGCCTCGACCTGGTCAGGCCCGTCGTCGTGGGTCACCCCGACCAGCGCGAGCAGGCCGGGGCGGTCGATCGACCCGACGACCTCACCCTCGACGGTGACCGAGGCGCTGGTCACGCGCTGCAGGACGGCACGCACCGTGGCTCAGAGGTTGACGGCGACGATCGCGCCGACGGGTTCGCCGTGGCCCAGCACCGGGGAGTGCTCGAGCTGCGCGAGCGCCGGCGACTCGACCCCGAGGCGCCGCAGGGCAGCCGCGAGGATGACCGGCTTCGCCCGCGGGTAGCCGTCGGCGACCTTGACGGCGATGCCGCGCCCGTCGGCCAGCCCCACGGCATACACCGACTCGGCGCCGTCCTTGGCGATCAGCCCGGGCGTCGCCTCGACGAGGGCCGTGACGTCGCGCCCGGTGCCGCCGAGGTATGCCGGGTTGCTGCGGATCGCGTCGGCGACCTCCGCTTCGTGCGTGCCCGGCTCCGCGGCGGCCATCCGGCCGAACGCGCGGGCGAGGCCGGCCAGGGTCACCGCCATGACCGGCGCACCGCAGCCGTCGATCGCGACTGCCGTGATCTCGTCACCGGTGAGCTCGGCCAGGGTCTGGGAGATGGCCTGCTGGAGGGGGTGGGCCGGGTCGCGGTAGGTCGCGGTGTCCCAGTCGTTGACGACGCACGTGGCCAGCATCGCGGCGTGCTTGCCGGAGCAGTTCTGCGTGATCGGGAGCTTGCCGCCGCCGGCGCGCAGCACCGCCTCGCGGGCCTCCTCGTTCACGGGGTAGTCCGGCGTGTTCTGGAGGGCTGCCTCGGTCAGCCCGACGGAGGCGAGCATCTCGCGCACTGCGGCCACGTGGAAGTCCTCGCCCGAGTGGCTGGCCGACGCGAGCGCGAGGTGGGCGGGCGGCAGCCGCAGTCCCGCTCGCACCATCGCCAGCGTCTGGACCGGCTTGTTGGACGACCTCGGGAAGATCGGGTCGTCGACGGCGCCGAGCGCGAGCAGGTGGCTCCCATCCGGCGCGGTCGCGACCACCGAGGCACGGTGGGCCGACTCCACGAAGCCACCCCGCACGTAGTGCGCGAGGACCGGGGCCTGGTCGAGGGCGGGAGGGGTCTGGGTATGCGGCGTGCTCACCGTCCGAGCCTAGCCACCGACCCACCCTCCCCTCTGCTGCCCCACCTTTATCGGGTCTGGGGACAAAGGTGCGCTCCCCCCGAGAACCCTTGTCGGGTGAAGCGCACGCAACCAGGGTGAAGCCGACTACCCCGGCAAGCAAACGGCCCCCTCCCGGTGCACGGGAGAGGGCCGAATGGCGTGGGGGCGAAGCGTCAGGCGCCAACCTTCTTGGCGGCAGCGGTGCTGGCCTTCTTGGTGGCGGTGGCGGTCTTCTTCGCGCTGGTGGTCGCGCCCTTGGTGGCGGACTTGGTCGCGGCGGCCGACTTCCTGGTGGTCGTCGCGGTGCGCTTGGCGGAGGTGCGGGTCGCGGCGGCGGCCTTGGTGACGGTCTCGGTGGCCTCGGTGGCCTCCACGGCGACGGAGTCGGCGATCGCGTCGGCAGCGACGACGGCCTGCTTGCGGCCGGTGGTCAGCGTCGCCTTGGCGGAGCGCTGGATCTCGTTGGCGGACTTGCGCACCGTCGTGACGGCACCCTTGCCCAGGGCGAAGGTGGCCTCGGCCTGCGCGAGCAGGTCCTTGGTCGACTTCTGGGTGCGGACGCGCTTCACGAGCTTCTCGCCACGGGCGGCGACGGTCTCGTAGGTCTCCTGCGCCTTGCCGGCGATCTCGAGGCCACGGTTGAGGGCGAGGGCCGGGAGCTCCTGCGCCTGCTCGGCAGCATCGGTCACGCGCGCCTGGGCCTTGGCCTGGAGCTTGCTGGCATCGAGGTCGATGCGCACCGCGGTGGCCTTGACGCGGGCGTCGCGGACCTTCTCGACCGCGAGGTCGGTCAGGCCGACGGCGGCGAACACGGGGGTGGTGTCGATGACGTTCTTGCGGATGTCGGCAACGAATGCCATGTCATGCTCCTTTGTTGCGAGGGGTCTTGGGGGGTGACTGTCGGGTGGTCGATCGCTTCCCGGCCGGCGCGGCCTCGATGCCCACGAACGAGTCGTAGATGTCGAGGAGCGCTGCCTTCTGGCGGTCGGTGAGCTGCGGGTCGGCGCCGATGACGGCCCTGGTGTCGGGCGCTGCACCCTGCGACGCCGGAGCATCGCCGTGGCGCTCGTCGAGGATCCCGGCCCGGACGTAGAGCGACTCCGCGGAAACCTCGAGGCCCTTGGCGAGCTGCTGGAGGATCTCCGCGCTGGGCTTCTTCAAGCCGCGCTCGATCTGGGACAGGTAGGGGTTGGACACACCGGCCAGCTCGGAGAGCTGGCGCAGCGAGAGCCGGGCGGACTGACGCTGCTCACGCAGGTAGTCACCCAGGTTGTTGCCGCCCAGCGGCCCCAACGGAATTCGGCTCATGCCCCCAGTGTGCTTGCTTTAGTTAGCAAAATGCAAACTCAAGGCAGCGTGTTCCCCATCACACGGCATACATCCGGGGTTGCTGCGCACCTTTATCGGGTTACCCGATAAAGGTGCGCTTCACCCCGGAACGGAAGTCGGGTGAAGCGCAACAATGTCCCTAAACCCGATAAAGGCTTGGTCCAAGGGGGGAGGTCAGCCGCGGTCCTTGACGCCGAGCATGGTGCGCGCGTCGGCAGTGGACAGCGCCGGGCGCTGCATCACCTCGGCCAGGTGGGCCGCCCGTTCCACGAGCTGGGAGTTGTGCTCGACCGGCACACCTCGCGCGTAGACGACGTTGTCCTCCATCCCGACCCGCAGGTGCCCACCCGCGGCGAGCGCGGCGGCGGCCACGGGGAGGTGGCTGCGACCGATGCCCGTGGCCGACCACGAGGTGACCTCCGGCGGCAGCATCGCGACAGCGGCGAGCAGCGCGGCCGGCGTGCCCGGCATACCTCCCGGGACCCCGGTGACGAAGTCGACGTGGACCTTGCCCCCGAAGGGCAGGCCGTGCGTGTCGACGAGCCGGGCCAGCGACGCCACGTGCCCGAGGTCGAAGAGCTCGAACTCCGGCACCACCTCGCGCTCCTGCGCCTGGACGTAGAGGTCGGACATGAACCCGTAGGGGTTGAGGAAGACGTCGTCGCCGAAGTTGGTCGTGCCGCAGGTCAGGCTGCAGGAGTCGGGCTCCGCGTCCAGCACGGTCAACCGCTGGTCGAGCGGGTCGTGCACGCTGCCCCCGGTCGACAGCTGGATGATGAGCGAGGTCTTCTCCCGCAAGGCATCCACCGCGGCCTTGAGGTGACCGTGGTCCAGCGTCGGGCGGTGCTCACCGTCGCGGATGTGCAGGTGGATCATCGCGGCGCCCGCGGCCTCGCAGGCGACCGCGGTCTCGACCAGCTCGTCGAGGGTGGTCGGCAGCTGCGGGAAGTCCGCCTTGGCCAGCTCTGCGCCCGTAGGCGCGACGGTGATGAGGGTGCCGGTGACGGAGCCTTGCGAGGGAGCCATGGCCGACATCATGGCAGCCGCACGCAGCGGCACCGAGCGGGGTCGGTGCAGCTAGGGAGCGACGACCACGACCTGGCTCGCGCTCACACCTGCGACATCGAGGACCTCGTCGACGGGGGTGTTGCGCTTGACCAGGGCGAGGCCGATCGGACCGTCCTCGAAGTGCCGGGCCACGGAGGTCAGCTGACCCACCGGCCGGTCGCCGGCCAGCACGGCCGAACCACGCTCGGGGAGCGTGTGCCCGGACCCGTCGAGGTGGAGGAACACGAGGCGCCGCGGCGGGCGTCCGAGGTTGTGCACCCGCGCGACGGTCTCCTGCCCGCGGTAGCAGCCCTTGTGCAGGTGCACGGCGGTGCGGAGCCAGTCGACCTCGTGGGCGATGGTGCGGTGGTCGGTCTCGAACCCGAAGCGAGGGCGCCAGGCCTCGACGCGCAGCGCCTCGCTGGCCCACGTGCCGGCCAGGTCGCGGTCACCGACCGCCGCGGCGAGGGTGGCGCGCGGCACCAGCACCTCGCGCCACGCGCGCCCGAGTGCCGGGTGCCCTTCGACCGGTCCGTATGCCGCAGTGTCACCGACCAGGTCGGGCCACGGGTCGCGCCACGCGAGGGGCTCCCCCGGCTGGGACTCGGCCGCCGAGGGCTCACCGAGGGCCGCCCAGTCGGACGTCACGTCGGCGACCTCGACCCGGAGCATGAACCGCATCGAGTCGAGCCACGTCGTGAGGGCCGCGGACTGACCGGACTCGGTGGTGATCCAGGTGGTCTCGCCGTCGTCGACGAGGTGGAGGTCGTGCTCGACGTGCCCCTTGGGCGTCAGCACCAGGGCCTCGCGCGACTCGCGAGGGGGCAGCCCAGTCAGCTGCTGGCTGGTGATGGAGTGCAACCACGAGAGCCGGTCGGGTCCGGTGACGGTGACGACGCCCCGGTGGGAGAGGTCGACGACCGCGAGCCCCTCGGTGATCAGGCGCTGCTCCCGGAGCGGGTCGCCGTAGTGCGCGGCGACCCCCGCGTCCGGGCCGTCACCCTCGACGGCGCCCGGTCGGTCGAGCAGCACCGACCGAGCGACCTCGGGCGCACCCGGGTCGGTCGTCGTCCCTAGCGCGTCGCGCATGTGCTGCACTCTCCGTGGATCGCCATGTGTGTCACGTCAGCAACAAAGCCCGAGCCGGCCAGAACATTCCCCGCGAAGCCCTCGGCGTATTCCTTGGGGCACTCCTGCACCGTGCCGCAGGTCCGGCACACGAGGTGGATGTGGGTGGCGTGGTCGGCGAGGTGGTAGCTCGGCGCGCGGTGGTCGAGGTGGGTGTGCCCGACGATCCCCAGCGACTCGAGGGCCTCGAGGGCGCGGTAGACGGTCGAGGGTGCGAGCGCCTGGCCGCCGTCGCCGGCCACTCCCGCGACGACGTCCTCGGGAGTCGCGTGGCCCAGTCGCGCCACGGCGTCGAGCACCCGCTGGCGCTGGGGCGTCATCCGACGTCCCTCTGCCCGCAACCGCTCGCCGACGTCCTGCACCACCCCAGAGTACGGTCCTGCGCCGATCACCCATCGGCGATCCCTACACTGTCCGGGTGCCAGACCAACTCGAAGCCACCCACGACGTCGCCCAGGGCGAGCCGAGGAAGCGACGCCGCCTGCGCCGCGCCCTGGCGTTCACCGTGGCGCTGGTCTTGCTGCTGGTCGTCGGCGGCGCCGCGGCATACGTGCTCTTCCTGAACCACACGGTCAGCAAGAACGTGAAGCACGACGCGCTGCTCCCCACCCCCGGGGTGGACGGCGCGTCGGACGCCCCGACCAGGAAGCCTGCGGCCAAGGAGGCCCAGAACATCCTGGTCATCGGTTCGGACGCCCGCTCGGGACTGGCCGGCGCACGGTCCGACGTCATCGTCATCATGCACATCGCCGACGACCGCAAGTCCGTGACGCTCGTGCACTTCCCCCGCGACCTCTGGGTGTCGGTGCCGGGGCACGGCAAGGACAAGATCAACGCGGCCTTCGCCTACGGCGGCTCTCCGCTGCTCGTGCGCACGCTGCAGGACCTCGTCGGGGTCCCGATCGACCACGTCGCACTCGTCGACTTCGAGGGCTTCAAGAACATGACCGACGCCGTTGGCGGGGTGAACGTCTACGCCGAAGAGGCCAGCAACAGCCGCGGCTACGCCTTCCACAAGGGCTACAACCAGATGGATGGTGAGGCGGCCCTGGCCTTCGTCCGGGAGCGCAAGCAGCTCAGCGAGGGCGACATCTCCCGCGGTCGACGCCAGCAGGCTTTCATCAAGGCGCTGATGCTCAAGTCGCTGAGCAAGGACGTGCTGACGAACCCCGTGAAGCTGGCGCAGTTCGTCGACGCCGGCACGGCGAACCTCACCGTCGACAACGGGTTCAGCGTGGCCGACATGCGCAGCGAGGCCATCTCCATGCGCAACCTGCGTGGCAGGGACATCGCCTTCGTGACGGCCCCCTTCACCGGTTTCGGCACGTCGCCGGGCGGCGCGTCGATCGACGTCGTCGACGAGCCCGGGATGAAGGCGCTGGGCGAAGCCCTGCAGAACGACGCGATGGCCACCTACAAGGACAAGACGAACACGCCGTAGCGCCGGGGTTTCAGGGCTTGGCGAGCGCGCGCACGACGGCGGGCAGCGAGGCCATGATCTGCGCGGTCATCTCCTGGAAGACCTGGACAGGACGGCGGTAGGGGTCGACCACGTCGGCATCGGCGTCGGCGAGCGGAGCACCCATGCCCCGCTGTCCGGCGGCCAGCGTCACCACCCGGGCCACGTGGTCCCGAGGCTGGTCGCCCCCGTCTCCCCGCAGCTCGTCGTCGGTCAACCCTGACGCGAGGTGGGCGAACTCCCGGAAGGTGAAGGTGTAGCGAACCGCCTTGGGGTGCAACGTCATCACCGTGCCACGGTGGGCGCGGGTGGCGGTGAGCACGAGGTCTGCGTCGGCGACCATCATGGTCGTGAGGTCACGCGCGACGAAGCCGTCCGCGGCATACCCCTGGGCTTCCAGGAGCGTCCGCGCCTGGTGCTCCATGGGACGGCCCGCCAGGGCCCCGGTGCCACCGCTGGCGACCTCGATCTCGCCGCGCCCCCACGAGCGGTCGAGCTCGGCCTGCAGCGCGCGCTCGAGGAACGGCGAGCGGCAGATGTTGCCGGTGCAGACCGTCAGGACCCGCCCCGGGGTCGGCGCCATGGGGACGGCCCTAGCCGACGCGCTTGAGCTCGGCCGAGAGGTGGCTCTGCAGGGGCTGACCGACGGCGGCCATGTCCATGGCCCACATCAGGTTCGAGTTGACCAGGCCGTAGAGACGGCTCGCGGCGTTGTACTCCTTGGCGTGGGGGCTGCGCAGGACGCCATCGGTGCGGAGCTCGATCTTGGCGGGCTCGGCCTTGCCGTAGTAGAGCTCCACGATCCCGGTCGGGTGGGTGAGCAGCAGCTCGACCTCGCCGTCCTCGAACGGTCGCCAGAAGCCCAGCTCGGTCGCCAGGGGGCGCACCTTCTCGCCGGCGTCGTCAAGCAGCCAGGTGCGGCTGTGCCACTCGAGGAACGGACGCCCGTCGTGCGACACGACCAGCTCCTGCCCGAAGTTGGCCGACTCGATGGTGGGGTATCCGACCACGCCGGCGCCCTCCCAGCGGCCGATCAGCCAGGCCAGGGGGGCGAGCTCGCGGGGGAGGTCGGGATCGAGGGTGAACTGCATCAGCGGGGCGTCTTGACCAGGCGGTAGACGACGAATCCCGCGAACCAGGTGATCACCACGGCCGTCAGGGCGAGCAGGGAGATGTAGAACGTGTGCACCCGCCAGATCGTAGCCTGTGCGACATGACTGCTTCCCGCGCGCTCGTCGTCAAGGTCACCTGTGGCACCGAGTCGCTCGAACGGCTCAACCAGGCGTTCACCGTCGCGGCGACCGCCGTGGCCAGCGGGGTGCGGGTCAGCCTGTGGCTCACCGGCGAGGCCTCGTGGATGGCAGTGCCGGGCCGGGCCGAGCAGGTCGAGCTCGCGCACGCCGCCGACCTGGCCGACCTGCGCGACGCCGTCCTCGCTGCGGGCACGGTGACGGTGTGCGGGCAGTGCGCGGCCCGCCGGGACCTCACGGGGGCCGATCTCGTCGACGGGGTGGTCATCCGCGGCGCAGCAGCCTTCGTGGAGGAAGTCACCGCCGACGGCGCCCAGGCCCTCGTCTACTGACCCCTCCCCACTCCGACTTCTGGCCACCCATCGGGCACGGACGGCCCTAATCACGGTTCGCTGGCGACACCGGTGGCCAGAAGTGCTGGGTGGGTCAGGGGGTGAACCAGGGGGAGGTCACCACGGCGTAGGCCACCACGCCGATGAGCAGCGACGACGTGGCAGCCGCAGCAAGCTGGGCTCGGGGCATCGCGGTCGCCGGCAGGGGGGCCAGCACCCGTCGAGCCGCGTGCGAGATGGCGGCGGCGAGCAGTCCGAGCAGGGCTGCCGGACCGGCCAGCAGGTCACCGGCGACCACGGCGACGACGACCGCCGCCCCGCCCCCGAGGAGCATGGCGATGAACAGGGCCCACTGCCGCAGGCGAGGGATCGAGACGAACGGGTCGGCCAGGGCGCCGACGCCGAGCCCGGCCATCGTGGCGGCGAGGGCGTGCTCACCCTGCAGGACGTGCGGGATCGGGGCGAGGGCGGTGCCGGCCGAGATGATCGCCAGTCCCGAGGTCACGGCGGCCACGGACTCGGTGAGACGCGGCCGACCGTCGCGACGCATCAGCTGGTGCAGGAAGCCCACGATCACGCTCACGGCGAGCGCGGCCGGCATCCACTCCAGGTAGGGGTCGTCCTTGGTCACCAGGGTCGTGCCGGTCATCAGGACCGTGCCGATCGCGAGGACCCCCGTCGTCCCGCGCGGGCTGGGCAGGCTCAGCAGCAGCGGCCAACCCCACGCCAGCACGAACCCGGCGAGCGCCACGGCCAGGGCGACGAACCGGGGGCTGGCGTAGCCGGTCAGCGCGACCAGCGCCGCGAAGGCGATGGTCGCCGCGATCGACAGCGGACGGGCCACCAGGGCGCGACGCGGGAGGGCCGGCTTCGCGGTCTGCGCGTGGGCTCGGCGCTCTCGCCGGGTCAGCGGGACGGCAGGGTTGGGAGCCTGCTCGGGGACGTCGGACACAAGGGGCATCCTCGCATCACCCCCCGGCGAAGGGAGGCAGGACCTCCAGCACCGACCCGTCCGGGAGGTCGTGGTCGCGGTGCGTCGCACGTCCGTCGAGGAGCAGGGTGCTGACGGCGGTGACCGCGGCCAGGCCGGGGTGCAGGGCGTCGACGCCGGCCACGGCGTCCGCGACCGTCCGGCATCCCCGGAGCACGTCGGACTCCACGCCTGCTGCGGCCCTGGCACCCGCCCAGTAGCGGACGGTGACCGAGGCGACCTCGTTCTCACGCGGCATACCCACGCTCCTCTCGTGAGACAAGGGTCTCACCATGTGTTCACCACGCCCGCAGGGGCCCGGCAGCCGTATCCTTTCAAGGCATGGCCCGTCTGCTGCTGCTGACCAACGCCTTGGCGCCGAGCGCCGAGGTGCTGCCAGCACTGGGCCTGCTGACCCACCACGTGCGGATCATCCCCGCCGAGCCGACCGCGCTGGTCGACGCACCACCGTGTGACGCGGTGCTGCTCGACGCTCGTCGCGACCTCGCCGTGGCCCGCTCGCTGTGTCGCGTCCTGCGCGCCACGGGCATGTCAGTCCCGCTGATCGCCATCCTCACCGAGGGTGGCCTGGCCGGCATCACGGCCGAGTGGGGCGTCGACGAGGTCCTGCTCGAGTCCGCCGGACCGGCGGAGGTCGAGGCCCGGTTGCGGCTCGCCGCCGGTCGGCTCCAGGACAACCAGGAGCCCGAGGACGTCCAGATCACCTCGGGCGAGGTCACGATCGACGAGGCGACCTACTCCGCCCGGGTCCGTGGCCGGCTGCTCGACCTGACCTACAAGGAGTTCGAGCTCCTCAAGTACCTGGCGCAGCACCCGGGTCGCGTGTTCAGCCGCGCCCAGCTCCTCCAGGAGGTCTGGGGCTACGACTACTACGGGGGCACGCGCACCGTCGACGTCCACGTGCGGCGGCTGCGGGCCAAGCTCGGCTCCGAGCACGAGGTGCTGATCGGCACCGTGCGCAACGTCGGCTACCGCTTCGTGCCGGCCGAGGAAGCCCACGCCGACGAGGTCGGCGCCGACGCCTGAAAGTCCTTGCGCCCCAACGCCTGAACCCTCCACGACGTCAGAGAGAAGCCGCCCCWCCCGTGTCCGGGWGGGGCGGCTTCTCTGTGTGGTATGCCGGGTGGCTCGGTCAGGACGACCGGGTCACCACGACCGGGTCACCACGACAGGGTCACCACGACCGGGTCACTACGACCGGATCGCGACGTCGTTGGCTCAGTTCTTGGTGATCCGGGTCTCGGCCACCGGGCTGTACGGCGAGTTCGCCTGCAGGTAGTTCGCGAAGGCGTCGATGTCGAGCCCACCGAAGAACCGGCCGGTGCCGTCCCGGAAGCCGGGGAGGCCGTCGCCACCGTCCGCGACGAAGTTGTTCGTCACGATCCGGTAGCTCGCCGTGTCGCTGATCGCGGTGCCGTTCAGCGTGACCGGGCCGAGGACCCGGCTGCCGGTGGCGTCGCTGTAGCTGTACGCGAAGCCCTTGGACACCTGGAGGATGACCGGGCGCGCGATGGTGTTGGGCGACGTCTTCGTGCCGCCGTTCCACTGCTCTTTCAGGATCTCCTTGATCTGGGCCCCGGTCAGCGTCATCGAGACGAGGTAGTTGTTGAACGGCTGGACCGAGAACGCCTCCTCGTAGGTGACCGCACCCGGCGCCTCGCCCCAGGGGGAGGTGGCGTAGTTCAGGTTGGTGCGGATGCCGCCCGGGTTCATGAAGGCGATCGTCGGGACCTGGGCGTTGGTCACGACCGACGGGTCGGAGAGCTGGGCGTCGGCGATCAGGTCACCGAGCTTGGACTCGCCACCGGAGTTGGAGGCCGTGGTGATGTCGGTGCTGATGGTGCCCAGGACCCGGCTGGCGACCGGCGCGATGAGCTGCTTGTAGTCCGTGATGATCTTGGTCTGCGCCGCGTCCTTGAACTGCGGGTCACGGGTGACGATGACGTTGCTGCCCGCGACCGAGCTGCGCACGATGTCCTGGGTGCGCCGGTCGAAGGTCAGGTCGGTCTCGGTGACGAGCCGCCCGAACGACGAGGCCGAGGTGACCAGGCGCGGCTGCCCGGCCGGGTCGGGGATGCTGCACACGTAGGGGGTGTGCGTGTGCCCGCTGACGATCACGTCGATCTGCGGCGAGAGCTGCTGCGCGATCGGGATGATCGGGCTGGCCGGCGCGTTGAGGCCGGTGCTGGTGCCCGCGGGGCAGGCGGAGTCGTACTTGTTCTCGAGGCCGGTGACGTGCGCGGTGCTGGCGGTACGCGCCGGCACCCCACCCTGGTGGATGAGGACGACGATGGCCTTGACACCCTCCGCCTCGAGCTGCGGCACGAGCGCGTTCGCGGTCTGCACCTCGTCGGTGAACTCCAGGCCCTCGATGCCGGACGCGGTCACGATGTTCGGGGTGTCCTTGAGCGTCATGCCGATGAAGCCGACCTTGGCGCCCTTGAAGTTCTTGACCCAGGTGGCGGGGAGGATCGTCTGGCCGGTCGCCTTGTACTTCACGTTGGCGGCCAGGATCGGGAAGTTCGCACCCGAGAAGCTCTTGCCACCGGGGCAGGAGTCCTGGTTGGCCGCGCCGTTGCCGTCAGGCAGGCAGCCGCCGTCGGCCAGGCGCTGGAGCTCCTTGTAGCCCTCGTCGAACTCGTGGTTGCCCACGGCCGTGACGTCGAGGCCGAGGCTGTTCATCGCCTCGATGCTCGGCTCGTCGTGGAACGCGGCCGACAGCAGCGGGGACGCACCCACGATGTCACCGGCGGCGACGGTCGCGGTGTAGGGGTGACCCGCACGCAGGGCCTTCAGGTGCCCGGCGAGGTACTCCACGCCACCGGCGTTGACCGTCTGCGGCGTGGCCGTGTAGGTCACGACGCCAGTGTTCGGGTTGGTCGTGGACGTCTCGGTGTAGGTGTCCGAGGTGATGATCCGACCGCTCGAGCCGGCCGGCGGCTCGAGGTTGCCGTGGAAGTCGTTGAACGACAGGAGCTGGATGTCGATCATGGGTCCGTTGGAGGCTGCCGATGAGGTGCCACCGGTGAACGCTGCGCCGGTGGCTGCGAGGGCAGCCACCGCCACGACGCCGGAGATGCGCCGAGTGCGGGAAAAGGTCATGGATGCGTCCTTGTGCGGGAGGAGATACCGGCGGTAGCCGGACCCGTGCACGCTAACCGCGGATCGGCCCCGAGGGAAGATGCATGGTCCAATGCTTTTCGTGCCGTTATCTCCCGTCCGCCTCACCGACACCCTGACGTCCACCGAGGTCGCCCGCGTCCGCGAGATCCAGGCGGCAGCGACCGTCGCCGACGGACTCAGCCCGTTGTCCGAGCAGCCCCTTCTCTCCCTCGGCGCCCCGAGCGGTCGGGTCCGCCACCTCCTCGGGTATGCCGCGGGGCAGCTCACCGGGTACGCCCAGCTGGACGGCCCCACCGACCCTGACGCCTCGGCCGAGCTCGTCGTCGACCCGGCCGCCCGGAGGCAGGGCACCGGGCGCGCGTTGGTCGACGCGGTGCTCGAGGCCGCTCCCGGGGCAAGGTTCTGGGCACACGGCCACCTGCCCGCGGCGCAGGCCCTGGCGGCGAGCGCCGGACTGGAGGCGGTGCGCGAGCTGCACAAGATGGCCCGCCCCCTGGGGGCGGCCGACCTCGAACCGGCTGCCTCCGCGCTGCCCGAGAGCTTCACCGCCCGCACCTTCGAGCCCGGCCGGGACGAGCAGGCCTGGCTGGCGACCAACGCCGCCGCCTTCGCCCACCACCCGGAGCAGGGCCGGCTGACACTCGCCGACCTCGAGGAGCGGATGGCCCAGCCGTGGTTCGACACGGCCGGCTTCATCCTCGTCGAGGCGGACGGCTCTCCCGGTGAGGTGGCCGCCTTCCACTGGACCAAGGTGGACCCCGGCCAACGATCCGCCCTCGACCCGACCCGGACAGCAGGTGAGGTGTACGTCGTCGGGGTGCACCCGGCATACCAAGGGCGCGGTCTCGGGCGACCGGTGACCGCCCTCGGGCTGGCCCACCTGGCCGGGCTCGGCCTTCCCGAGGTGGTCCTCTACGTCGACGGTGACAACCAGGCAGCGATACGCACTTACACGGGGCTGGGTTTCCGCAGCATCATGGTGGACGTGATGTACGCGAAGGCTGTTTGATTCACACCACGTTCACCGAGCACTGTCAGGATGACGGCATGACTGTGACGACCCACCCGACGGACGAGGGCGAGATCTTCGACGGCGACGATGCCGGCCACGAGATCTCGATCGCGAGTGCGCAGCCGCGGGCCTCCAACGGGCGCTTCATGCGGATCGTCCACGCCGCGGGCGGGCAGGACGACAGCGGTCTCCCCGCAGACCGGTTCCTCGACCGCGAGATCTCGTGGCTGCAGTTCAACGAGCGGGTCCTCCAGCTGGCCGCCGACGAGAGCGTCCCGCTGCTCGAGCGGGCGCGGTTCCTGGCGATCTTCACGTCCAACCTCGACGAGTTCTTCATGGTCCGCGTCGCGGGGCTCAAGCGGCGGATCGCCACCGGGCTCGCGGTCCGCTCGGCCTCCGGGCTGGAGCCGCGTGAGGTGCTGGAGCAGATCTCCCTCGTCGCCCACGAGCTGCAGGCCATGCAGACCGCCGTCTACAAGGACAAGGTGCAGCCGGCGCTCGAGGACGAGGGCATCTCCATCGTCCGCTGGGACGAGCTGAGCGACGGCGAGCGGGCCCTGCACTCCGAGCTCTTCGCCGACCGGGTCTTCCCGGTGCTGACTCCGCTGGCGGTCGACCCGGCACACCCCTTCCCCTACATCTCCGGCCTGTCGCTCAACCTCGCCGTGGTGCTGGTCAACCCCAAGACCGGCAAGGAGCACTTCGCCCGCGTCAAGGTGCCGCCGCTGCTGCCGCGCCTGCTGCACATCGAGCCCGAGAGCGGGGAACCGTCGACCTCCGACCTGTTCAACACCCGGTTCGTGCCGCTCGAGGACGTCATCGCCGCCCACCTCGACATGCTCTTCCCGGGCATGGACGTGCGGGAGCACTTCACCTTCCGGGTCACCCGCAACGAGGACCTCGAGGTCGAGGAGGACGACGCCGAGAACCTGCTCACCGCCCTGGAGAAGGAGCTGACCCGACGCCGGTTCGGCCCGCCGGTCCGCCTCGAGGTGGACGAGACCATCGACGACCACGTGCTCGACATGCTGGTCCGCGAGCTCGGCGTGACCGACAGCGAGGTCTACCGGCTGCCGGCCCCGCTCGACCTGCGCGGCCTCAACCTCGTCGCCGACCTCGAGCGCTCCGACCTGAGGTACCCGCCGTTCCGCGGCCAGATGCACCCCGACCTCGCCCCGGCCGAGAGCTCCAAGGCTTCGGAGATCCTGCCCATCGTCCGTGACAAGGACGTGCTGCTGCAGCACCCCTACGACTCGTTCTCGACGTCGGTGCAGTCGTTCATCGAGCAAGCAGCGACCGACCCCAACGTGCTGGCCATCAAGCAGACCCTCTACCGCACGAGTGGCGACTCCCCCATCATCGACGCCCTCATCGACGCGGCCGAGTCGGGCAAGCAGGTGCTCGCGATCGTCGAGATCAAGGCGCGCTTCGACGAGAAGAACAACATCTCGTGGGCCCGCAAGCTGGAGCACGCCGGCGTGCACGTGGTCTACGGCATGGTCGGGCTCAAGACCCACGCCAAGCTCTGCATGGTGGTGCGCCAGGAGCAGGACGGCAGCCTGCGCCGCTACTGCCACATCGGCACCGGCAACTACAACGGCAAGACCGCCCGCCTCTACGAGGACTTCGGCCTGCTGACGTCGGATCCCCAGGTGGGCGAGGACCTCGCGCGGCTGTTCAACCAGCTCTCCGGTTTCGCGCCGCGCAGCAGGTTCAAGCGTCTGCTCGTGGCGCCCCGGTCGGTCCGCTCCGGGCTGCTCGAGCGGATCGATACCGAGGTCGAGCACGCCGAGGCCGGTCGCGGTGGCCTCGTCCAGCTCAAGGTCAACTCCATCGTCGACGAGCAGCTCATCGACGCCCTCTACCGCGCGTCGCAGGCCGGGGTCCACGTGGACATCTGGGTCCGTGGCATCTGCGCCCTGCGCCCGGGCGTCGAGGGGCTGTCCGAGAACATCGAGGTCCACTCGGTGCTGGGCCGCTTCCTCGAGCACTCCCGCGTGTTCCTCTTCGGCGGCGGTGGCGCGCCCGAGGTCTTCATCGGGAGCGCCGACATGATGCACCGCAACCTCGACCGCCGGGTCGAGGCACTGGTCCGGATCGCGGACCCGAAGCACATCGCCGACCTGCAGTCCCTGCTCGCGCGGGGGATGAGTGACGACTACGCCCACTGGCGGCTGACCGGCGACGGGCGCTGGACGCGCGTCAACATGACCGAGGACGGCGAGCCGCTCGCCGACCTGCAGAGCGCCATGATCGACATGCACGCCAAACGCCGGCGCAAGGCCCGTCGCCGTTGACGACCCCGATCCCGGCCGCAGGCACCGTCCCGTGGCGACGCCGTCGCGGCCAGCTCGAGGTCGCGCTGGTCCACCGGCCCAAGTACGACGACTGGTCGTGGGCCAAGGGCAAGCTCGACCCGGGTGAGGACTGGCCGGTCGCGGCCGTGCGCGAGACGCACGAGGAGACGGCCTTGGCCGTCGGCCTGGGGCGGCCGCTGCCGGGGTCGGAGTACACCGTGCTCGACGGCGCCGGCCAGCCGGCCACCAAGGAGGTCCGCTACTGGGCCGCGGAGGCGACCAGCCCGGCCGGCCCCCTCCAGAACGAGATCGACGAGGTCCGCTGGCTCGACGTCGTCGCCGCCTCGGACCGGCTCGACTACGCCCGCGACCGCGACCAGCTCCGCGCGCTGGTGCGGGCCGACAACGCCGGCACCTTGACGACCTGGCCAGTGGCCCTCGTGCGGCACGCCCATGCCGTGGGCCGCGGTTCGTGGCCCGAGGACGACCAGCAGCGCCCTCTCGACGACCTCGGCCGCGGCCGGGCCGCGCGCATCGCACCCCTGCTCGCGGCATACGGAGTCAGGCGGTTGGTGAGCTCACCGTCGTTGCGCTGCACCGACACCCTGCGCCCCTACGCGGCGCAGCTCGGCGCGTCCCTGCGCACCAAGGACGGCCTGAGCGAGGAGGGGTATGCCGCGGAGCCGGCCCGCGCGGGACGCCACCTCGGGCGCCTGGTCGAGCGGGGCACCCCCTCCGCCCTCTGCAGCCACGGCCCGGTCCTGCCCGAGCTGCTCATGGCCCTGCTCGCGCTCGTGGACCCTGAGGAGCCCGAGGCCGACCTCGCCGCCGACTCCCTCCGGGCCGCAGCGCGCGACAGGATGGCGAAGGGCGAGGTGCTCGTGGCCCATCTCGTCGGCAGCGGCGAGGCGGCGCGGGTCGTCGCCGTCGAGCGCCACCTGCCGCCCTCCTGACCAGCGGCTGACCAGTCGTTCACTCGCTGCATCCCCGGACGACGGTGCAGCGACGTCGAATGTCTGACTGGTGTTCACCGCGCGTTCACCCTCCACGGGCCGCTGCGTCACTCTCCGTGCCTACCTTCGGTGCGTCGGGTACGAATGCCCGCCCCTGATTTCCACCCCTGATCCCTGTTGCACCCCAATTTCCCCTGTGGAGAGGTTTGAACACCGTGAAGATCCAGCGCATCGGCCTCCTGGCCAGCGTGGCCCTGGTCGGCTCCCTCGCGCTCACCGCGTGCGGCTCCGACAACAACTCCGGCTCCGGCGACTCGTCGAGCTCGAGCACCTCCAGCGGCTCCGCCGCCTGCCCCGAGGGTGGCGGCACCCTGAACGCCGAGGGCTCCTCCGCTCAGAAGAACGCCATCGAAGAAGCCATCGCGTCGTTCCAGGACGCCTGCGACGGCACCACGATCAACTACAACCCGACTGGTTCGGGTGCCGGCATCAAGCAGTTCATCGCCGGCCAGGTCGACTTCGCCGGCTCCGACTCGGCGCTCAAGACCACCGAGAAGGACGGCAAGATCGAGGCCGACGACGCCAAGGCGTACTGCGGCTCCCCGGCGTGGAACCTGCCGATGGTCACCGGACCGATCGCCGTCGCCTACAACGTCAAGGGTGTCGACAAGCTCGTCCTCACCCCCGAGGTCGCCGCCAACATCTTCAACGGCAAGGTGACCACCTGGAACGACAAGTCGATCGCCGCGCTGAACTCCGGCGTGACCCTGCCGTCCGAGCCGATCAAGGTCTTCTTCCGCTCCGACGAGTCCGGCACCACCGAGAACTTCACCAAGTACCTCAAGGCTGCCGCTCCGGCCGCCTGGACCGCCGAGCCGGGCAAGGCCTGGACCGGCAAGGGTGAGGGCAAGCAGAAGTCCGACGGTGTCGCCGGTGCCGTGAAGGCCACCGAGGGTGGCATCACCTACGCCGAGTGGTCCTACGCCAAGGACAACAACCTGGGCATCTCCCAGATCGACAACGGTGGCGGCGCCGTCGAGCTCACCGCCGAGTCGGTCGGCAAGGCCGTCCTGGCCGCCAAGGCCGACGGCGAGGGCAACGACCTGCGCCTCAAGCTGGACTACAGCACCAAGGAGGCCGGGGCCTACCCGATCCTCCTGGTCACCTACGAGATCGTCTGCTCCAAGGCCAAGGACGCCAAGAAGGCGGCCCTGACCAAGGCGTTCCTCACGCACTTCGCCTCCGCGGAGACCCAGAAGGGCCTCGAGAGCATCGGCTACGCGCCGCTGCCCACCGAGATCCAGACCAAGGTCGAGACCGCCATCAAGGCCCTGTCCTGATCTAGCCTGATCGGTATGCCGCGGGGGGGCTGGCTCCCAGCCCCGCGGCATACCTGCTCCCCCGCTCGTTGCTTCCCCGCTCGTTGCTTCCCCGCTCACCCACCAGCACCCCCGATCGTGAGGCACATGCCGTGGCATCAGTGACCGGAGTCTCCGTCGCCGACGAGCTGCCCGGCCCGGACGGACGAGGCCCCCTCAGTGGTGACGGTGCAGGCACCGGGCGCCTGGGCGACCGGGCCTTCGCGGCCGCGGCCAAGGGTTCCGGCGCACTGGTCATCGGCCTCGTCACGCTGGTCGGTGTCTTCCTGCTGTGGCAGGCGATCCCGGCGATCGCCGACGACAAGGTCAACTTCCTGACGTCGCGCGACTGGTCGGTCAGCGACAGCGACAACCTGCGCTTCGGCATCGTCGAGCTGCTCTGGACGACGGTGGCCGCCTCCACCATCGCGATGTTCATCGCGGTGCCGGTCGGGGTGTGCGTCGCGCTGTTCATCACGCAGTACTCGCCGCGGTGGCTCTCGCGCCCCGCGGCCAACGTCATCGACCTGCTGGCCGCGGTGCCGTCGATCGTCTACGGCCTGTGGGGCCTGAAGACCTTCACGCCGTGGTTCGACCCGTTCCAGATCTGGCTGTCCGACCACCTCGGGTGGATCCCGCTCTTCTCCCGCACCGGGACCAGCGGCACGATCCTGCTCATCGGCGTCGTGCTGGCCATCATGATCCTGCCCATCGTCACCGCGCTGTCACGCGAGGTCTTCGCGCAAACGCCGGTGACGCACAAGGAGGGCGCGCTCGCCCTGGGCGCCACCAAGTGGGAGATGATCCGCGTCTCGGTGCTGCCCTTCGGGCGCCCGGGCGTCATCTCGGCAGCGATGCTGGCGCTGGGCCGTGCGCTCGGCGAGACCATCGCCGTCACCATCATCGTGTCGTCGCTGCCGCAGGGCTCGAAGTGGACCTGGTCGCTGCTCAACGGCGGCGAGACCTTCGCATCACGCATCGCCAACAACGCCGGTGAGTTCGACTCGCCCGCCAAGACCGGGGCCTTCATCGCCGCCGGCCTGGTGCTGTTCGTCCTGACGTTCGTCGTCAACGCCATCGCCCGCATCGTCATCGAGCGCAGGAAGGCCTTCACCGAATGAGCACCGACACCGTGGCCAAGGCTCCGGAGCGTGCGGCTCCCCCCGCTCTGGGACACCCCGCCCGTGGTCGCGAGTTCAGGGACCAGCTGGCTCGCGTCGTCATGTGGCTGGCCTTCCTCATCGCCCTGATCCCGCTGGTGTGGATCCTCTGGACCGTGCTCTCCAAGGGTGTGGGACTGGTCCTCGACTCGCAGTGGTGGACCAACTCGCAGAAGGGCATCACCTCTCGCCGCGAGGGAGGCGGCGCCGTCCACGCCATCCAGGGCACCCTGATCCAGGGCGTCACCACCTCGGTGATCTCCGTGCCGATCGGCGTGATGACCGCCATCTACCTCGTCGAGTACGGTCGCGGGAAGTTCGCCAAGGCGGTCTCGTTCATGGTCGACATCCTCACTGGTGTGCCGTCGATCGTCGCCGGCCTGTTCGTCTACGCCGTGTGGGTCACGACGTTCGGGTTCCAGCGGGTCGGCTTCGCCGTCTGCCTGGCGTTGGTGCTGTTGATGATCCCGGTCATCGTGCGTTCGACCGAGGAGATGCTCAAGCTCGTCCCCAACGAGCTGCGCGAGGCGTCGTACGCCTTGGGTGTCCCGAAGTGGAAGACCATCGCGCGGGTCGTGCTCCCGACGGCCTTCTCCGGCATCATCACCGGCATCCTGCTCGGCCTGGCCCGTGTCATGGGTGAGACCGCGCCCCTGCTGATCCTTGGCCCCTACACCAAGTCGATCGCCAGCGACCTGTTCGGCGGCTACATGGCCACCCTGCCCACGATGATCAACCAGGACCGCACCGAGAGCCTGCAGCCGGCCGTCGACCGGGTCTGGGCTGCTGCCCTCACGCTCATCCTCCTGGTCCTGATCCTCAACCTCGCCGGCCGGGTCATCGCCCGCTTCGGCTCCGTCAAGAAGTAGCCCCCCAGACTCCGCTCCGCCCGATGCCGGCCCGCACGGCATACCCATCCCGAAGGACGAAAGCACACCATGGCCAAGCGAATCGACGTCAGTGACCTGAACGTCTACTACGGTGCGTTCAAGGCCGTCGAAGGCGTGACCATGACGGTGGAACCACGCTCGGTGACCGCCTTCATCGGCCCGTCCGGCTGCGGCAAGTCGACGTTCCTGCGCACCCTCAACCGGATGCACGAGGTGATCCCCGGCGGGCGCGTCGAGGGCAAGGTCATGCTCGACGACCAGGACCTCTACGCCTCCAACGTCGACCCGGTGGCCGTCCGTCGGACCGTCGGCATGGTGTTCCAGCGACCCAACCCGTTCCCGACCATGTCGATCTACGACAACGTGGCGGCGGGTCTGCGGCTCAACGGGGTGAAGGGCAAGAAGAAGCTCGACGACGTCGTGGAGCAGTCGCTCAACGGCGCGAACCTGTGGAACGAGGTCAAGGACCGGCTCAACAAGCCCGGCGCCGGCCTCTCCGGCGGCCAGCAGCAGCGACTCTGCATCGCGCGAGCCATCGCCGTGCAGCCGCAGGTGCTCCTGATGGACGAGCCCTGCTCGGCCCTCGACCCGATCTCGACCCTCGCCATCGAGGACCTGATCTCGGAGCTGAAGAGCAAGTACACGATCGTGATCGTCACGCACAACATGCAGCAGGCCGCCCGGGTCTCCGACCAGACGGCGTTCTTCAACCTCGCGGCCACCGGCAAGCCCGGCAAGCTGATCGAGGTCGCCGACACCCAGAAGATCTTCAACAACCCGGGCGTGAAGGCCACCGAGGACTACATCAGCGGTCGCTTCGGCTGATCGGTCCTTTCCCTCCCCCGGGCCCGACTTCTGGCCACCCATGCCGCACCGGCCCTGGATTTCCGGGTCCCGGAGGCACACCACCGGCCAGAAGTGCGGGGGACTCCCGACTTCTGGCCACCCATGCCGCACCGGCCCTGGATTTCCGGGTCCCGGAGCCACAACAGCGGCCAGAAGTGGCGCGCGGCGCGGCCAGTCAGGCAGCTGGGAAGGCCGCGGACGCCTCGGCCGGAGGCCATCTCCACGGCTGCAGGGGTTCGTCGTCGTTGCTGCGCCATAGGCACCTGATCGACTGCGGACGAGCACGACGGCGCGCAGCGCTCAACGCCCGGCACAGTCCCTCGCCGTAGTCGCGCAAGTCAGCGGTCCCCCACCGGGCGACGGCAAAGCCCAAGGATTCCAGGCCACGCTCGCGATCACGCTCGGCCAGGACGATCTCTGAAATCTGCTCGGCTGTGGCCTCCTCATCGTCCAGGTCTCCGCGGTACTTGCCGAGGCCGTCGGCCTCCCCGATCACCCCGGCTCCTCGCCACAGGTGGTCGACCCGTCCTACGAACACGCCTTCCATGTCGTGGATGCGGATCTGGCTCTCCGGTACCGAGTATCCGCGCCGATGTGCCACGGCCACCGAAGCCGACTCAAGCCAGCTCTCCCTCCGACCATCGACCAGGCCCAGTCCCTCCTCCGCCAGCCGGATGCCGGGCCACCGCGTCTGGAATGCCCGCATCTCCCGCAGCTCCTCCGGCTGGACCAACCCGTCCCGCAGGGCCGCATCGGCGATCGCAAGGGCATCTCGAAAGCGACTCTGCCGGAACGAGTCCACCACTGTCCTGGCGGGACTGGTCAGCAGTACTCCGTGGGCCGTGGACACGTGGTCCGCGGGCAGTTCGGCCTGCAGCACCCGACGCCAGTCTTCGGGATAGCTGGTCCGTGATGACTCACGCGCCGTGAGACTCACCTTGCCCACGGGCCCCTGCGGCGTGGGGAGACCCAGAGCGATGGCAGCACTGACATGGCTCACCACGGACTCGGGGATCGAGGCCTGTGCTGCGCGCGCCAAGGCAACGTGAAGCTCGGTCGGATCGAGCCGGAGCCACGGTTCGCGGACGGCATACAGCGAAGGGGCGATCTTGATCACCTCGCGACGTCGCACCGCACCAGACAGTGCCGCGTGACTGAGCCCGGCTCCTCTGGCCTCCTGCCACAGGAATGGTTGCGGCAGGTCGATCCAGCGACGGGCGTCCGTGGTTCGCATGGTCGAGATCGTGGCCAGTCACGCTGCACCTGGCGACGCGTGCGCCATCGCCTGTGGATCGTGTATGCCGCGAGCCCACTCCTGTGGACAGCCTCACCCACGTTGGCGTGGCTACCCCCACCCGACCTCGGGCCACCCATGCGGCACCAGGCCCCCAGATCGCGCCCCGCACCCGACACCAGTGGCCAGAAGTGCGGGAGCCCCCCGACTTCGGGCCACCCATGCGGCACCAGTGCCCCACATCGCGCCCCGCACCCGACACCTGTGGCCAGAAGTGCGGGAGCCCCCCGACTTCGGGCCACCCATGCGGCACCAGTGCCCCACATCGCGCCCCGCACCCAACACCAGTGGCCAGAAGTGCGGGGGGGTCGGGTCAGACGAAGAGGTTGATCAGGTAGCAGCTGGCGGCGGCGACCAGGCCGGCGCCGGGGAAGGTCAGCACCCAGGCCCCGACGATGTTGCCGGCCACACCCCACCGCACGGCGGACAGGCGCTTGGTCGCACCGACGCCCATGATCGCCGAGGTGATCGTGTGGGTCGTCGAGATCGGGGCGCCGAACGCCATGCCCGCGACGTACAGGATGGAGGCGGCCGTCGTCTCCGCCGCGAAACCCTGCGGCGGGTCGAGGTGGATGATGCGGCGGCCGAGCGTGCGCATGATCCGCCACCCACCGGCATACGTGCCGAGTGAGATCACGATGGCGCTCATCAGCAGCACCCACAGCGGAACCTTGTCACCGGTGTAGTGACCACCCACGGTCAGCGCGAGGACCACGACACCGGCCGTCTTGGCCGCGTCCTGGAACCCGTGGCCGAAGGCCATCGCCGCTGCTGACGCAGTCTGCGCGTAGCGGAAGCCGCGGGATACCTTGCCGGGCTGCGCGCCCCGGAACAGCCAGAGGATCGCGGTCATCACGAGGAAGCCCAGCATGAGTCCGACGATGGGCGAGAGGATCATCGGGATGATGACCTTCTCGAAGATGCCCGCCCACTTCACGTGCGCCCCAGCAGCCAGGGCAGCGCCGCCGAGCCCGCCGATGAGGGCGTGCGACGACGAGGAGGGGAGGCCGAACCACCAAGTCAGGAGGTTCCAGCCGGTCGCACCGATCAGGGCGGCGGCACAGATGACGAGGCCCTCGTTGCCCTGCGGCGCCTCGATGATCCCTTTGCCGACCGTGGCGGCGACCTTGCCGAACTTGTAGACGATCAGCCCGCCGACGAGGTTGGCGATCGCGGCCATCACCAGCGCCACCCGGGGCGTCAGGGCGCGGGTCGAGACCGAGGTCGCGATCGCGTTGGCCGCGTCGTGAAAGCCGTTGGTGTAGTTGAAGCCCATCGCCAGGGCGATGACGATTCCTACCGGAAGCCAGTCCATGGGGAGGCTCAGGACTCCTTGACCGCGATGCTCTCGACCTTGTGGGCCACCTTCTCGAACGCGTCAGCGGCGGCCTCGAGCTCCTCGACGACCTCCTTGAGCTTCATGATCGTGAGGGTGTCTGCGCCGAAGTCGCCGTTGAACAGCCCGGCCAGCAGGCGGCGGTAGATCTGGTCGGCCTGGTTCTCGAGGCGGTTGATCTCGATCCAGTAGCCGGACAGGTCCTTCATCGACCGCAGTCGCGGCATCGCGTCGGCGGTGAGCTCGGACATCCGCGCCAGCACCTCGACCTGGTCGGAAACACCGGCCGGGAGGTCACCGATGCGGTAGAGCACGATCAGGTCGACAGCAGCGTCCATCATGTCCATGCAGTCGTCCAGCGTGGAGGCCAGACCGTGGATGTCCTCGCGGTCGAACGGTGTGATGAACGAGCTGTTCACCTTGCGGATGATCTCGTGGGTGGCCTCGTCGGCGTCGTGCTCGATCTCGCGCATCCGCGTGGCGACGGCTTCACGCTCCGACGGGTCGACTCCGAGCAGCGTGGTCAGCTCACGGGAGCCGAGCACGAGGTAGGAAGCGGACTTGGCGAACAGATCGTAAAAGCTGTTCTCCTGGGGGGTGAGGCGAAAGCCCACGGTTCTCTCCGGTCACGCAAAGGGGGGATGGCCGTGGACGATGCTACGGGCAAGTACGCGTCAAAGCGCAACTCGACTGCTCGATCGCTCCACCAGGAGGGACAGGCTCAGGCGTTCAGCCGCTTCCCTGCCCGGTGCGGGTGCGCGACACCCTGCGTGTCCTCCGGGGACTTCTGCTGCCCGCGTTCGATCCCGAGGGCCTCGTCGATCTCGTCCTCGGTCAGCGGTCGCTCGCTGGCGGACGCGGCCACGACGAGATCTCCGACGAGCTCGATCTCGTTCTGCAGCGCATCATCGGTGAGGTCTGCACCGGCGCGCGGGTCGGTGGTCATGGGTTCAACGCTAACGGAGCGCCGGGCAAACGTGGCATCCAGTTTGCTATCTCTTGACCCGCCATGCCCGGGAACCACCCATGTGGGTCATGTGACCACTGATCATGACTAGTCCCAACCGGCTATGCCGAATGATGGTTGCCAAGTGCACCCAAATCTGCGGTGCCCGTGCGGCGTGGCGCGCGGCCTCGGAGGCGCTCGGCGGGCAGGCCCAGGTATGCCACGGAGCCGGCCCACCGACCCCGTCACCACCCCTCGCCACGCCTTCGGGGACGCCGCCGAGAAGGGCGAGCGGGCGGCATACCGAGGTGGCGCGCAGGTGAACAGTGTGCGCGTCGGGCCGGGAGCGCCTCACGGCGCGTGGCCGCTCATAGCGGCTTCAGTTGGGACCCGGGGCTACCGCGGCCCGACGCACGTCCGACTGTAACCCCGGTGGCCCGGATGTTGTTCCTCGAGAGGCGTGTTTCGCTGCAGGCAAGGGGCCGTTCAGATGAGTTCGCCGGCCTGCCAGAGGCGGGCGCCGACGTCGAGGTCCTCGGCCGTCGACAGCATCGAGGCGGCACGGCGCGTCTGGGCGCTGGCTGCTTCGGGGTCCTGGGCGTCGGTGGTGTGGGCCCGGTCGGCGCGACCGGCCGCGACAACGCGACAGAACGCCGCGGCACGCTGCAGCGCCACCGCGAAGTCGCCGGAGAACACCCCGCGCAGGATCGAGTCGGTCAGCTCGCGCAGCTCGGCCGGCCCGGGCGGCTCGGCGACCCCGGCCACGGCATGGTTGACGTCGGTGAACCGGATGCCGGCGGCGTAGTCGGCACTCGCCTCCTCGGGACTGCGCTGCACCCACTCGCGCAACGCGTAGAGGCGCCACAGGGCCCCGGGGAGGCTGCGGGCGGGACGGTCGGCCCACAGCTCCGCGACCGTCGACAGCCCGAGCTCGTCGACCAGCGCGACCAGCCGGGCCGTGAGGGCGGGGTCGTCGGTGGCGCGGCCGGTGCCGACGAGGACGGCCGCCGTCTCGTGGGCGATCTCGGTCACCTGCGCGGGGTCGGGGACCGTGCCACCCTGCGCCTCCATCGCCGTGGGGCTGAAGAACGCGGGACGGCGCGGACCGGGACGACCACTGGGCTCGTTTTTCATCCCGCCCAGTCTCTCAGGTGGTGCCGACGGCGGCGGGATCGAGCCAGCTCGGTCGCGCCGCTCGGTCCAGGGCTCGGTCGGACTTGGCCCAGTCGTACTGGGCTCAGTCGAACTGGGCTCAGTCGAACAGCTCGCTGAGGAACGACTTCTTGCGACGCTGGCCGTACGGCGCGTGGTAGCTCTGCGCCGGCTGCTGCTGCCACCCACCCTGCTGCTGAGGGGGTTGCGGGACGGGCGGCTGCGGCGGGGCCGGGGCGGCTGCTGCCGGCTGCTGATGCCAGGCCGTCTCGGCGGCCACGAGTGCCTCGAGCTCCCCGCGGTCGAGGAACAGGCCGCCACAACCCGTGCACTGGTCGACGTGGACCTGGTTGCGCTCGTAGCTGCGCATGTCGGAACCACACTTGGGACAGGTGAGGGTGCTCATGTCGGGCCAACGGACCGGCGCACGGACGGGTTCCGAACGCCGTGGGTCGCACGGCTGCCCAGCCGTTAGTCTGTGGCCGGTTCGGCACAACGGTGGGTATGCCGCGTGGCCGGCCGGGGCCTCTAGCTCAATGGTTAGAGCTGCGGACTTTTAATCCGTAGGTTGTGGGTTCGAGTCCCACGGGGCCCACACACGTCTTGTGTTACTTCGGCTGATCCCGGTCATCCGGGCTTCGGCTGTTGGGTAACACTGTTTCGGTTGATGGGTGACACCTACTTCGGTTGATGGGTGTCACTCGATCTGACCCTACGTTGCCCGCCCGGGACTTGGGCGCGTTTGACTCTGACCTCCCCGGCGCTTCGGCGCTGTTCGGTGCGCAGCAGGTAGTCGCCGTCGTAGAACTGCAGCACCTGGCCGGTGACCCAGACATCGATGTTGCGGCCGG